>JAQCFL010000143.1 GCA_027619375.1 Verrucomicrobiota bacterium | reverse complement strand
AGGTGGGGCGGGGGGGTGAATCCGGCAGGGGCGCAATCGGCGTCGGAGGTGAGGGGCGAAACGTCGGCCGCTGGCACCCTCCCGGGGTGCTCGTTCCTCCCGGGCCGTTTCTCCCGGAGTGCTCGTCACCTGCTGGAGCGGGTTCCTCGAACCCGCGCTATTGGTTTTGGATCCCTCCGGGATGATGAACCGCAGTCCAGTTTCCGGCAAGGGTGAGGCTGAGGTAGGCGGTGTCGGTCCTGCCGCGTAGGCGTTGTTCGTAGAAGAGTTCGCCGATCTTGGCGGCGGGGGCCTGGAGGGCATATTCGTGGTTGAGGAGATAGACGATGCCTTCGTGGACGAGGGGAGCGGAGTAGTCCAGAGATCCTTACCATTCCAGTCGAGGGCGGGGGGCGTCGGGGTATTGGCCGTTGCTGCCGTTGCGCCAGGAGGGGATGTCGGCGGGGGCGGGGCCGGCGATGAGGAGGGCGAGGGCGAGGGCGAGGGCGAGGGCGAGAGCGAGGGCGAGGGCGAGGGCGAGGGCGAAAAAGGTCGGGAAATGGTCCACAGCCCATGTCAATCTACCGGTGGACCGGTGAAGTTTCAACCGAACACGATACAACCGGGGGGGTGGCGGATCGGTTGTATGAAATCTTGCAGGAAAAAATTGATAAAATCGGGTGATTTGTTGGGGGTTGACCGGCGGGGCGGAATCCGCAGACTGCCCGCCCGATGGTATTCACACAATTATCACGCACGACTGGTCGGCTTGCTTTGGGCAGCCTCTTGTTTGCCTCCGCAGCCGCTGACGCCGAAGTCACCACCCTCCCACCGACCCTTGTGCTGGGTGATCGTCTCGAAGGAACGATCGAGACCGGGGCGGCTGTCCTCTCGCCGGAGGATGTGGAGTTCTACCAGATCGAGTCGCTGCAGGATCTGGCGGCGATGGCCCCGAATCTTTACTTCACGCACAGCGACTCGCGGGGCTACGGCGACAACGTGACCTTCCGGGGTCAGGGCAACACCGTGTTCTTCAGTCCGCCGGCGGTGGGCTACTATGTGGACGATGTGCCGTCGTCGGATGCGTATGCCTATCCTTCCGAGTTCATGGGCATGGATCGGGTGCTGTTTCATCGTGGTCCGCAGGGATCGGGGTTCGGCCGCAATGGCGCGGCGGGGATGATCGAGATCGTCACGGCGGGACCGAGCGAGTTGCAGGAGACGACGCTGGGATTGGAATATGGATCGTATGACTACATGGGGGTGCGCCTTGGATCGAGCGGTCCGCTGGGCGGCGATTTTTCGCACACCTTGCAATTCTACTACAATGAGCGGGACGGTTACGTGAAAAACACCTTTCTTGATCGGCACACCGACGACCGCGAGGCAATGGGGATCCTGGCCAACCTTTACTGGAATCCCCGGGAGGACATGGAGTGGCGATTGCGGGTCCTGGTGGAGCAGGCGCGGGATGGCAGCTCGCGGTTGACGGCGCTGCCGGACAATATCTTCGGCTCTTACACAGGGGATCCCTACACGGTGCAGTCCAATTTCGCCGGAAAAACCGCGATGGACCGCTACCAGTTGTCGCTGCATGGCCGGAGAGATTTTGACTGGGGGACCCTGAAATCCATCACCAGCTATCAAAAGTGGGAATTGGATCCGAGCACTGTGGATCTTGATTTGGGCCCCTACGATCTTGCCACTTCCAGGATCACGCAGGAGCAGTCCTTCATCACGCAGGAGCTACGTTTCGAGTCGCCCGACGATGCCGGACCGCTGGCTTGGCGGGCCGGGTTGTTCTTTTCCGACAAGGATACCGAGGGTGACGCCATCCGGACCTTTCCCCTTCCATTCATGCCCTACACGGGGAGCGAGCGGACCCTCTTCGACATAGAGGAGACCAACGTGGCCGGTTATGGCCGGTTGACCTATGCGGCGACCGAGCAGTTGACACTGCATGCGGGTGGCCGGGTGGACTACTACGACACGAGCATGGTCCGGAGCAGCGATCACACCCTTTTTGGAGCGTCCGGCGTGCAGAAGTTCAGCACGGAGGACACCTATTTCAGCCCCATCGGCGGGCTGCGCTACGCGGTGAACGATCAGGTGAGCCTCTATGCGACGACCGGATTGGGGATCAAGCCGAAGGGCTTCAGTGCCTTCAGTGCCTCAGACCCGACCGGGGCGTCTTTCGACGAGGAGACCGCCTGGGCGAACGAGATCGGCATCGATGTGCGTTCCCTGGACGATGACTGGAGTTTCGCGGTGCGCGGTTTCTGGAACGAGATCGACGACTACCAGCTGAACCGTTCCGTGCCGAACCAGAATGATTTCATCGTGGTCAACGCGGACGAGGTGACCTCGCGGGGGGTGGAGGCGGAGTTCCGTTGGCGGCCAATCGAGCCGTTGGAGTTCCAGGCGGCGGTGGGCTTTCAGGACACCGAGTTTGACCGCTACAGTGAGGGGATGACCAGCTACGACGGCAACAGCGTGCCCTTCACGCCGGACTTCACGGCGGCGGGTGGTTTCCGCTATGACCTGCCCTGTGGCTGGTTCCTCGGCTCGACGGCGCGGTTGATCGGCGAGACCTATTACGACGCGGCCAACAGCAGCGAGTTCCGTCAGGACGACCACGTGGTGGTGGACGCGCAGTTCGGCTATGAACGGGACGACCTGCGGGTGACGCTCTATGGGCGAAACCTCTTCGACGAGGAATACTACAACTTCATCAACGACCAGATCACGGCCGGCAGCCCCGGAGACCCGCAGGTGTTCGGGGTGAAGGTGGATTTGAGCTTCTAGGCCCGTCCGGCGGCCGGAAGTATCTGGCGGTTCGAGGCAAGTTTCTGTATCGCGGAAGAGAACCCTGTTTTAACACGTAGTTACTGACCCAATGAAAGCGACCCGCTTCCTGACCTCCCTGTTCCTCGCCCTGCTGGCGGGGGTGTTGAGTGCCGATCCCGTTTCGGGATGGCTGAACTGGCGTGGCCCGTTGCAGACGGGCATGTCGCTGGAGACCGGCCTGCCGGAGAAGTGGGAACTGGGTGGGGCGAACGACCTCTGGACCTATGACGTCATTGGAGGAGGAACCCCGGTCATCGCGGATGGGCGGCTCTATGCCTTTGGGTTCTACGGAGAGAAGGGTGAGGATGTGCAGGAGACCCTGCTTTGCCTCGATGCGGTGACGGGCAAGAAAATCTGGGAAGCGCGCTACAGCGACTACATTAGCGACGTCGTTTACAACCGCTACGGGATCGGGGCGCCGGTGGTGGATGGGGAGACGGGAAACGTTTACCTACAGTTCAGCAACGGGCACTGTGTGGGCTACACCCGCGACGGGGAGAAGCTCTGGGAGCATTCCATGATGGAGGAGCTCGGGCGGCTGACCTTTCCGAACGGGCGGACCGGGGCGCCGTCTGTGAGCGAGAACCTGGTCATCTTTCACTGTGTGACCGCCAACTGGGGCACGACGGGTCCGGCGCAGGACCGTTTCTATGCCTACGACAAGATCAGCGGCGAGTTGGTGTGGGCCTCCAGCCCCGGCACGCGTCCGGTGGACAGCGCCTTTTGTGATCCTGTTTTCGGCGAGCTGGAAGGCCGCCGGGTCTTCTATGCCGGCACGGGATGTGGCAACGTGGTGTGTGTGAATGCGCGGACGGGGGAGCCGGTGTGGCGCTTCGCGTTGTCGCTCGGCGGGGTGGCCTCGAACGTGTTGCTCTATGGCAAGGACAAGCTCATCGCGATCCACGGCAATGAGAACGTGGAGTCGAGCAACCAGGGTCGATTGGTGTGCCTGAACATTCCGACCAAGTATCCGGAGGGCGAGAAGCCGGTGGTGTTGGGCAAGGAGTCGGAGGCCTGGCGCAACGACGAGTATTCCGCCTTCACGAGTTCCCCGACCCTGGTGGGCAACCGGGTTTACCAGACCATTGCGACGGGCAGCCTGCTCTGCGCGGATGCGGACACGGGCAAGACCCTGTGGTCGGAGAAGCTCGGACCGGATCAGCTGCACGCCTCGCCTCTGGCGGGTGACGGGAAGCTCTACGTGCCGATGCACAACGGCGAGTTCTACATCCTGAAGCCGAGCGACAAGGGGGCCGAGCACCTGGGTGCCACCGATCTCAAGACGGTGTGCCTCGGCCAGCCCGCCATCTGGGCCGGGAAGGTTTACGTGATGACCAAGAACGGCCTGCATTGTTTCGGCAAGAAGGACGGGAAGTATGTGGGAGCCGATCCGCTGCCGACCCCGGCGCCAGGGGAGATTACCGAGCTGCAGATCGTGCCGACCGAGTTCACGCTGAGCGCGGGGCAGTCGCAGGAGTTCAAGGTGTATGGTCTCGACAAGAACGGGGTGCGGGTGAAGCAGATCGAGGACGTGAAGTGGGAGACCTTCATCCCGCCCACCGCGATGGTGAAGGCCACGGTGGACGCGACCTTCGAGGGCAACACGATCAAGGCCGGGCCGAACGCGAAGCTGTCGGCGGGGGCCTTCAAGGGAACCGCGAGCGGACTTTCCGCGACGACCCGCGGCCGGGTGGTGGCGGGAGTGGGCTACGCGGAGGATTTCGAATCGATCGCGTTGGCCATGAAGAATCCGGAAGGTGAGGACGTGAACTTCCCGCCGTTGCCGTGGCTGGGAGCGCGCATCAAGTGGTATGTCCTGGAGCGTGATAGCAGCAAGGTCATCACCAACCGCCTCGACAACATTCTCTTCCAGCGGACCATGAACTTTTTTGGTGGGGCGGAGATGAAGGACTACACGGTGGAGGCCGACGTGATGACCGACGGCAACCGTCGGACGATGTCCACGGTGGGTCTGGTGAACCAACGTTACCTGATCACCCTGGTGGGCAATGCCCAGATCCTGGAGGTTTCCAGCAACCACGAGCGGGTGAAGGAGTCGGTGAAGTTCGCGATCAAGCCGAACACCTGGTATCGTCTGAAGACTGCGGTGGAGAGCAAGGCGGACGGCAGCGGGGTGGTGCGGGCCAAGGCCTGGCCGCGCGAGTTGGCGGAGCCGGATGCCTGGACCATCGAGGTGCCGGTGCGGCGGGTGCATCCCAACGGGGCGCCGGCTGTCTTCGCCTTTTCCCCGCAGGCGCTGAAGCGCGTTTACATTGATAATTTGAAAGTTCTCCCCTCCAAGTAACGACTGAACCCCCTAACGACTGACCGATGAAAATTCAAGCGACCCTGACCCTGATGGCGGCCACCGTATTGGCCGGAACCGCGCTGGCAGAAGACTGGCCGATGTGGGGCGGCAAGCCCAGCCGCAACATGGTGGCGACTGCCAAGAACCTCCCGGCCGACATCGTCATCGGGGAGATCGACGGGGAGAGTGAGGAAGTGGACCTGGCCGGTTCCAAGAACCTATTTTGGGCCGCCAAGCTCGGCTCGCAGGCCTACGGCAACACGACGGTGGCGAACGGAAAGGTTTACGTGGGCACCAACAACGAGTCGCCCCGGGATCCCAAGCAGGAGGGCGACCGCGGCATCCTGATGTGTTTCGACGAGAAGACCGGATCGTTCCTCTGGCAGCTCGTCATCCCCAAGCTCGGGGCGGGCAAGGTGAGCGACTGGGAATACGTGGGTCTTTGCTCCTCCCCGATGATCGAAGGGGATCGCGCCTGGATCGTCTCGAACCGCGGGGAGGTCATCTGCCTCGACACGAAGGGTCTCAGCGACGGTAACGACGGGCCGTTCAAGGACGAGCAGAAGTTCAGCACGGTGGAGGGAGCCGAGGTGGTGCTGGGCGATCAGAGTGCGGACATTCTCTGGATTTTCGACATGCGTGAGGAGCTGGGGATCTTCCCGCACAACGTTTCGAGTTGCTCGCCGCTGGTGGTGGGCGACGTGCTCTACACGGCCACTTCGAACGGGGTGGATTGGTCGCACTCCAACATTCCCGCGCCTCTCGCGCCGGCTCTTGTGGCGCTCGACAAGAACACCGGCAAGTTGCTAGGTGAAGAAATTTCGGGTGTCTCGGAGCGTGTTCTGCACGCCAGCTGGAGTTCGCCGGCCTTCGGCAAGATCGGGGGCAAGGACATGTTGGTGTGGGGTGGCGGCGACGGCTTTGCCTATGGTTTCGATCCCAAGCCGGTGATGGACGAGGAGGAGGGCTTCCCCATCCTCAAGGAGCTCTGGCGCTACGACTGCAATCCGCCTAGCTACCGCAAGAAGCCGGACGGTGAGCCGGTCAAGTACGCGACCTTCAAGGGCCCGAGCGAGGTGATCGCAACGACCATCATCGCCGGTGACCGGGTCTATGCCATCATCGGCCAGGATCCGGAGCACGGGGACGGCGTGGGTCGTTTGAACTGTATCGATGCGACCAAGACCGGGGATCTTTCCGGCAAGCCTCTGTGGACTTTTGACGACCTCGGACGCTCCATTTCGACTCCCGCAGTATTGGGTGATCTGGTGGTGGTGGCGGAATACGACGGCGACCTCCATTGCCTCGACGCCAAGACCGGCAAGCAACTGTGGGTTTACTCCACGGATAGCCGGGTCTGGTCCTCGCCGGTCATCGCGGACGGCAAGATCTTCCTCGCCACGGAGGACGGCGACGTGCACATCCTCGCTGCCGACAAGGAGCAGAAGGTGCTCGGCAAGCCGAACTTCGGCGGACCGATCTACTCCACGCCGGTGATCGCCAACGATGTGCTCTACGTTGCCACCCAGACGCATCTCTTTGCGGTGGGGACGAAGAAGTAGGGGCGACGGAATTCCGATGGAAACCGGGGAGTGGGCCTGTATAAGGAGGGGGGATCCCGCACCTGCCTGACCAACCATGAAATCGCCCAACCGGATCTTCGTCATCGTTTTCTTCCTCCTGGCCATCCTGCATCAGGATTTCTGGAACTGGGACAACGCCAACCTTGTCTTCGGTTTCCTGCCGGTGGGGTTGGCCTACCATGTGGGCTACACCCTGGTGGCGGTGGCCTTCTGGTCCCTCGTCATGAAATTCGCCTGGCCGAACAAGCTCGAGGAATGGGCGGATGGGGGGGGCGACTGACGTCGCGGTTGTCCGTTATTGGTTATCCGTTATCAGGGAAAGAAGACAAATGATCGGAGAAACCCTGATAACGGATAGCAGATAACTGATAACCGAACCACAATGGCAACACTCTGGATCATACTCATCTACCTCGGAGGCCTGCTCGCGTTTGCGATGGGTTCCAAGAAGTTCTTTCGCGGGACCAGCAGCGACTACTTCGTGGCGAGTCGATCGATCGGGCCGTTCATGTTGTTGATGTCGGTCTTCGGGACGACCATGACGGCATTTGCGCTGGTCGGATCGACCGGGGAGACCTTTGACATCGGCATCGGTACCTACGGACTGATGGCCTCCTCTTCGGGGTTGATCCATGCGGCGTGTTTCTTTGTGATCGGAATCCGGTTGTGGGCGATCGGCAAGCGCCACGGCTATGTGACGCAGATCCAGTTCTTCCGGGAGCGCTTCAAGTCGGACGGCTTGGGCTACCTGCTCTTCCCGATTCTGGTCATGTTGGTGGTGCCGTACTTGTTGATCGGGGTGATCGGCGGGGCGAAGACGATCCTCGGGGTGACCAGTGCGGCGGGACCGAAGCCGGGGATGTTTCCGGAGGCCTTCGCGGCGACCAACGGCGGCATTCCGCCGTGGATTTCGGGCGCGGTGATCTGCCTGGTGGTGCTCTGTTACATCTTTGCGGGAGGCTCGCGGGCCACGGCTTGGGCGAACACCTTCCAGACGATCGTCTTCATGGCGATGGGGGTGCTGGCCATTGTGCTGATCTCCAACAAGCTTGGCGGATTTGGAGCGGCCATCGAGGCGGCCAAGGCGAGCCACCTGGTCCGCACACCCACTGCGGAGGCCGGGATCAAGCCGCTGACCTTCCTGACCTACATGTTCATCCCGCTGAGTGTGGGGATGTTTCCGCACCTCTTCCAGCATTGGCTGACGGCGCGGAGTGCGAGGGCCTTCAAACTCACGGTGATCGCGCATCCGCTGTGCATCATGATCGTCTGGGTGCCCTGTGTGCTCATCGGGGCTTGGGCGACGGGGATTCCGGCGTTGGAAGGGACGCCTCCCGGTGCGGTGTTGGGCAAGATGCTCGGGATTCTCGTGAAGGATCCCATCGTGGTGGGTCTTGTCACGGCGGGGGTGTTGGCGGCGATCATGTCCTCGCTCGACTCGCAGTTCCTCTGCCTCGGCACGATGTTCACCAACGATGTGGTGTTGCACAAGGCGAAGAAGACCTACACGGACCAGAACATTCTGCTGATGGCGCGGGGCTTCGTGGTGTTCATTGTGGTGTTGACCTACGTGTTGTCGCTGGTGCTCTTCAAGCAGAACATCTTCGATCTGGCGGTGTGGAGTTTTTCCGGTTTTGCGGCGCTGACGCCGCTGGTGTTGGCGGCGCTTTATTGGAAACGGGCCAACAAGGCGGGGGCTTACCTGAGCGTGATTGGGGCGACGGTGACGTGGTTCATTTTCTTTGCGATGTCCGGCTTCGGAGGCGAGATCATCGTGCTCAACGGGGTCATGCCGGTGGCGATCTGCTGGGTGGTCGGCGCGGTGGGAATGGTGGTTGGTTCGCTGGTCTCGACGGCACCGGATGAGGAGACGGTGGCGAAGTTTTTTCCGCAGTTGTAGGGGCTATCGGGGGTGAATGCGCATGAGGCGTCCCTTCAGGACACGGGAGTCCGGTGATGGGTGGTCCCGGGGTTGCACCCCGGGCTGGGATGGGGCGCCCCGTTGGGGCTGGGGAGCCGGGCTGGGGAGAGTCGGGCTGGGGAGAGTCGGG
>JAQCFL010000142.1 GCA_027619375.1 Verrucomicrobiota bacterium | reverse complement strand
CGTCAACGGCTCGGCCAGCAGACTCCTCGTCCCCTTCCCCTCGATCAATCGCAGATTCTTCCCATCGCTGCACAAAATTCGCCCATCGCTCGCCACATCAAAAGCGAGCACCCGATTCGCGAGCACCGATTCCTCACCTCCCTTCGCCCTCTTCACTAGAGCCCAATCCGCTCCACCATAAAGGCCCCCACCCCCCGCACATAGCCATTCCTGTGACCATCAGCAATGAGGGCGACACGGGAAGGCATAAGCGAACCCGAGACCTAACGGAACGATGCGGCGAAATCGAGGCAAAATGACCAATCGACAAACCACCCGAAATCCCCTTCCCGCCCCCCTCCCAAATGCCCATCGACCCCCTACCTCGCAGCAGCTATGTTCCCTGAACGGCGGCGTGCAGCACTTAAACAACCTCACCGTCTTCCTCAAACGCCCCATCACCGCCATATCCGTCGCGGACGCCTTGGGGGTGCCGGCCTATGTGCTGATGCGACCCCTCATCGAACTCGAGGTGTTCATCGCCCCCCATCAAGGACTCGGCGACTCACTCCTGGAGCGAAGTCGCCCCCACCGACAACCTCACCATCACCCTAGGACGCTCATGAGCGGCCAGACCGCCACCGACCATAAGCAGCGCGGGACGGCAAGGGAACGGTGGCGTCCCGCCACCGACTATAGACCCAATGGGCGGCGAGACGCCAGAGCGGTCTGAGCATCGAGCATTTTGCAAACTGCACGCCACTCTCGCTCAGCCCCCGAACACCCGCACCTCCAAGCCCTCAACCCGTCGGAAATGCGCTTCGTCCTTCGGCCCCACGAGGACCCCGAAGTTCAGACTCCGGGCCGTCGCGGCCACTTGCATGTCGTTCTGCGGAATGAGCGCTCCCCGCTGGTGCAGCTCCGCAAATATGTCTGCGTAGTGCTCCGCGATCCTCGCCGTGAATGGTTCCACGCCCGTGACTTGCCGCATCGCTTCGAGGCGGGCGAGTCGCTGGGCAGCCCGCTGCGCCGAGTCGGCCAAACGCACTCCCGACAGCGCCTCCGCCCAGACGATGGCGGGCAGCGCCAGTTCCTCGCCGGGATCCATCTCCACCGCTTGACCGGCACCCATCACCCGCTCCCACGCCACGATCGCCGAGGTGTCCAGAATCAGCCCCATGGGTTCGCAGGAATCTGATCACTCTGGTTCACCTCTTCCAGGTCGTCGGCAAAGGTTGCGTCATAGGGCCGACCTTCCAAGGCATGCTCAAGCTCAGCCCAAGTGGCCCGCCGACTGTTGCCGGCGGGAACCAATTCGGCCACCGGTTCGTCGTTCCGCGTGATCACGAAGCAGTCCCCCCGATACCTGATCCGCGCCAAGTAATCCCCAAAGTGGCGCACTGCCTCAGTGCTGGTGATCTCAATTTTCATGCATAATTATGTATGATTGTGTTTTACGTATGTCAATCGCTCTTTCCTGTCCGGCCAAGGCTTCGGCCACGAGTCTGGCTACCTTCTGGCCGTGCCTCCAGCACTCCAAGTCGATCTCCCGACCAAACGAGCGCCATTCGAGCTAGTCTCCAGTCTCCCTGCACCCCAAGGAGATTCAGTACCAAGGCTCAGGGTTGCCTCAACCCTGGGTTCTTGCAATCGATCACGACGACCCCTCCCCCGGGATTCGCTGCATGCGGCGCGGGAGCGCGAGCAAGCCGCCGTCCTCCCTTGGAACAAACTCGGCCCGCTTCTGGAGAAACTGGCCTGAAAGGGACAAGGGAACGATGGAGCGCGCCCTGCCGTCTTGTCTACGGGCTTCCGGGAGACCGGTAAGCAAGGGAGGGGCGGCGTCCCACCGCCCTCTCGAACAAGCGGTGGCGGGACGCCACCGCTCCCTTTTACCATGAAGGCCTCCCACCTGACTTCGAATAGCTGGACATCCCTCCCCCCCACGCATTCCGCATTCCGCATTCCGCATTCCCCATTCCGCATTCCGCATTCCGCATTCACTACACCCCCACCCCACGCCCCAACACCAGATAGGCCGTATACCCCACATACGCCAGCACCAGCAACGCACCCTCTCCGCGCGAAATCCGCATCCGCGTCGCCAGCAGCGGAATGATCAACACAGCCACTCCCAGCATCACCCACAGATCGATCCGATCCACATTCTGCGCATTCAAGGGAAAGATCAGCGCCGCAATCCCGATCACGCAGAGGATGTTGAAAATGCACGAGCCGATCGCATTGCCCGTGATGATGTCCCCCTGCTTCCGCACCGAGGCCACGATCGAGGTCGCCAACTCCGGCAGCGATGTTCCGAAGGCCACCAGCGTCAACCCGATGATCGCGCTCGGCACATTGAACTTCGTCGCCAAAAACACCCCGCTCTTCACCAACAAGTCCGCTCCGTACACCAGCGCCGCCAACCCCACCAAAATCAACAACACATCAAACACCACCCGCCCCGGCCCGGAGGTCTTCACCTTCTCGATCTCCTCCGCATCCGCCGCCTCGAACTCCGCCGTCTCCGGTTCCTTCTTCGCCATCCGCACACTCGCGATCACATAAATCACGATCCCCACCGCCAGGATCCCCCCCTCCATCCGACTCACCACGCCATCCCACAGCATCCCCATGAACACCACCGTGGCAACCAACAGGATCGGCATCTCCCGCTTGATGATCTGCGCATGCACCACGATCGGCCGCACCAGCGCCCCGATCCCGAGAATCAGCGCAATGTTGCAGATATTCGACCCGATGATGTTGCCCAGCGCAATGTCCGCCTCCGGCGGGTCCTGCAGATTCGCCTGAATGCTCACCAGCAACTCCGGCGCGCTCGTCCCGAAGGCCACCACCGTCAAGCCCACCACCAAAGGCGAAATCCCCACCCGATAGGCGATCTCCGCACTCCCCTTCACCAGCCATTCCGCCCCGAAATAGAGAAGAACCAACCCCACCGCCAGGAGCCCGAAATTGAGGAGAATGTCCACGGGCCAGACCTGTACCCGCCTCCCTTTCAAACTCGACTATAAAATCCCGACGAAATTCCTTTTACCCGCCCCCCTCCCGACGCTAACCCAGCCCATGCCACAGTCACACCGCATCGCAGTCCTCCCCGGAGATGGTATCGGCCCCGAGGTCATGGACGAGGCCCTCAAGATTCTCGATGCCGTTTCCCGGCAGCACGGATTCAACGTCGAGCGCGAAACCTTTCTCGTCGGCGGAGCCGCCATCGACGCCACCGGCGGCCCCCTCCCCGCGGACACCGTGAAAGGTTGTGAGGCAGCCGAAGCGATCCTCTTCGGCTCGGTGGGCGGACCGAAGTGGGAATCCCTCCCACCCGATATCCAGCCCGAGCGCGGCGCCCTCCTCCCGCTCCGCAAACATTTCGGCCTCTACGCAAATCTCCGTCCCGGCGTCTGTCATCCCAACCTCACCCACGCCTCTCCCGTCAAAAACGAACTCATCCCCAACGGCTTCAACGTCCTCTGCGTCCGCGAACTCACCGGCGGCGTCTATTTCGGCCAACCCAAGGGCCGCGAGGAACGCAACGGCGAACCGGTCGCCTTCGACACCATGATCTATGCCAAAAGCGAGATCGTCCGCATCGCCAAGGTTGCCTTCGAGGCCGCCATGGGCCGCGATAAACGCCTCTGCTCCGTCGACAAGGCCAACGTCCTCGCCACCTCCGTCCTCTGGCGCGAGACGGTCACCGAGGTCGCCAAGGACTATCCCGAGGTCACCCTCTCCCACCTCTACGTGGACAACGCCGCCATGCAACTCGTCCGCCGCCCCGATTCCTTCGACGTCCTGGTCACCGAAAACCTCTTCGGTGACATCCTCTCCGACGAAATGGCCATGATCTCCGGCTCCCTCGGCATGCTCCCCAGCGCCAGCCTCGGCAAATCCACCGACGGCGGCCTGAACTTCGGCCTCTATGAACCATCCGGCGGCTCCGCCCCCGACATCGCCGGCCAGGGCATCGCCAACCCCATCGCCCAGATCCTCTCCCTCTCCATGCTCCTCCGCTATTCCCTCGGCCAGGCCACCGCCGCCGAGGCCATCGACGCCGCCGTCGAAAAGGCCATCGCCGCCGGCTTCCGCACCGGAGACATCTTCACCGGCGCCCCCGGCGAAACAAAAGTCGGCACCTCCGCCATGGGCGACGCCATTCTTGAAAACCTGCCTTCCTAGACAACGTTACCTCCCGGAAGGGCATCGCGGGCTCCCCTCCTTCTGAATTCCGCATTCCGAGTTCCGCAATCCGAATTCAACATGATCCGCTGGTTTGCCCGTAACGACATCGCCGCCAACTTCCTGTTGATCGCGATCCTCGTCCTCGGTGTGCGGGCCGCCCTTTTCCATCTCCCCCTCGAAGTCCGCCCCGGCATCGTCTTCAACCAGATCCGCATCGACATGCCCTACCGCGGGGCCACCCCCGAGGATGTCGAGAAGACCATCGTCCTCCCCATCGAGCAGGCCCTCCGGGACATGCCCGGCATCAAGCGCCTCGAGTCCGACGCCAGCTCCGGCAGCGCCAACATCGAAATCGAACCGGAACAAAGCGCCAACGTCCGCGAAATGCTCGAAGAGGTGCAGCGCCGCATCGATGGCATCACCATCTTCCCCGACGAAAGCGAACGCCCCCGCATCACCATCCCTTCCACCGACAATTGGTGGGAGGTCTGCACGGTCGTCATCAGCGGCGAACTCGGGGAAAGCGACCTCCTCAATCTCGGCCACCGCGTCCGCGACGATCTCCTCGCCCTCCCCCATATCTCCCAGGTCAGCATGAATGGCAATCGCTCCCGCGAGATCTCCATCGAAGCCGACCCCAAAGTCCTCGAAGGCTACGGCCTCACCCTCACCGACCTCAATAACGCCGTCCGCGGCTCCTCCATCGACCTCCCCGGCGGCTCCATCCAGACCAACGGCGGTCGCATCCTCCTCCGCACCAAAAGCCAGGCCTACAGCGGCGACGACTTCCGCAACATCATCGTCCGCGCCGCCAATGGCTCGGAAATCAAACTCGGCGAGATCGCCAAGGTCAGCGACGGCTTCGAGGAGGGCAAAAAGATCATCCGCTACAACGGCAAACCCGCCATCCGCATCGAACTCATGCGCACCGGCGACGAAAGCGCCCTCAAGATCTCCGACGCCGTTCAGAAATACATCAGCGAGTCCAAATACCGATTCCCCGAGGGCATCACCCTCTCCATGTGGGACGACGAGACGGTCTCCCTCCGCGGCCGCCTCTCCACCCTCGGCTGGTCCCTCGCCCAGGGCGCCATCCTCGTCCTCATCGTCCTCGGCCTCTTCCTCCGCCCCATGCTCGCCTTCTGGGTGGTCCTCGGCATCCCCATCGCCTTCGCCGGTGGCCTCCTCGTCATGCCCTTCTTCGACATGACCATCAACATGATGAGCCTCTTCGGCTTCATCATCGTGGTCGGCATCGTCGTCGATGACGCCATCGTCACCGGGGAAAACATCTACACCAAACTCCGGGACGGCATGTCCCCCCTCGAAGGTGCCGTCCTCGGCACCAAGGAGGTTTCCACCCCGGTCACCTTCGGTGTCCTCACCACCATCGTCGCCTTCCTCCCCCTCGCCTTCTACGATGGCTTCTGGGGCAACTTCACCAAACAGATCCCCCCCGTCGTCACCGGCGTCCTCCTCTTCTCCCTCATCGCGTCCAAACTCGTCCTCCCCTCCCACCTCAAACACCTCAAGACCGGACGCAAGCAGTTGAACTTTTTCGCCCGCGGCCAGAAGAAGATCGCCGACTCCCTCGAGACCGCCATCCTCCGCCTCTACAAACCCTCCCTCAAGTTCGCCACCGAACACCGCTACGGCACCGTCGCCTTCTTCCTCGCCATCGCCATGGTCTCCATCGGCATCTGGCAAAGCGGCAAACTCGGCTTCGTGGACATGCCCAGCATGGACCGCGATCGCATCGATTCCATGGTCGAGATGCCCCAGGACACCCCCTTCGAGGAGACCGACCTGGTCGTCACACGCGTCGTCGCCGCCGCCCAGCAACTCCAGTCCGAACTGGTCGATCCCGGCACCGGCGAACCACTGGTCCAGGCCATCATGAGCTCCACCGGCTCCTGGCTCAACGGTCGCCAGGCCGAGGAAAAGGACGGAGCCATCGGCATCGAGATCCTCCCCCCCAATCTCCGCAGCGTGGAGGGACCCAGCAACACGGAGATCACCGCCCGCTGGCGCGAACTCGTCGGCCCCGTCCCCGAAGCCCGCTCCTTCCGCATCTTCGGCCAGCGCGGCGGCGGCCGATACAGCCAGGACGAAGGCATCGAAATCGAACTCCGCGGCCCCGAAAGCGACGAGAAACTCGCCGTGGCCAATGAACTCGAAGCCCTCCTCGAAGGCTACGAGGGCATCGACTCCGCCTGGACCAACCTCGGGGGCAGCCGCGAGGAACTCGAAATCGCCCTCAAACCCCGCGCCAAGGATCTCGGCCTCACCGAACGCGACCTCGCCACCCAGATCCGCCAGGCCTTCTCCGGCAGCGAGGTCCAGCGCATCCAGCGCGACCGCGAGGAGATCCGCGTCATGGTCCGCCTTCCCGAAAACCTCCGCGAAAACCTCCACACCCTCGACCAACTCAAGATCACCACCAACCAGGGCGCGCGCATCCCCTTCACGCACGTCGCCACCGCCACCCTCGTCGACGCGCCCTCCCGCATCCGCCGCATCGATGGTGCCCGCAGCGCCACGGTCTTCGCCCAACCCGCAAACCCCGAGGTCCCCATCGGCAAAATCGCCGCCGCCGCTTCCGATCGCGTCGATGCCATCGTCCACAAGGCCGATGGCCTCAGCTGGCGCTACCAGGGCACCGTCGCCGAACAGGCGGAAACCAAACACCGCAACCGCATGAGCTGGATCATCCTCATCATCGCCCTCTACGCCCTCCTCGCCATCCCCTTCCGCTCCCTCCTCCAACCCGTCTTCGTTCTCATCGCCATCCCCTTCGGTATCGTCGGGGCCCTCCTCGGCCACCTCATCATGGACATCACCCCCTCCATGCTCTCCGTCTTCGGCATGCTGGCCCTCGCCGGCGTCGTCGTGAACGACTCCCTCGTCATGGTCGACTTCACCAATCGCAAACGCCGGGAAGGAGCCGACCCCAAAGAGGCCGTCCTTTTGTCCGGCGTGTCCCGCTTCCGCCCCATCCTCCTCACCTCCCTCACCACCTTCGCTGGCCTCATGCCCCTCATCCTGGACCGCTCCATCCAGGCCCAGTTTCTCATCCCCATGGCCGTCTCCCTCGCCTTCGGCATCCTCTTCGCCACCGTCATCACCCTCTACCTCATCCCCGCCGCCTACCTCATCAACGAGGACATCGTCGCCCACCTCCGCCGCGCCTGGGCCTGGTACCGCTCCCCCTTCCGCGACGAGGAGGCCCCCCTCCCCGATCCCGCGCCTCCCCAGGAACCCTCCTGATCTCACGTCTTTCTCGTAAAATCAGGGCCCAACTGGCGAAAAAGTAGTAAGGAAACGTTAAATATTCACTCGCCAAAACTAATTTGGGGCCCTATGATTTGGTTCATCCCTTACACCCCAAGCGCTGAATCATGGCTTCCACAAACGACCACACCCATCACATCAAACTCCGTGAGACCCAAATGGAGATGGGCAAAGACCCCTACCACTCTGCTCCCTCCGAGGACTTCGAGGGCAAACTCCAGGAAGCCCAGCAGCAGTTGGAATACCTCCAACACCAGCGCGAGGAACTCGAGCGCCAGAAGCACGAACTCGACAACCTGACCCGTCAGAAACACGAGTTCGTCAACGGCCAGATCGAGATGTGCGAACGCCTCTCGACCTCCCTCACCGCCATCGACCGCGAACTTTTTGAACTGCGTCAGGAACTCGAAGACCTCGAGCAAACCCGCCAGTCCTTCTCCGCCCACCTCGACCGCCTCGAAAATATCGAGCCCGAATCCTGGGCCCGCGATTCCCTCTCTCACGAACTGAGCCGCGCCCTCGCCATGCTCGATCAGTCCGAAGAGGAGTTCGAGGGCGCCGTCGCCCATTTCTCCAGCGGACGCTCCCGCGGCATCTTCGGCAACGGCGGCAGCAGCCGCCGCTCCTCCAAGAAGGCCGACAGCGACTTCATGCAAACCCTCAAAAACGGCCTCGCCTTCAACCTCCCCGTGGTCGTCCTCGGCACCCTCGCCCTTCTTCTCTACCTCATGAAGTAACCATGACCCTCTTCCGCAAAAAAAATTCGACCAGCAACAGCGGCCTCGGCAAGCGGGAGGAACAACTGTTGTCCCGCATCACCGAACTCGAACAATTCATCGAGACCGCCCCCGATCGCATCCGCCGCGAAAGGGAAGAGGAAATCACCACCATGCCCGCCCCCGACGACCTCGTCGACCGCCGCCGCGAGCACAAGTTCTACACCCAGCTCAGCCGCGGCGAGATCCGCAACGAGCGCCGCTACCAGGCCAAGGGAAGCCTCCTCTTCCTCCTCCTCGCCGCCGCCATCACCGCCCTCTCCTCCTGGATCTTCACCTTCCTCCAGGGCATCTAGTCCATTCACCCCGAAAAGGGTTGCCTTGCGCCCCATATTCCGGAGCATCCCGCCCGTGAGTGCATCCACCGATTTCAAGGTTGGCTACGTCGCCAGCCTCGCCCGACTCGACATCACCCCCGAGGAAGCCGAACGCTTCCAAGGCCAGTTGGACGGCATCCTCTCCTACATCGAGGCCCTCCAGTCCATCGACGTCGAAGGCATCGAACCCACCGCCCACCCCGCCCC
>JAQCFL010000141.1 GCA_027619375.1 Verrucomicrobiota bacterium | reverse complement strand
ACCTCGATCCCGTCGCCCACCTCCTCAACCGCTTCACCTTCGGCCCGGTCCCCGGGGATCACGCCCGGGTCAGCGCCATGGGCACGGAGGCCTTTCTCAGCGAACAACTCGCCCCCCACACCATCGATGACGCCGTCTGCAATCGCGCCATCGCCCGCTTCTACGAAGCCTGGTGGGAACCCCTCGGCGAGGCCTACGAGGAGGACGACGAAGCCCTCACCCCCCTCCTCCGGCGCGTCACCCTCCTCCGCGCCATCTACAGCAAGCGCCAGTTGCTCGAGGTGATGTGCGAGTTCTGGAGCGATCATCTCAACATCGATCCCGGCAAGGGCGACTGCCGCTTCGCAAAGATCGACGACGACCGCAACGTCATCCGCGCCCACGCCCTCGGCGACTTCCGGGACATGCTCCGCGCCAGCGCCCTCAGCCCCGCCATGCTCTGGTATCTCGACGGCCGCGCCAACACCCGCCTCACGCCGGAGGAAAAGCCCAACGAAAACTACGCCCGGGAATTGATGGAACTGCACACCCTCGGCGTACACGGCGGCTACACCCAGGAGGACGTCATGGAGGTGGCCCGCTGCCTCACCGGTTGGACCGTCCTCGCCAAAAAGGACGACGGCTTCTCCGGCAACCTCCTCTCCCCCATGAAGGACCGCGCCAAGGTCGTCTTCCGCAAGGAAGCCCACGACGACGGCCCCAAGCGCGTCCTCGGCCAGGACATCCCCGCCGGACTCGGAGAAGAGGACCTCGACCGCGTCATCGACATCGTCGCCACCCACCCCAGCACGGCCCGCTTCCTCGCCGGCAAACTCTGTGCGCGATTCATCGCCGACGAACCACCTGCCGCCGCCGTGGCCGCCGTGGCGCAGGGCTTCACCGACAGCAAGGGCGACCTCAAAGCCACCCTCCGCGCCCTCATCGCCACCCCAGAGTTTCAACAATCGGCCGGCGCAAAATTCAAGCGCCCCATCCACTTCATCGTCTCCGCCCTGCGGGCCACCAACGCCCAGACCGACGCCGACTGCGGCATCCTTTCCTACCTCGAACGCATGGGCCAGGTCCCCTTCGGCTACCCCACCCCCGATGGCTACCCCGTCGCCGCCGAGTCCTGGCACACCACCCTCCTCTGGCGCTGGAAGTTCGCCCTCGCCCTCTCTAACAACAAGATCGACGGCACCAGCATCCAGCGCGACAAGCTCACCAACGCCCTCGGCGGTGACGCCGCCCTCATGGCCACCGTCCTCAACCGCCAGGGCAGCGAAACCGAAACCGACGCCGCCCTCCAGTCCGGCGACCGCCTCGCCCTACTTCTCGCCTCACCTGCCTTCCAACACTGCTGATCATGGGCACCTTCGGACACCTCACCCAGGAACAGGACGACCCGCGCACTCTCGTGGTGGTCTTCCTCCGTGGCGCGGCCGATGGCCTCACCCTCGTCGCCCCCATCGCCGACGACGACTACCAACGCCTCCGCCCCCGCCTCGCCGTGAAGGCCTCCGAAGCCGTCCCCCTCGACGGCACCTTCGGCCTCCACCCGAAACTCGCCGCGCTCGGAGCGGCCTGGAAGGACGGCGACCTCGCCATCGCCCACGGCGCCGGTGGCGAAAGCGACACCCGCTCCCATTTCGAGGCGCAGGACCTCATGGAACACGGTGGTCCGGTGGCTGGCGGATGGCTGGCCCGCTTTCTCCGCGCCCGGGGTCCCGTGCAAAGCCCGCTCGCCGCCGTGGCCCTCGCCCCCACTCTCCCCGCCAGCCTTTCCGGTGCCCCCAGCGCCGCCGCCTTCACCTCCCTCGACGAGTTTTCACTCATGGAGGGCTCCGTAGAACTGCCGAATTTCCCCGCTCAACTCCGCCGCCTCTACGAAGCCGAGGGCCCCACCATGCGGGCCGCTGCCGCCAACACCTTCGAGGCCCTCCGCCGCATCGAAAGCATCGACCGCAAAGCCAGCCCCGAGCATGGCGCGGAGTACGACCCCGACGATTCCTTCGCCCGGGGCCTCCGCCAAATCGCCCTCCTCATCAAGGCCAAGGTCGGTCTCGATGCCGCCAGCGTCGATCTCGGCGGATGGGATTCGCACTTCACCCAGCAAACCCTCCTCGAACCGCTCATGAGCCGCCTCGGCAACGGCCTCGCCGCCTTCCGCCAGGATCTCGGACCACGCATGGCCACCACCACCGTCGTCGTCATGACCGAATTCGGCCGTCGCGTCGGCGAGAACACCGCCTTCGGCACCGACCATGGCTGCGGATCAGCCATGTTCGTGCTCGGCGGAGACATCAAGGGCGGTCAGGTCCTCGGCGGGTGGCCCGGCCTTCATCCTGAAACCCTCGAAGGCCCCGGCGACCTCCCCGTCTGGAACAACTACCGCAACATCCTCGCCCCCATCCTCGCCCGCCACGGCACGCCCGATTCCCTCAAGGAAATCTTTCCGGACTTCAACCTCAATCCGGTCAGCCTCTAATCCTCCTTCCCCATCCCCCCGGATTGGTGGATCGAGCGCAGCAGCCGGAACCCCAGCCACAACGACAAGAGCGTCCCCGCCACCCCCGGCACGGAGGTCTCCCACAACAGCGGCGGAATCCGCAACCCCCACAACTGCGTGGACCCCAAAAACAACGCCGCAGTCAGCATCGCATAGGCCAGCCGGTTCGCCACCGAATCCAACCGTCGATGCTGCAGGTGCACATCCAGCGTCCCCCGCCGCGCCTGCCGCAGCAACTCCACCAGATCCCGCGGCAGGATCTTGAAAAACTGGTCCCAGTCCCGGTAGCTCCGCCGCAAGCGCCGCAGGATCTCCCGCGGCGAAAAATTCCGCTGCGTCATCCGCTTGTAGTACGGGGCCAGCATCTCCGCCAGCTTGAAGTCCGAATTCAACAGGCGCCCCGTCCCCTCCAGCATCACCAACACCTTGATGAGCAGGGCCACTCCCGGCTTCAGGGTGATGCGGTGCCGCCGGATGATCTCCATCAGACTCGTCAGCGCTCCGCCCAGGTCGAGGTCCTTCAGCGAATTGCTCAGGTGATCCTGCATGAAGACCTCCAACTGCCCCTGCAACTCCTCGCGATCCAGATCCTTCGGCGGCGTCCCCAATTGCAGTGCGTTGTCGGTGATCAGCTCCGCGTCGTTCAGCAAAAATCCCTCGATCAACCCCTCGAAACCGCTGCGAATCCCCTGATCCAGGTAGCCCACCATCCCGCAGTCCAGCAACCCGATCACGTTATCCGGCAGGACGAGGATGTTCCCGGGATGCGGATCGGCGTGGTAAAATCGATCACGAAAAATCATCTCCAGAAACACGTTCACCCCGCGCTTCGCCAACTCCCGCCGATCAAGCCCCTCCGCCCGGATCCGCTCCCCATCCCCCACGCTGATCCCCACCAACCGCTCCATCGTCAGCACCCGCCTCGCCGAAAGCTCCGGATAGGGCCGCGGAATGCGCACCGTCTTGTCCTCCGCAAAGTGCTCCTGAAACTGCAGCAGATTCTGCTCCTCCCGCCCGAAATCCAGCTCCCGCAGCAAATGCCGCCGAAAGGCCCGCACTGTCTGCAGCGGTTGATACAGGCGCAGCTCCGGGCTGTACTTTTCCGCCAGTCCCGCCAGCGCCGTGAGGATGTCGAGGTCGTTCAGCACCAACTCCTCCACCCCCGCATGCTGCACCTTCAAGACCACCTCGCTGCCATCCGCCAGAGTCGCCAAATGCGCCTGCGCAATGGAGGCCGAGGCGATCGGCGTGTCCGAAAACTTCGCAAAGAGCTGCTCCACCGGCTGCCCCAGTTCGCTCTCGATGATCCCGCGCACCACCGCCGCATCATCGGCCGGAGCCGACGACTGCAGCTTCGACAATTCCTCCGCCAACTCCGCCCCCACCAGATCGGCCCGCGTGCTCAGCATCTGCCCGAGCTTGATGAAGGTCGCTCCCAACTCCGTGAGCGCCATGCGCACCCGCTCCGCCCGGGGCAGCGCCGCCAACTTCTCACCCTCCGCGCTGGTCAGGAACCGCTGGATGAATTCCGGGTCGCTCTTCCGCAACCACCCCGCCAAACCGTACTTCGCCATCACCCGCACGATCTGCTCGAAGCGCTTCGCGTTCCGTTTGATCTGCGGCAGGGAGGCAAAGCTCATGGGCGCATCAATCCAGCAAGCTTCGCAGCTTTTCGTAGCCGCTCTTGATCTCGCGGACCGCCACGTCGAGCGCCGCGCCGGTCACCTTGCGGGCCTGATCACCCGCCTCCGACGCCGCCTCCTTCATCGCGCCCGTCAAGGGCTCGGCCCGATTCTCCAGCACCTCCCACTTCTCCTCCAGCACCGCGAATTGATCCTTCGCCTCCTTCCCGGCCAGATGCAGTTTCAGCTTCAACTCATCCCGCTGCTGCCGGAGCTTGCGAATGAGTTCGGTCATTGAGCCTTGTTTGTCGCTATTCATGATTGTCTTCGTTGAGTTGTCTCATACTTGCCCTCGCTCCCCCCAACACGCAAGCGGTGAGCGCAAAGAAATCGGCCTCCGCCCGCCCCACCCCCCCATTCTGGCCCCGGCTTCGACCAAAAAATGCACCCAAAGCCCCTCCCCACGCATTTCCACCCTCCTCAGGGCAGGGTCACCCCGACCCGCAGAAACCCCCGCCCCCCCAACCCATTGGAGCCGACCAGCCGGAACCTCCGGTATTCATAGCCCACTCCCGGCGGCTCCAATCCCGGCGTCATCGCCGCGGGAAGCACCTCTACCGCCACCGAACCATCCACCAAATCCGCGCTGCCCGACACCGTGATGGTCAGGCCCTCATGCGAGGCGGATGGCGATGGGGTCCCCGCAAAGACCGGCGTCCCCGACCGCACCGCCACGCTCAGCACGAACTCCCGCAGCAAATCCTCATCGGTATCCACCGTGAGCGCATGCACCCGGCCCTTCCTTGCTCCGTCCAGCGGATCCCCGTCGAAAGCAAACTCCACCAGATCCGAATCCCCGTCCCCGTCCGTATCCCCCAGACCGACACTGACCGCGGTGCTGCCGAAGTGCTGCAGTTCCCAATCATCGTTGAGCCCGTCCCCATCGGTGTCGCCATTCAAATGAAAGTTCCGGTAGATCACCACCGCCTCGTTGTTCAAATTATTGTCGTCCGTCAGCAGGATCATGCCGTCCTCCAGGGCCAGCGCCATGCCCTCCAGATTCCCGATCCTCGGCCCCTCATACTCCGCCAGGGTCCGGAACCGCCGCTCCGTTCCCGCCACCGCCGAACTCAACTCCGCCACCTCCAAATAGTTCAGACCAACGTTGTGCCAGATGTAAAACTTGCCGGTATGCCGATCAAAAAACAGATCGGTGGCCTCCTCCCGCGAGGTCTTCAGCTTCCCGTAGTAGGAGTAGCTGGTCGAGTTGGGATCCAGATCGAACACATGGATATACCCCCCGATCTGCGTCCCCACAAACATCAGCCCGCCCAGCCCCCTGCTGCTCGTGCGCAACACCCCGTCCCCGTCCCGAAAACCGCAATGCTGCAGCCAGTAGTCCGGCACAAAGGTGATCGACTCCGCCCCGAATCCCAGGACCTCCGGCACGATCGAACTGATGTTCCAGGCCCGCACTTGGTTCACCACCCCGTTCACCGACACGTCGTACTTCCGGATCGAACTGTTCTCATCCAACACATAGACGACCGGCTCATTGTCATTCGCCTGACAGATTCCCTCGAAATCCCCGCCCGCCACCCAGCGCGCCTTGGTGCCACTGCCGTTCGTGGCGATCTTCCAACTCCCCGCTCCGTCCTCCACCAGCGCCCAGAATGCGCCGTCCCCGTTGTCGGCAACCCAGAACGTCCGCGTCACCTTGTTCCAATACGCCCCGCTCATGTCCATCGCCCACAACGGATCCAACAACGGCAGGACCAGCGCCGTGCTGTTCGGCTCCCCCGGCCACGGCTCGACCGCCGCCAACCTCGCCGGCACAACCACCGCCGCCATTCCCACGGAAATCAAGGACGCTCGAAACAGGAACAACATGCTCGGTAGGGGCCCGAAAGGAGGCTCACTCGGACCCGCCAAACCTAGTTCCCGCGCCCACTTTGTCGAGAATTGCCGCAGCCACCGTCGCTCCTCCACTTCGCGCCCCATCTCGCGTCTCCAATCAACACGCCCTCCTCCACCCCGCCTTGCTCACCAAGGTCGGCCAAAAACGCCCCGGCGTGAAACGCGGCCAACCTCTCAAGGAGGCACAGGCCAAGGCCTCTCCGACAAGTAACATCCTCACCAATCCCACCTTCGGCATCGAGGAAAAGGCCATCCGCATTTCCTGGAACACCTCGATCTACCAGTGGGTCGAAAAGCAGAACTCCGAGACGAAGAAGAAACTGGGCGGCGGCGAGGAAACCGTCACCACCTTTTCCTACGAGAAAAAATGGGCCGACTCCCCCGTCGACTCCTCCTCCTTCAAGGAAGCCGGACACACCAACACCAAGGCACAAACCTACCAAAGCGGATCGGAGCAAGCCACCACCGTGACCCTCGGGGCCTTCCAACTCGCTCCCGGCCTCATCTCCCAGATCCACTCCTCGGAGCCCTACGCCCCCGCCGAACTCCCCACCGAACTCGCCACCCTGGGCCAACTTTCCGATGGCGTCTTCCACACCGGCGAGCTGGGGAACCCCAAAATCGGCGACGAAAAGGTCGAGTTCACCATCACCCACCCGGGAGATGTCAGCGTCATGGCCACCCAGTCGAAGAATTCCTTCAAACCCTACATGACGAAAAGCGGTAAGGAAAAATTCCTGCTCTACGAGGGACTGCTCTCCGCAGACGAGGTGGTCGATGCCGAGGAGAGCAAGGCCAAGTTCCTGCGTTGGGCGCTCCGCGGCCTTGGCGTGCTGCTCATGTTCATCGGCTTCACTCTCATCCTGAAACCTCTCTCGGTCCTCGCCGACGTCATCCCCTTCCTCGGCTCCCTCGTCGGCGGCGCCACCGCCCTCATCGCCCTCCTCCTCTCCCTGGGCATCAGCCTCGTCATCATCGCCATCAGCTGGATCTTCTTCCGCCCCCTCCTCGGCATCTCTCTCCTCGTCCTCGCCATCGGCTGTATGGTCCTCCTCATCAAAAAGACGGCGCAAGGTAGAAAGCAGGCCGCCCTCACGGCCTGAACGACTTAACGGGACGCGCCCCCGCGGCCAAAAACTTCGCTGAAAGCCCACCCTTGTCACCGCCCCGCATTCCGCGCACTCTTCCGCCCGTGCAGCGCGGCTTCCTCTGTCTCCTCCTCGCCCTCCTGACCCTCTCGGCCTGTGCCCCGATCGGTCCAAACTACGCGAAACCCGGCACTCCCGTCCCCGATTTTTGGAACACCGGCCTCCAGGCCGACCTCAACTCCGGCACCCCCGACATCGCCTCCTGGTGGAGGAAATTCGACGACTCCACCCTCAACAAGCTCATCGCCATCGCCGAAACCCAGAACCATGACCTCGCCATCGCCGCCGAACGCATCGAGGAGGCCCGCGCCCTCCGCGGCGTGGCCCGCGGCGGCCTCGCTCCCACTTTCGGCGCCTCCGGCGGGGCCGAGCGCATCCGCGAGAGTGAAACACAGCACTTCAATCCCCCCAATCCCGGCGACCGCTACGCCGCCGGTCTTGAGGCCGGTTGGGAACTCGACTTCGTCGGCGGACTCCGCCGCTCCGCGGAAGCCGCCTCCGCCAGCCTCGAGGCCACCAGCGAGGTCTATCACGACACCCTCGTCGTCATCTACGCCGAGGTCGCCAACAGCTACGTCGAATACCGTACCCTCCAGCGCCGCATCGCCCTCGCCCAGGCCAACATCGCCAGCCAAAAGGAATCGGTCGACCTCACCCGCGACCGCAAGACAGCCGGCCTCGCCCCGCAGAGCGATGTCAGCCAGGCCGCAACAAACCTCGCCACCACCAGCGCCCTCGTGCCGCAGTTGCAAACCCAACTCGCCGCCACCCGCAACCGCCTCGCCGTCCTCGTCGGCCGCTACCCCGGCAGCATCGACGAACTCCTCGGCGGCCGTTCCTCCATCCCCCGCCCCCGCGAAAGCTCCTCCCTCGGCATCCCCGCCGACCTCGTCCGCTCCCGTCCCGACCTCCGCGCCGCCGAACGCCAACTCGCCGCCCAATCCGCCCGCATCGGCGTCGCCAAAGCGGAACTCTATCCCAAGTTCACCCTCTCCGGCACCTTCGCCCTCCAGTCCGCCAACTCCGGCGACCTCACCGACTCCGCCTCCCGCGCCTACAGCTTCGGCCCCCGCTTCCGCTGGCGCCTCTTCGAGGGCGGTGCCATCCGCCAAACCGTGAAGGCCGAGGAATCCCGCACCCGCCAAGCCCTCGCCCATTACGAAAAAACCCTCCTCCAAGCCGTCGCCGAGGTCGAAACCTCCCTCGCGTCCATCAAATACGAACGCGTCCGCCAAGGCCACCTCGACCAGGCCGTCCGCTCCTCCCGCGAAACGGTGGGCATCATCAAGGAGAACTACACCCAGGGCATCGTCGATTTCCAAAACGTCCTCGACGCCGAGCGCAGCATCTTCGCCAACGAGGACAGCGCCGCCTCCAGCGCCGGACAACTCGCCCTCTACCACATCGCCCTCTATCGCGCCCTCGGCGGCGGCACCAAAATGCCCGCCCAGCCGATCCTCAACGACAAACCGTAGCCGCCCCCGGCTCATTCCCCCCCTCCGCGGCATTGCCCCCCGCTCCCCCAGCCGCTTTACTGCCGGCCGGATGGAACTCTTCTACACCGCCCTCACCCTCGTTGCCGGAGGCCTCGTCGCCCTCCTCATC
>JAQCFL010000140.1 GCA_027619375.1 Verrucomicrobiota bacterium | reverse complement strand
TCCAGCATGTTTTAGGGGGGAGGCGTGCGACCGGGACGGTCACGCCACGGGGGGATCTGGGGCTGTGCCGGGACAGGGGGAGGGCAGGGATGCTTGAAAGGGGCTATGAGGGAGTGTTTGGCTTGCGGTGGGCTGGGTCCACCCGCATAGTCCGTCCGACATGATTCGTACACCCTTATTGTATGCATGCGCATTTCTGGGCCTCTTGCTGAGCGCCTGCCAGACGGTTGATAGCCGAGCGGCGGGCGGTGGAGCCTACGATGATTCGCACCTGGCCCGCCGTCTCGACTCGAATAATCCGGATGTTGGCGATGCCAAGGATCATCCCCGGGCGGAGACCTACGAGCAGTGGCGCGAACAGGAGTAATCATCCCGTTTTTCGACCATGCACGATCCCCGGATTGACGAGTTGGCCCGCCAGTTGGTGCGGTATTCCACCGCGCTGAAGAAAGGCGAGCGGGTGCTGATCGATCTGGCCGATGTGCCGGAAGCGATGGGCGTGGCGCTGATCCGCGAAGCGCGGGCCCGGGGGGCGGAGCCATTTTTGCGGGTCGGTTCGAATCGGTTGAATCGGGAGATGCTTTTCGGGGCGACCGAGTCGCAGTATCGGACCATTGCGAAGCATCAACTCGCGGAGATGAAGGACATGGACGCCTACATCGCGATACGGGGGAGCCACAATATCACGGAATTCAGTGATGTGCCGGGCAAGAACATGGCTCTGGCGACGGGGGAGATGCGGAAGGTGATGGACCACCGGGTGCGCAAGACCAAGTGGTGTGTGCTGCGCTGGCCGCATCCCTCGATGGCGCAGATGGCGGGGATGAGCACGGAGGCTTTTGAGGATTTCTACTTCCGGGTCTGTTTGCTGGACTACAAGGCGCTGCTGCCGGCGATGAATACTCTGAAGCGGTTGATGGACAAGACCGACAAGGTGCATTTGAAGGGGCCGGGGACGGACCTGCGTTTTTCGATCAAGGGGATTCCGGCGATTGCCTCTGGCGGGAATTACAACATTCCGGACGGGGAGGTGTTCACCTCGCCGGTGAAGGATTCGGTGGAGGGGGTGGTGCGCTACAATGCGCCGAGTATTTATCAGGGGATCGCTTTTGACGGGATCGAGCTGGAGTTCGCGAAGGGCAGGATCGTGAGGGCGGAGGCGGCCGGGGGGAAGACGAAGGCGTTGAACCGGATTTTGGATAGTGACGCGGGGGCGCGCTACGTGGGGGAGTTTGCGATCGGCTTCAATCCGGAGGTGCGGGAGCCGATGCGGGACATTTTGTTCGATGAGAAGATCGCGGGTTCGTTTCACTTCACGCCGGGTCAGGCGTATGAGGAGGCGGACAATGGGAATCGGTCGCAGGTGCACTGGGACATGGTGAGCATCCAGCGCTCCGATTGGGGCGGTGGGGAGATGTGGTTTGATGGGAAGCTGGTGCGGAAGAACGGCAAGTTTTTGGCGAAGAATCTGGTGAAGCTGAATCCGTAGGGGCTTGGGGGTCGGCGTGCCGACCCCGGAGTGCGGTGGCTTGACACCGCCTGGGAGGGCGGGGCTTGACCCGTGTGGCGGAGAGGAGTGGGCTCGGTGGAAGGGGTTTTGCCGGTGGATTTGAGATGAGCTTTAAGGTGGAGGGGGGGGCGTGTTGGGTCGGGTGGACTCTTTTCCCCCACGCTGTCAGGCCAGCTGCCGCCGGGCGGTGTCGAGCCACCGCACTCCGGGGCTCGAAGGGGGGGGGGGGCTGGGATGGTCGGGTGTGCTCTTTTCCCCCGCGCTGTCAGGCCAGCTGCCGCCGGGCGGTGTCGAGCCACCGCACTCCGGGGGCTCGAAGGTGGGGAGTTGGCTGATTCGGATCTTGGAAATAGTTCGGAGATCTGAAACGTTGGAGGGCATATGAAGCGCTGGTGTATCGGATTGTGGCTGTGGCTGGGGGCCTCCGGACAGTCGTATGGGCCGAGCCAGGAGCAGGTGCCGATGGCACCGAAGGAGTTTCGGGGGGCGTGGGTGGCCTGCGTCTATAACATCGACTGGCCGAGCCAGCAGGGGCTGAGCAGCAGTCGGCAGCAGGGGGAGTTGGTGGCGATTTTGGACCGGATGGCGGCGCTGAACATGAATGCGGTGATCTTTCAGGTACGGCCGCATGCCGATGCGGTGTATCAGTCCGCGCTGGAGCCGTGGAGTCCCTGGCTGACGGGGACGATGGGGAAGTCGCCGGGGTATGATCCGCTGGCCTTCTGCATTCAGGAGGCGCACCGGCGGGGGATCGAGGTGCATGCGTGGTTCAATCCGTTCCGGGCGCTGTCCAACGCGGGCATGCCGGTGAGTGCGAACCACATCACGCGGACGCATCCGTCGCTGATCCGGAATTTCAAGAACTACAAGTGGATGGATCCCTCCGAGTCGGCGGCGCGGCAGCGGGCCATGGCGGTGATGTTGGATGTGGTGAAGCGTTATGATGTGGATGGAGTGCACATTGATGACTATTTTTATCCGTATCCGGACGTGAAGGACGGGCGGGCTTCGCCGCAGTTTCCGGACGGAAAGTCCTCGGCGCAGCGGCGGGCGGCGGTGGATGGGTTTGTGAAGGACATGTATCAGGGGGTGAAGAAGGCGAAGCCGTGGGTGCGAGTGGGGATCAGTCCTTTCGGGATCTGGCGGCCGGGGGTGCCGGCGGGGACGACGGCGGGGGTGGATGCCTATGAGCACTTGGCGGCGGATTCGCGGAAGTGGCTGGCGGAGGGGTGGTGCGATTATCTGTCGCCGCAGCTCTACTGGCGGATCAAGGGGCCGCAGAGCTACACCTCGTTGTTGGCGTGGTGGCGGGGGCAGGGGAGTCGTCCGGTGTGGCCGGGGATCGCGACGGCGCGGATCAATTCCAGCGAGGATCCGGGGCGGCCGGCGAGCGAGATTTTGAATCAGGTGGAATATTCGCGGACGATCGGGAAGAACTATGTGGGGCATGTGCACTGGAGTGCGAAGGCCTTGATGCAGAACAAGGGGGGGATCAGCACGAGTTTGCGGGAGGAGAAGTATCAGGAGCCGGCCTTGGTGCCGCCGATGCCGTGGTTGAGCAAGGCGGTGCCGGGGACGCCGTCCTTGGCGGCGGAGCGGAGCAGCGAGGGGGTGGGGGTGCGGTGGAGCAAGGTCTCGGGTGCGGCGAAGTATGCGGTGCAGGCGCGGTATGGGCGGACTTGGCGTCTGGTGAAGGTGGTGCCGGGTGGGAATGGTTCGCTGACGCTTTCCGGGGCGCCGGATGCGATCGCGGTGACGGCGGTGGATCGGTTTGGGAACACGAGTCGGGCGGCGGTGGTGGGGAGGAGGTAGGGGCGTTGCACCTCGTTATCAGTGATCGGTTATTGGTGATCAGGGGGGAGGCAATGCGGAATGCGGAATGGGGGATTTTAACCGCGAACCGTCTCCGCTCTCCGAGTTCCGCCGGGTCAAGATGGACGCGAATTTTCGGGAATGGGGAGAGGGGAGGAATGCGGAGTTCGGAATGGGGAAGGAGCACCTAATGTCGAACCCGGCGTCGCTCTAAGCGCTCTGCCGGGGCAGGCAAGGAATGTCCAATTCCCAAGGGGGGGAGAGGGGGATGGGAAAGGGAGGAACGCCGCACCGCGAACGCCGAGTATTTGGAATGTTGAATTGGGAGGCGGGGCCGGGCGGACAGGTTGGTGACGGCGGGGATTGGAGGGATCGATTGGGGGAAGGGAGGGGCGAAGGTGGAACCGCCGACGCCTCGCAGAGGCGCCGCTACGCGGGGGGAGGCTGATGACCGGGGCGGTCAGGCCACGGTCGGAGGGGAGCCGGCTGGGCGGTTGGGAAACCGCCGCCACGATTGTGGGGAGAGGGCTTGCGACCGGAACGGTCACGCCACGGGGGAGGGAGGAACACCCAATGTCGAACAAGGAATGTCCAATTTCCAAGGGGGCGGACGAGGCAGGCCTGTTAGAGGGGACGCGTTTTTTTGTTGATCGTGGCGGGGGGCTCGGTCATGGGAATCGATGTCGCGAGTTTGCGGCGGGAAGAAGGAGAGAAATGCTTTGGCTTTCTTAATTAATTTCGCTATAAGCCCTGCGGTTCACCCCAAATTGATTCACGGATGAAAGTTCGCGCCTTTGTAATACTCTCTTCACTTGCCTTGTTCTCTTGGCTGACGGCCACCTTTGTGCGGGTGGTGCCGATGCACACCTATCTGGCCCCCGGGTCGAGCCTGAGGGTGGAAGTGGAGCCGGAAGCGGGTGCGGTGGAGCGTCCCGTGGCGGGGCGCTGAGCGCCTGGTTATTTGTTACTGGTTTGGATATTCGGGGGGAGGTGGGCGCTTGATTGGCGCTTGGATTGTGGAAATTCGACGGGGCTAGGTTGAGCCGTCGGGAAATTTCCAATCCCCAAGAACCGAACGGAACGAGGCCGGGGCCGTTGGTCCGATGCCACCGCACGGCCTGTCAGGCCCCAAATGACCCGGAGTTTTTCATTCCTGTCTTGTTCCACAGACTGCTAGGGTGGGGTTATGGCTGATCCGAAGATTTGTGACCGCAAGCCCTGTGTGCAGGAAATGGAGCCGGGGACCTATTTTTGGTGTTCCTGTGGGCATTCGGCGAGTCAGCCGTTTTGCGACGGGAGCCACAAGGGGACGGGGATGGGTCCGGTGAAGGAGGTGATCGCCGAGAAGAGCAGGGTGGCCTGGTGTTTGTGCAAGCACACGGGGAGCCAGCCGCGTTGTGATGGGAGTCATGCGAAGCTGCCGCAGGATGAGTAGGATGCTCCAGAGGGGTTGGGTGGTGCTGCTGTGCCTGATGGGGACGGCGGTGGGGGAGTGAGCTTGGAGCGGGGTTGAGAGTAGTTGGACGGTGTTTTTGGCTGGATCCTCAACTAATCTGTAATACCATCTTCGGACTTGTTTCCTTTGGTGGGTGGTGTGTGATTCGGGCGTCTCACTCTGGGGGGGGAGGGACGGTTCGACCTATGGAAGTATTGTTGAAATGCGCGGCGTGTGGCACGGAGGTGCCATTCGACAGCGATTCGCCGAATGCGGAAGCGACCTGTCCGGAGTGCGAGGTGCATTTGCGTCGTCGTCCGGGGGATGAGCGGATGGCGATTCCGGTGGGGATGGTCTTGCCGGAGAAATTTTCGCAGGTGGACCTGAAGTCGCTCTCGAAGCAGAGCGAGGTGCTCATCGAGCGCTATCGGAAGGTGCCGTTGCCGAGCGCGTCGGCGCCGACGGGCAGGGCGGTGGATGCGACTTTGGCGAAGGCCTTGGAAAGCCTGGCGCACACGATCAGTCATTTGGATGAGCGGTTGGCTCGTCAGGAGCATAAATCGGGCGGAGCGTCGGGCGAGGGGACGACTCCGTCAGAGGAGATGAATGGGAATGCTGTGGGAGGATCTGCGGCACCGCCGTTGCAGGAAGAGGTGGTGCATCTCGGGAGCGAGGAGCATTTGGCAAAGGCCCTGCCGCTGAAGACGCAGGTCTTGGTGCGTCGGGAGGCGGCGCAGGCGGCGCACAAATTTCAACGGAAGAAGCAGAGCTTGGTCGATCACCGCGGACGGGAGCAGATGGAAGAGGGGTTTTTCCAAGGCCTGATGAAGAAGGCCCCGAAGACGACGGTGGGAATGACGTTGGCGATGGTGGTGGGGCTGACGTGGGGGATGATATACTGGATGGATCCGACCTATCGGGGATCCGGCACGAGGGTGACGGTGTTGGCGCCGACGCAGACCAGTTCGCTGGGGCAGCTGTGGGCGGATGATCCGGAGGCCGGGCAGGCGGAGACGGTGGCGAAGGCGTATTTGAATGCGACCACGGCGAAGGCGGCGCGGTCCTTTGTCTTCGAGTCGGATGTGTTGGGGGAGAGGTTTGATCGGCTCTATCGGCCCATCGACACACCCGGCGAGTATGACATTGTCTTGCAGAGCCGGGTCCTGGCCCCGAACGGGGAGGGGAGCGTCTTTGCGTATCGGGTCACGACCGGCGACGCGCAGTCGCGCATGATGGTGATGTTGCCGGAGGGGAAGATGCCCAAGGTTTACTGGCAGTTTTTCGGGGAGATCGGGGACATGTCGTGGGAGGAATTCATGGAGGAGCGCCCCTCCGCGCCCACTGCGATGCGGGTTTGGGTGGAGTCGAGCGACGCCTATTTCAGTCCCTACAATCCGGACAGGTGGACCTCCTACACGGTGCACGACTACGAGGACGGCTACACGCTGCAGGCCTTCGCGGAGCGGGCCAGTGGTCAGGATTGGAAGTTGAAAAGCGCCCTGAAGACCGAGCCGCGGAAGTTTGGGCGGCGCACGGCGATCATGGCCCAAATGAAACTCTCCTTCATGTCGGAGATGCCCGGCCCGGATGAGCAGCGGATTTACGTGGCGGAGATCAGGGAGGTGGAGGCGACTGATTGGCTGCCACCGCGGTTTCGACCGAAGACCGGTCCGACGATGGAGGCTTCGGAGGTGGAGGCTGAGGAGGCTGAGGCGAAGTAGGGGAGGCTTTCGGGAGGCGGTGGTTGGGGGGCCCGCGCTGTCAAGCCAGCCTCCGCCGGGGCACGGCGAGCCACCGCACTCCGGGGGGATGAGGGTGGGGGGGGCTTGGCGAGAAGCGTCATTCATGCTTCGGGAGGTATTACGGCTTGCATGGATGGAGGGGGTTCGGGATGGTCCACGCCGCTATGAATTCAGAGATTTTAGGGAAAGCGGCGAATGAAGCCCGGGGATTGGCCATCGATGCGGTGCATGCGTGTTCTTCCGGACACCTGGGGTTGCCGCTGGGATGTGCGGAGATCGGGGCGGTCCTTTTTGGGGAGGTGCTGCGCTACGACCCCAAGGCACCGAAGTGGTTGAACCGCGATCGCTTCATCCTCTCGGCCGGTCACGGCTCGATGTTTCTCTATAGTTGGCTGCATCTTTCGGGCTACGACGTGCCCCTGCAGGCGGTGAAGGATTTCCGCAAGCTGCACAGCATCACCCCGGGGCACCCCGAGTTCGGGGAAACGCCGGGGGTGGAGGCGACCACCGGACCACTTGGTCAGGGGGTGGGCAATGCAGTGGGCTATGCGTTGAGCGGGAAGCGTGCGGCGGCCCGCTACAACACGGCGGAGCACACGCTTTTCGATCACCACATCATCGCGTTGGCCGGTGACGGGTGTCTGCAGGAAGGGGTGGCGCAGGAGGCGATCGCCTTTGCGGGGCACAACGGCCTCGATAACCTGATCCTGATCTATGACAGCAACGATGTGACCCTCGACGCGATGGCGGAGGTGACGCAGAGCTGGGATCCGGCGACGTATTTCGAGGCCCTTGGCTGGGACGCGGTGCAGATCGACGGTCACGACCTCGATGCGGTGCGCGGGACGCTCAGTCGGGCGAAGGCCAATGACAATGGCAAGCCCACCGTGATCATTGCGAAGACGCTCATCGGCAAGGGCATCCCCGAAGTGGCGGGGACGGCCAAGGCGCACGGGGAAGGCGGCGCGAATTTTGCGGGGGAGGCGCACGGGCACCTTGGATTGCCGGCGGAGGGCTTTTCGGTGTCGGCGGAGACGCGGGCCTACTTTGCGGCGCATGCGGCGGATCTCGCCAAGGAGAGCGCGGCGTGGCAGGCGACGCATGGGGCCTGGGCGGCGGCGAATCCCGAGTTGGCGGAAGAGCTGCGCAATGGGGTGGCGATGGTGATACCGAGTGATTTGGTGGAGACGTTGCCCGAGTTCGAGGCGGGCTACGCCGATGCGACGCGGGGAGCGGGCGGGGTGGTGATCAATGCGGTGGCGAAGGCCGTGCCGCAGCTGATCAGCGGTTCGGCGGACCTTTACGGATCGACGAAGAACTACATCAAGGGCGACGGTGATTTCTCGAAGGAGAATCCGGGCGGCCGGAACATCTGGTTCGGCATCCGGGAGCACGCCATGGGGGCGATCTGCAACGGGATCGCCTATGACGGGCTGTTCCGGGCCAGTGGGGCGACCTTTCTGGTCTTTGCGGACTATATGCGGGCGTCGATTCGTCTGGCCGGATTGGCGGGATTGCCGGTGACCTATATCTTCACGCACGACTCGGTCGGGGTGGGGGAGGACGGGCCGACCCACCAGCCGGTGGAGACGGTGAGCGGCTTGCGGGTCATCCCGAATCTCGACGTGATCCGTCCGGGTGATCCGGAGGAGGTGAGCGGGGCCTGGGCGGCGGCGATGCTGCGGACCGATGGGCCGACCGCGTTGATTCTTTCCCGCCAGAAGGTGAAGACACTGAGCGAGGTGCCGGTGAAGGTGCGTCGAGAGGGGGCCTTCCGCGGGGGCTATGTGGTGAAGGAGGAAGAGGGGGCGCTGGAAGCGATCATCATGGCGACCGGGTCGGAGCTCGGGGCGGCGGTGGATGCGGCGGCGGAATTGGGCAAGGGCGTGCGGGGGGGGTCGATGCCGTGTCTGGAGCGTTTTGATCGGCAGAGCGCCGACTACAGGGAGAGCGTCCTGCCGAAGGCCTGCACGAAGCGGGTGGCGATCGAGGCGGGAGTGACCGGACTGTGGTGGAAGTATGTCGGCGATGCGGGCCAGGTGATCGGGATCGATCGCTTCGGAATGAGCGCGCCGGGCGACACGGTGATGGCGGAGCTGGGGATCACGAAGGAAGCGATTGTGGCGGCGTTGTCCTGAGCGAGGGTTAAAAGTTGGGGTGCTTCTACAGAATCTGTGGGTGGCTGAGTGTTGCCTGTCCTGCAACGTTGGGGAGACCTTTGCGATGGCGGGAGTCCATGGCTGAAGCCATTCGCTTTGTGCCCAGTCCCCAACAGGGATCCGGAATGGGGACTGGGAGCCGGAGTTGGGGGGGGGCGGACTGAAGTGGG
>JAQCFL010000139.1 GCA_027619375.1 Verrucomicrobiota bacterium | reverse complement strand
CAACCCGCTGTCCGGGGCATCGCAGCGGGTTGCAAACCCGCTCACCATATTGTTTAGAAGCCGTAGGCGCGGCGGCAGTTGGTGGTGGCGATGGAGGTTTGCTCGTCGGGGGTGAGGGGGGCGAGGAGGTCGCGGACGGTGTCGGCCCAGGCCTGGTAGGAGTCGATGCGGAGGAGGCAGACGGGCCAATCGGTGCCGAACATGAGTTTGTCGGGACCGAAGATGCGGAGGGATTCCTCGAAGTAGGCGCGGATGGTGTGGGGGTCGATGTCGCCTTCGGGGAACTCGGTGACGAGGCCGGAGAATTTGACGCCGAGGATGTTGTCGCGCTTGGCGAGTTCCTGCATGTCGCGCTTCCAACTGGAATCGATGCGGCCGTTCTTGACCTCGGGTTTGGCGATGTGGTCGATGATGATGCCGAGTTTCGGCTGACGATCGACGAGTTTCATGGCGACGGGAAGTTGGCGCTGGAAGAGGAGGAGATCGTAGCGGAGGTCGAAGTCGGGGAGGAGGGCGAGGCCGCGGTGGAAGTCGTCGCGGAGGAAGTAGTCGTCGGGTTCCTCCTGGAGGACGTGGCGGACGGCGCGGAATTTCGGGTGGGCGGAGAGGCGGTCGAGGTCCGTGCGGACGTCCTTGTCGATGAGGGGAACCCAGCCGACGACGGCCTTGATGACGCTGGATTCGTCGGCGAGAGAGAGGAGCCAGTCGGATTCCCTGATGACCTGGCGGGCCTGCACGACGACGGTGCCATCGATGCCGGCGTCGGTGGTGGCGGTGTGGAGTTGGGGGAGGAGTTGATCCTGGGCGAGAGGGGAGCCGGCGGGGATCCAGGGGTATTCCTCGACGGAGTAGGACCAGAGGTGGTGGTGGGAGTCGAGCATGGCGTTGGTTATTGGGGGGGATGAGGGGAGGAAAAAAGCGACGGTCTGGGGGGGCGTCGCTTTTGAGAGGGGTCCTCGCGGCGGGACGCCGCGGGGACGGCTTGGCGGTTGGAAACCGCCGCCACATTTATTTTCCGAAGAGGGGGATCATGTGGCGGTCGAGGAGGTTGCCGGTGACTTTTTGGCCGACGATGTCCTCGTTGGCCTTGAGGGCGTCGAGGTAGGTGTCTCCCTGTTGGGCGGCGATCTTGAAGCCGACGTGGAGGAGTTGGCGGAGGTGTTGGTTGTAGCCGGGGTTGGATTGGTCGTGGGTGAGGGCGGCGACGTATTGTGCGCTGGTCCAGCCGTAGACCTCCTCGGCGGAGGGGAGCTTGGAGTCATCGATGTCGATGACCGTGGCGTAGGGCTCGCAGAGGGCGGCTTTCTTTTCGAGGGCCTTGGCGTAGATTGTTTTGGCGAGGGCGAGGGCGTCGCCGCCGGCTTCGGCGAGGCCGATGACCTCCTCGAGCCAGTTGGTGCCGGCGGTCTTGATGTGGAGGCCGGCCCCGGTGCGGGCGAGGGCCTTCTTGATGGGGCCGTAGATGGAGAACTTGTCGGATCCGGAGTGGACGGAGAGCTTCAAGGCGGCGGGGAGGCCGTAGGCCTTGATGGCGTGGGCGATGACGGCGAGGTCGTCGTTGAATTCCTTTTCGAACTGCGCGACATCGCCGACGTAATCGACGCCCTTGTTGAAGCGGCCGGTGAATTTGGGGGCGATGGTCTGGATGGGGACTCCCTGGTCGGCGATGGCGGCGAGAATGATGAGCATCTCGGGGGGCGTCTGGGGGTTGTCGGTTTCATCCATGGAGATCTCCGTGATGAAGTCGTCCTGACCTTTGGCGGCGACGATGTGGTCGTAGATGGCGCGGGCCTTCTGGGTGGCCTTGAGGAACTGGTTGGCAGTCTTTTCGACGTCGGCCGCGGTGATTTCGAAGGGCTGGTCGATGCCCCCGATGGAGACCGTGCCGATCAGTTCGGGGTGTTTGTCGATGAAGGCGGCCACGTCGGCGGGGTCGGCGGCTTTACCGATGTCGTCGGCGACGTCGAGGGTGAAGAAATTGCAGGGGGCGATGAAGCGGTCGACCGTCTTGAGGTTGATGTGGTCGGCGTCGAGGAGGTATTCGCCGGTCCAGGCGAGGTCCTTGACGGCCTGGTCGGCGGCGTCGCGGGTTTGCCGGGGTTCGGAGCCGATGATGTCGTGTTCACGGTTCGACTTGTTCCAGGTGGGGACGATGTCGATGCCGAGTTCCTTGGCGGCGATGAAGGCTTTGAGCTGGGCGTGGGCACCGTGGGCGAAGCGATCGCCGACACCGAAGGTGAATTTGGGGCATTCTTTCATAGATTGTTTTTGGACAGAATTTACAGAATTTACAGAATTGGGATTCTGATGGATGGGGGAGATCAGTTGACGGTGATGACGGCTTTGATGGCGCCGGTGGCGGGGTCGGTGAACTGATCGAACTCGGTGGGCACGTCCGCGATGTCGAGGCGGTGGGTGATCCAGTTGTTGAGGTTGATCTTTCCGGCTTTGATGATGTCGATGATTTCGGGGAAATCGGCCGGAAGGGCGTTTCGGCTGGCCAGCACGGAAAGCTCGCGACGGTGGAAGAAAGGGGCCTGTGGAAAAGTGATTTCCTGGGAGGTAATGCCGACATAGACGATCCGGCCGCCGACGGCGGCGTATTCAAAGCACTGGACCATGGAACCGGCGTGGCCGGTGGCATCGATGATGACATCGCAGAATCCGCCTTCCGTGATTTTCTCGATCTCGGCGAGGTGCGAGCCATCGGGTTTGGCTTGGATGGGGTGGGCGATGCCGAGTTTCTCAGCACAGAAATCGAGGCGGTTCCGGGCAAAGTCGACGACGAGGACCTTGAGGTCCATGAGTTTCAGGAACTCAAGGCAAGCGAGGCCGATGGGTCCGGCCCCGATGACCATGACCGTTTCGCCCGGCTGAGGATTGCCGCGCTTCACGGCATGGAAGCCGATGGCGAGTGTCTCGACGAGGGCGAGTTCATCGTAGGAGAGTTCGTTGCCGGGATGAAGTTTGTGTGCGGGGACGATCCAGTTCGATTTCCGGAGTCCGCCGGACTTGTGGACGCCAATGACCTGCACGTTGGGGCAGGCGTTGGACTTGCCTTTTTGGGATGCGATGGTGGAAGGGTCGTTGACGTAGGGTTCGAGGGAGCACTTGTCACCGGGTTTGACGTTGGTGACGCCCTCGCCGACGGCGATCACCTCGAGGCCGAGTTCGTGTCCGGGGGTGCGGGGGTAGGCGAAGAAGGGGAACTTGCCGAGGTAGCAGGAAAGATCGGTGCCGCAGATGCCCATGCGGTGGGTGCGGACGACGGCTTCACCGGGGCCGGGGGCACCGGCGTGGGGGATGTCGATGATGTTGATCTCCTTGGGGTTGGTGAATTCGATGGCTTGCATTTTGGGGAAGTTATCCGTTATCGGTTATTTGTTATCAGGGAAGAGGGAAGAGGCTTGCGACCGGGACGGTCACGCCACTAGTTGTTCTCCGGGAGGCCTTCGTTGTGGCCGAGGTTTTTGACGGGTTCGAAGATGGTTTGGACCTGGGCGAGGAGGGATTGGTCGATGGGTTTGGCGAGCCACTCGGCCCACTTTTTGATGTTTTTCGGGTTGGCGGAGCCGGCCACGGTGGTGGTGATGCCTTGGTGGGCGCAGGCGAACTGGAGGGCGAGTTCGGCGATGTCGACGCCGTTGTCTGCGCAGAGTTTCGCGGCGGCGCGGGCGGCGGCTTTTACTTCCTCGGGTTCCTTGAGCCACTCGGGGAGGGGGGCGTTGGTGAGGAGACGGGCGGAGAAGGGGCCGGCGTTGATGGCGCCGATGCCTTTGGCCTGCAGGCGGGGGAGGAGGTCGGTCTCGAAGCTGGTGTTCTGGAGGGTGTAGCGGTTGTAGCCGAGGACGCAGTCGATCTCGTCTTCGATGTGGTCGAGGACAGTGTGGAAGGTTTTCAGCGGATAGCAGGAGAAGCCGATGGCGCGAACCTTGCCCTGTTCCTTGACCTTGATGAGGGCCTGGATGGTTTCCTCCCAGATCTGGGGGAGGGGGACGAACTCGACATCGTGGAGGAGGAGGACGTCGAGGTGGTCGGTTTTGAGGCGCTGGAGGGAGACGTGGACGGATTCCTCGACGCGTTTGGGGGAGAAATCGAAGTGCTTGTCGGAGTAGCGGCCGAGTTTGGATCCGAGGAGGTAGGAATCGCGGGGGACGCCCTGCAGTCCGAGGCCGAGCATGATTTCGGACATGCCGCGGCCATAGAAGGGGGAGGTGTCGATGAAGTTCATGCCGTGATCCAGCGCGGTGCGGGTGGACTGCATGGCTTCCTCGAGGGTGATGGAGCGAAATTCCGCGCCGAGGGAGGAGGCACCGAAGGAGAGGATGGGGAGGTCGAGGCCGGAGTTGCCGAGGGGACGGGTTTTCAAAGCAGTTATCAGTTAATGGTTATCAGTTAATGGTTATCTGTTATCAGAGCAGAGGAGCAGAGGAGCAGAGGAGAGTTAGGAGCGTTAGGAGAGTCAGGAGAGGGCTTGTTTGATGGCTTTGATTTCCTGGGCGGCGCATTGGTGGGGGTCGGGGAGGGGGAAGACTTCGGCGCTGAGGTAGCCGGTGTAGCCGACTTGTTTGAGGGCGGCGATGATGGGGGCGGGGTCGGTGTGCCCGGAGCCCATGGCCCAGCGATTGGAGTCGGCGTAGTGAACGTGGCCGATGTGTTTACCGGCGTCGAGGATGGCCTGGGCGACGTTGCTCTCCTCGATGTTCATGTGGAAGAGGTCGGCGAGGAGAACGATGTTTTCGAGGTGGTGGGCTTCGAGGTAGCGGGCTCCTTCGGCGAGGTGGTTGATGAGGTTCGTCTCGTAGCGGTTGAGGGGCTCGTAGATGAAGGGGACCTGATGGCGGCCGGCGCGTGCTCCGGCGATGGTGAGGGACTCGGCGAGCCAGGCGAGGGCTTGGTCCTTGGAAACGTCGCCGCCCCATTTGCCCTGCATGGAACCGAGGATGGCGGGAGCGTCGAGTTGGCCGCCGAAGTCGATCATCTTGGTGATGAACTCGATGGCCTCCTCGCGTTTGGAGGGATCGGGATCGGTGAGGGAGAGGCCGTGTTTGACCATGCCTGCTCCGGTGCCGACGGCGGCGATGGCGAGGTTGTGTTCGGCTTGAAGGGATTTGATCTCGTCGATGGAGACGGCGTGGGGGCCGGGGAGGAAGAGTTCGACCGCGTCGTAGCCAAGGGCGGCGGCTTTGGCGAAGGCCTCGGGGAGGGGGTCGTGGAAGACGAAGGGGCCGACGGCGGCCTCGGTGACTTGGCAAAGGGTGATGGCGGACTTCATGGGAAAGGATCGCTGGAACAGGCCCTGTTTAGACGCGAAGCGAATGCTGTCTTACAACTTGATGAGGGCTTGTCACCTGTTTTTTGGTGGAATGCCACGGGATGTGGCTGGGCAGAGGTCGTTGCGGACGGCGCAGGGAATTTGGGTGAGGGCCCGTTGGAATTGGGGCGGCGGTTGGGTGTTGGTCCTTGGAATTTAATTGGAAATCGGGGAGTGGAAATTTTGAAGAGTTCACTCCTTCATGGTGCGGGATTTCCATCATACAATTTCCAAAACCAAACTCTCAGAGGGAACAAGTCATCCCTGGTTGCTTGGGAAACACTCGTTCTTCACGGATGGGCTTTGGTCACAGGCAGGATGCGTGTGCTCCCCTCATTTTTTGGTGAGGATGGCGTAGAAGGCGCCGATTTCGCCGGCTTCGGTGAGGAAGAGGGGGGAGAACTTGTGGGAGCCGGCGGTGAGGTCGGCGGTGAAGGTGATCATGATGTCCTTCGGTCCGACGGGTTTGCGTTCGAGTTCCTTGCCATCGATGCGGAGGACGGCCTTGGTGGCGGGGACGGCGACTCCTGCTGCGGTGCGGTAGGCTTTGGAGGCGCCGGGGACGTTCTGGCCGGGGGGGAGGGGGGCGGTGATGGGGTGCTTGGCCTCCTCGGGCCAGCGGAGGAGGGAGATCTCGTAGGTGCCGGGGGTGATGACTTTGACGGCCCAGTGGCTGTCGTGCTTGGCGGGCTTTTTGCTCTTCGGGTTCTGGAGGGTAGTGCGGATGTGGCCTTGGCTCCAGGGGACGCCGGCAGTGCCGATCCAATCATGGCTGGTGAGGCGGACCTTATCGTATCCCGGTTGGCCGAGGTAGATCTCGGTGGTTTGGGAGAAGGTCGGTTCGAGTTCGGCCCACCAGGCTTCGTAGAAGGCCCGCATGGAGGAAACTTCGGCGGGGTGCTCTTTGGCGATGTCGTTTTTCTGGCCGGGGTCGGCCTTGATGTCGTAGAGTTCCTTGCCGTTGATGAGACGGTATTGCCGGGACATCACGGCGGACTGGCGCCATTTGACGGGATCGACGACGCGTTGGGAATCGGTGATGAGCATGCGGTCGGCCCACTGGATCTTGATGGCGGGATCGAGGAGGGGGCGGAGGGAGACGCCGTCGAACTTGAGGTCGTCGGGTTTGGTGGAGCCGGTGAGGTCGAGGATGGTGGGGACGATGTCGACGGCCCCGGTGAGCTGGGGGATGACGTGCTTTGTGTTCATGCCGGCGGCGGGCCAGTGGAGGAAGAAGGGGACGCGGTGTCCGCCATCGTAGGCGGAGCCCTTGTTGCCCTTCATGCCGGCGTTGTAGACATTGGCGCCGGAGGCGGTGCCGTTGTCGGTGGTGAAGATGAAGATGGTGTTTTCATAGACGCCGAGTTCCTTGAGGAGGGCGCGGGTTTTGGCGACGTTGTCGTCGATGTTGGTGATCATCCCGAAGAACGAGGCGATGTTGGGGTCCTGGCCCTTGTACATATCCAGGTAATTCTGGGGGCAGTGGAGGGGGCCGTGGGGGGCGTTGGTGGAGATGTAGGTGAAGAAGGGTTTTTTCGCGGCGACGCTGTCCTTGATGAATTGGTTGCCGGCCTCGAAGAAGACATCGGTGCAGAATCCCTTGGCTTCGACGATCTCGCCGTTGTGGAAGTAGTGGCCGTCGAAGTAGGCGTTGTCCCAGAGGTCGGGGGTTTGGCCGACGCCGCCACCGCCGTGGCGGTAAACCTCGGTGAAGCCGCGGTCCTCGGGGCGGTAGGGGTAGTTGTCACCGAGGTGCCACTTGCCGAACATGCCGGTCTCGTAGCCGTTGTCCTTGAGGAGTTGGCCAAGGGTGATCTCGTTGGCGCGGAGCATGGAGCGGCCGTTGATGGTGTGCCAGACGCCGGTGCGGTTGGTCCAGTGGCCGGTGAGGAGGGAGCTGCGGGTGGGGGAGCAGGTGGGGGCGACGTGGTAGTCCTCGAGGCCGGAGGACTCCGCGGCGAGGGCGTCGATGTTGGGCGTCTTGATGACCGGATTTCCGGTGCAACCGAGGTCGCCGTAGCCCTGGTCGTCGGCGATGACGAGGACGACGTTTGGCTGGTCGGCGGCGAAGAGGGCGAGAGGGAGGAGGAGGAGGGTGAGGGTGAGGAAGAGTTTCATGGTTTCAGACGGATTCGAGGATGACGTTGCCGTAGGCGGTGGGGTCGCCGGTGCGGATGAGGCCGATGGCCCGGGGGACGAGGCACTTGAGCTCGACGTGGGGGAGGCGGGTGACTTCGACCTGGGGATGGAGGCCCTTAAAGCCGTCGAAGGCGCGGTCGTATTTCTGCACGATGTCGGCGGGATTGGTGGCGAGGAATTCCTCGGCCTGCCAGATGTGACCGACCTTGAAGTTCGGTTTGAGGAGATCGAGGAGATCGGTGATGAGGGGGATACCCTTGGTGAGGGAGAGGTCGATCGTTTCGATTTCGTCCCAGTAGGGGAAGGCCCAATCAGCGATGACGAGGGTGTTGGTGTGCCGGATGCGGGCGAGGAGTTCGAGGAGATCAGGATTGAGGATGCCGGTTTGGATCATAAGGGAGAAACGCTGTCATACAGGCGGCGCTTGGGAAGGAAAAAGTGGGGGAGGTGGGGATGGCTTCCTTGAGGTCTTGACCATACGAGCGGCGAGTCCGGGCTCAGTTTTATCCTGTGGTTAGGGACAGCTCATCGATTGGAGCCGAGTCGCAGTTGGAGGCGTTGGTTTGAAGGAGGGCTTCTTGGGGGGCCGATCGTTAGTGCCGCTCCGGACCCCTTTCCCGCCTGGGTGACGAATTGTTAGGAGGCCCGGTGGCAAAGCGATTTTTTTGCCCTGCCAGTCGTCCCACTCAAAACGACCAGTCAGGGGCAGTGTATTTACTTTTCGCTATATTGTACCAATAACCCCTCTCGTGCACCTTCCACACGCCTTCCTTCTTAAGAAGGGAAATGGTTCCACTTTTTTGTTGCCCTGAAAAAAAGCGCAATTGGTATTCAATCCTCCAGAATCCAGCTTTACCTTTGATCGCATATTCTGAAATGACGATCTCCTTAATTTGAGAGCTTACAATTCTGTCATAGAATAAATTGAAGACCTTTTCTTCTATCGCCGAATGCTGCCGAATTGCGGGGGCATCCAAATCTGTTGCAGCAACACATAATTTTTCCGCCGCTTTCCAATCGCCTTCGTTGAAAGTCCTAAAAAATCCCAGCACTACATCAACCGGATAACTCTCATTTTTATCCGCTTTGGGACGTATCCAAACAAGGGGTTTTCCAAGCTTTGCTTTTTTAATCAGAATGTCTTTTTCTGGGACAGCACCCGCAGGTCCGTCGGCTTGGGACAGTATTGCGCCAAACAAAAAGAGGACAATCGTGAGGACAAATTTCATGCCGAACTTTGGTGATGAATATCTGTGCTCCTTGAGCTTGGGATTGCCGTAACCAGTATTTTTGAAACGGTGGTGGGACAATCCGGAGCTCCGTTGACGGGAAGCAAATGGTCGATTGGTTGGAGCGGGGGAGTGCCGATGACTGGCGGGGAGCATTGGGGGAAGGATGCGGTTGTGGGGGCGG
>JAQCFL010000138.1 GCA_027619375.1 Verrucomicrobiota bacterium | reverse complement strand
GGGGGGGCGGGCGAGCAATTTGTTGATCCTGCGGGGCCGGGATGGGCGGGAGCGAGGGGATTCCCAGGGACGGGCGCTTTCCCGGCTTGCCAAGCGGGGGAATCCGGTCAGGGTCCGGGCCCGGCGGGGCGGATGATCCGCACTGGCCAGCTGTAATCGCGGCTGAGGACACTGTAGTCCATGGCCGAACGTATCGTTCCCATGGACACCCCACCGTTTTCTTCACTTGGACTGCCGCCCCTGCTTTTGGCCGGGGTTGCGGCACTGGGCTTTGAACGCCCGTCACCGATTCAGGCCATGGCCATTCCGCCGGCGCTGGAGGGGAAGGACATCATGGGCCTGTCCTCCACCGGTTCGGGGAAGACGGCGGCCTTTGGTTTGCCGCTGCTGGCCAAGATCGATCCCAACAATCGTCATCCGCAGGCGCTGATCGTGTGTCCGACCCGCGAGTTGGCGGTGCAGGTGTGTGAGGAAATTCACCGTCTTGCGGCACAGCTGAAAGGCTTTCGCGCCATCCCGGTTTATGGGGGCGCACCGATCGACCGGCAGTTGCGGTCGCTGCGCGAAGGGGTGCAGTTGGTGGTGGGGACGCCGGGGCGTTTGTTGGATCACCTGCGTCGGGGATCGCTGGATGTGAGCGGCGTGAAGGCGGTGGTGCTGGACGAGGCGGACCGGATGTTGGATCTGGGCTTTCGCGACGAGATGGAGGAGCTGCTGGCGGCGATGCCCAAGGAGCGGCAGGCGCTGTTCTTTTCGGCGACGATGAGCAAGGGGGTGACGCATCTGGTGAACCGCTTTGCGCGGGACGTGCAGATGATCCAGGTGGAGCAGAAGACGCGCACCGTTTCGACGGTGGAGCAGTGTTGCTATGAGGTGCGGGAGCGCTCGAAGGTGGAGGTGTTGTCGCGTTTGCTGGACATGGAACCGGCGCAGTTGGCGATCATCTTTTGTAATACGAAGCGCTCGGTGGATGAGGCCACGGAGGCTCTGCTGGCGCGGGGCTATACGGCGGATCGTTTGCATGGAGACATCAGCCAGGCCATGCGGGAGCGGGTGTTGCGGCGTTTCCGGGACGGGACAATCGAGTTGCTGGTAGCGACCGATGTGGCGGCGCGGGGTTTGGACGTGGAGAATGTGGAGGCGGTCTATAACTACGACCTGCCGCAGGATCCGGAGGACTACGTGCACCGGATCGGGCGAACCGGGCGGGCCGGGCGCAGCGGGCGGGCGATCAGTTTTGTGTTTGGGCGGGATTTGCATCGGTTGGAAACGATCGAGCGCTACACGCGGCAGCCGATCAAGCGGGAGCGGGTGCCGACGCAGGAAGCGGTGGAGGGCAAGATGGCCGATCGGCTTTTTGACGAGGTGGCGGAGCGGGTCACGGCGAACAATTTTGAGTCGCACGAGGCGCAGATCGATCGCCTGCTGGAGCAGGGGCACACGCCGACGGACATTGTGGGAGCCTTGTTCACGATGTTGCGTGAGGACCGGGGGCGGGAGTTCGGGGAGATCCAGGAGGATCGTCCGGGGCGGGGGTTTGAGCGGGATCGGGGACCGCGGCCGTCGCGGGATCGTGATTCACGGGATTCGCGTGATTCGCGGGAGCCGAGGCAGGGTGGCAATCGGCGTCAGGAATTTGAGGCGAATGATCCGAACATGACGCCGTTGTTTTTCTCCCTGGGGAAGGTGCACGGGATCAAGGTGGGAGAGATCATCGGGATGCTTTACCGGGAGAGCGGGGTGCCGGACGGGGCGATCGGGAGCATGCGTTTGTTTGCGAAGCACAGTTCCATCCAGGTGGCGAAGGAGCATGCGAATACGTTGGTGGACCGCTTGCGGGGGAAGAAGTATCACAATCGGGCCTTCATCATTGATCATGATCGCGGGCCGGGGAGTTGAGGGATTGGTTATTGGTTATTGATTATTAGTTAGTGGTTATTGGGGGAGAGGGGAGAAGATTTGAGACGATCAACTTGACCAAATCTGGGGCTTCTGGGAGGATGTCAGGGTGAGCAACTTGATTTTTCGGGTGTCGTTCGGTGTTTTGATAGGAGTGGCCCCTCTGCAAGCTCGGTGTTTTGATAGGAGTGGCCCCTCTGCAAGCTGATAAAAAGCCGGAGGACATCTACGAATCGATCCGTCCGCACTTGATGTTGATCGAGAGTCTTGATGGGCAGGGGTCCGGGATTCTGGTTGATGAGAGTGGACTCGTCCTGACCAGCCTGCATGTGGTGGCGAGCGGCATGAAGTTGACGCTGACGGGTAGGGAGCAGATAGGAGGAAGCCTGGAGGTGCCGCAGCAATTTGAGAACGGGCGATTGCACAAAGTGCACCCGACGCTGGATCTGGCTTTGGTGAAATTTGATATCGGGACGCACAAGGTCCGTGCTGCGAAGATACCGGATCGGCCGGCGGAGTTGAAGAACGGAGAGGTATGCTACGCGTTGGGCAGTCCGGCCGGGGGGGAGGGAGCGTTGAGCAACAGCATCACGAATGGAGTGATCAGCGCGGCACGGCGGGATATCGAAGGTGACCCGCTCATTCAGTTTTCGGCGCCGGTGAATCCGGGCAACTCGGGCGGGCCGCTGTGTGATGCGGAGGGCATGATCGTGGGTGTGGTGACGATGAAGCTGGAGCAGCGGGAGGGGATCGCGTTTGCCATTCCCTTCGGCGGAATCGAGGTGTCGAAATTCATTGATCCGATCGACCGGAAGGGTGACCAGAAACTGTTGGAGAAGCTACTGGAGCAGGCGAAGCGGTTCCACAGCGCGGCGAACAGGGCGATGTTCGATCTGCGGCCACCCGATCCGGAATACTTGGGGGCTGCAGCGACGCTGGCGCAGATGGCCCTGGTGGAGGAGCCTGGAAACATGGAGTGTCTTCAATTGCTGGCGGAACTTTACAGCGCAGGGAACGAGGAGAGTCTGGCGCGGGCCTACGTGGAGCGGGGCTTGGAGCTGGCTCCGGGCGACGGGGCCTTGGCGGTTAAGTTGGGGAACATGGATTTCCGGGATGGGCGAAAGGAGGAGGCGGAGAGATCCTTTCGCTCGGTTCTGGCCAATGCCGGGGGGGAGCCCCTGCTGGCGGGGCACGGGGCGTCGCGGTTGGCGATGCTCCTCTCGAAGGAGGCGGAGGCGGACTGGAGCGAGATCGGCTACCTCTTGGGTTGGGCGAGGGAACTTTACGGCAGTTTGAAGCGCAAGCTGTCGGAGGACTACGAGAAGCTTTATCAACAGGCGCTGGTGCAGATGGACGATAACCATGCGGCGGTCTTGATGCGGCTCAATGGTGATTTTTCGGAAGAGGGGCTGAAGGCGTTTATGGGGCCGGAGGTGGAGTTGCCGGGGCAGGTACGGCTGGTGCGCAAGCTGTTTTCGGAGGAGCGCATCGAACGATATAGGGAGGAGCTGCGGGGGTATTCGGAGCGGCAGTTGGACGAGGGGGAGGTGGAGGGAGGAGAGGTGCCGTTGCCGGATCATTTTACGCGGGTGCTTCCGGTGCTGGGAGGTACGGCGGTGGTGATCGTCTTTGAGAAATTGAGCAAGGTGGGGATCTACGATTTGAAGGAGGGTCGCCTGACCCGTTTCATCACCCTGCCGAAGAAAACCACCAAGGTGGCGGCGGGAGGGAAGCATCTGATCCTGGTGGACCCGGAGGAGGTATCCTGGAGGATATATGATTTGGAGGATGAGGATGCCGAGGTGGTGACGGCGTCGCAGGAGGGGATGACCTGGATTCTGCAAGACGTGGAGATGTCGCCTTATCGGAGTGATCTGGCGTGGTTCGTTTTCACCGAGGAGAATGGGGGCGTAGGGGTGATGCTCTGTGCTATTGGCGAGAAGGAGCCATTGGCGCGGCTGTTGTTGCCGATGGGGGAGTCAGGCTTCAAGGACATGATGGCGAAGGCTCCCGATGTTTCGGCATCGGCGACGGGAATGACGCTCATTGGGCGACGGGGAGAGGAGACGACGGCCGGGGATATCCTGCGGTTGGACACTCGGCTCGGCTCGCTCACCTACAAGCGGACGGGGACCTCCCTGGCCGGATTCGGGGCCTCGGCGCATTCCGATGTGCTGGTGACACAGGGGGGATTGTTTCGTTACCCGACGCTGGAGAACGTCTGGCGCCCGCAGAACCGGCTTGCCCGAAGCCTGGCACTGTTTCCGATCTTCGGGAGTGAGTCATTTTTGCAATTGAGCGCAGTCCGGGAGGATTCGGAGCATGTGTTTGTGCGGGTATTGAATTTGCCGCTACCGAAGGAGAAGTCCGAGCCGGTGGCGGTGGCGCTGGAGCGCATGCCGGGGAATGTCGAGCTGGGATCGGCGGCGTCGAGAGTGCCGTATTATGTCCATGCGACGATCGGGTCGCGACGGGTGGCGGTCTTTCTCAATGCGGCGAAGAAGGTGCGGACGGTGATCGCTCCATCGTTGGTGGAAACGGTGAAGATGGAGAAGGGGAGGAAGGACGTGGCGGTTCCGGGTGAGCGTTATGAGCGGGTGCTGGAATTGCCAGCGTTCGAGAAGGCGACGTTGGAGGATGCTCCGAACGGGGTGTCCTTTGATGCGGGCACGCGTGTGTTGGGCTGGGATCTGCCGGCGGAGACGAAGCCGAATTCGTTTGTGGAGGTTCTGATCCTCCTTGAGTTGGCGGACGGGACGCAGCAGTTCCACGTCGAGAAGATCGAGGTGGGAGCTGCGGAGTGATGGTTTCTTCGGGAGGCGCAGTCGGCGACTTCCTTGCGGACGAGCAAGGGCTGGAATTCCTGACAAGTGCCCTCATCAAAACCCTTGGGGCTGCGTCCCATTTGGGATCTGGCGGCGTTCCCGACCAACTCCGTCCTCCAAGTCTTCGCTGTAGCTACGCCCGGGCAGGCACGCCTTGCCAGCTCCCAAAATGACGCGCAGTTTTTCATTCCCGTCTTTTTCAACAGGCTGTTAACCATTTCTGGAATTCAAGTTTGGTAAGATTCGCGGAACTGTCGCCCAACCGCCTCGACGGATGGCAAGAGGCGGGGAATCTCGTATTTTCTCCAACAGGGTGTATAGATATAGTGAACCCGTGTGTTTAATCTTAAGCCTCGGCAGCCTGGCCCAGGCCGCACCCTTCAACTGGAACGCCCTCAACGGGGGAAATTGGAGCCTGACCACAGCGGCCGGGTGGGATACCGGCGGCGGCGCGGATTACCCGAAGTCGGCGGATGATGTGGCAAACGTCAACAAGAACATCAACCCGGACAAGACGATCACGATCGACGTGGCCGACGCGAAGACCGGGACCCTGTTCCTCTCAGACAACCAGGGATCACCGACCTCCCACTGGAACATCGGGGGGGCCAATCCGCTGACTTTCGAGGTGACGAGCGGAGACGCATTGCTGAACATTGGGCGGAGCAGCGGTGCCTCGGTCTTCAGCGCGCCGATCATCTTGAACTCCGATCTGGAGATCCGGACGCAGGCGACGAGCGAAGGGGTGGAGATCAGCAGCGAGATTTCAGACGGATCGGGATCCCATGGATTGATCAAGACCCAGGACAATCTGCTGACGCTGAGCGGGGTCAATATCTTCACGGGCAAGACCGCGGTGACCGGGGGGACGGTGCGGGTTTTCGCGGATAGCGGACTGGGAACCGCGCCGGTCAGCCCCGTGGCGGATTCGATTACCTTGAACGGTGGCACTTTGGATACGCAGGGACCCGGGAATTTCGCGATCGATCCGAACCGCGGAATGACGCTTGGCGCTGGCGGCGGGACGTGGTCGACGACGACGCCGAGTGGTTCGCATATAGCGACCTACAACGGGGTGATTACGGGCCCGGGATCCTTGACGAAAGCTGCCGGTCAGACGCTCATCTTGGGCGGGTTGAACGCCTATGCCGGGAATACCTTGATTACCGGTGGAGTGTTGCGAATTTTCGCGGACAGAGCGCTGGGAACCGCGCCGGTCAGCCCGGTGGCGGATTCGATTACCTTGGATGGCGGCACCTTGGAAACGCGGGGGCCAACGAGTTTCACGATTGATTCGAACCGCGGAATCACGCTGGGTGCCGGTGGCGGAACATGGATGACGACGACGCCGAGCGGGAGCCATACCGCGACCTATGACGGGGTGATCACCGCCGTGGGATCGCTGACGAAGACATTTGGGGCGGTGTTAAGGCTTGGGGGAGACAATGACTTTTCGGGTGGTCTTGTGGTGACCTCCGGGAACCTGTATCTGAGTGGCAACAACGCAATTACGGGGGGGCAGCATCACCGGAGGGAATTTGAGAATCGAAAACACCGGAGCCTTGAATGCGGCAGCGCCCAACGCCGTGGACATCACGGGGGGCAACTTGATCCTAACCGGGAACAGCATCACGATCGGCGGTTTGAGCGGAACGGGTGGCACGGTGAAAAACGAAGATGCCACCGCCGCGACACTCACCATTGATCAAGCGGCAGACCTTGTGCATGCCGGGACCATCCAGGACGGCTCGGGCGGTGGAGGGCTTTCACTCGTGAAAGACGGCACGGGAACGCTGACCCTGGGCGGCACCAGCACCTACACAGGCACGACCCAGGTCATTGGCGGCTGCCTGATCCTTGGCCAGGCTGCGGCCAGCCCCGACAACGGATTGACCACCAGCGTCGCCGCAGATGCCGGCTTTGGGTTCGACCCGGCTGGACTCTCGGATGCCGAGATCGAGACCATCGTCAACAACGTGGCGTGGGATGCGGATTCGGATCTCGTCTTCACGGTGGACGACCCCAACTCGGAAGCCGTGTCTGCGGACCTGAGTGGATTCGGCGGCAGCACCATCGTGCTCAAGGGTGACGGTACTCTGGACCTGACCGGAGCCACCCTGCCGCCAGGCCTCACCTTCGAAATGCCGGACCGCGGCACCATCGTCGGTGGCGGCGCCGGGGAGATTGTGGTCGACAGCATCACCACCGGGCCTGGATCGGTTTCTGGCCTCCAGGTGACCATCGCCTTCACCGCCGCCGGGGATGTTGATGCCTACGCCTCCGACACCTTGCTCTCCGGATCATGGTCGCTGGTCAAGTCCTCCATCGCGAGCTCGCCTGACGTCGTGGAGGACAACGTGAGTGCCGATGCCCGATTCTACGTCCTGGTTCCGGCAGGTAGTGGAAATCCCTACCCGTAACCCTCTTCCGGAATGATTGGGTTTACTTCCGGGCTTGTGGAGCCGGCAACCTGTTACGGGTTGTCGGCTCCTTTGCTTGGCGGACTTCGTCATCCCCGAAGCGTTGGAGTTTTAGGCTGAGAAGGGACTCCGGCTCGCCCAGTCAGGATGAGTCGATCCTGAACAACCCCCGTTCTCCCGCCCTCCGGTCCGGCCCGACGGCTGGCTCGGGGCCCGGACCTAGCAGCGGTCGGTATGGGGAACAAGAATGGGCCGGATGCTGTGTCCGGGAAACTGTTTTGTGTGGTTGCTCCCTGTTGGTTTACAGCGTGAGTTGGGCATTCTTCGGCTTCGCGAACTGAAAGACCGCTGCACCGAACGTGATCCCGAATCCAATCTTCAGCATTGAATACATGACATTCCCTCCGAAGGCAATGGGGAGCGTGTTCTGAAGGATCAGCCCAATGTCCATCGAGCCGGTAGCGCGGAATACGATATACGATGCGAAAAATATGTAATCTCCTTCAATCTCACAATCCACGTTCGCGTCCACATGCTCCTCAGAAAGAGAGGCAGGCCAATCTGAGTGAAGGTTGCGCGGCTCGTTCATCCGCAGCTTGATCATGTATGCGGGAGGATCGGCCGAGACCAGCTTCATCAGAAACGGGGTTCCATCTACTTGGCCCCTATAGTAGTTCGTGCTTCCGACCTCAGCACTGAGAAGGGATGCGACAGAAAGGAACTGACTTTCGAGCGCTTCGGGCGTCATTCGCGAATGATTCTCTGGGAGCAACGAAATAGCACGGGCCCCCGCGTTCTACAAACACCGAAGTCCGGAGGCCCGACCAACGGGAGCGAATCACAAGCCATCGTGCTGCGGGGTGTCCTGCTGAGCCTTGTGTGTGCCCAAGCATTGACACGTTGTACATGGGGTTCAGGTCCCCTGTGCTGACCCGAACACAGGGTGGTGTGGGATCTGTGGCTGACGCTAGTCAGGCACGGGGACCCGATTAGCCGATTGTTAGTATGCCGGTTTTACCTTCTGGGATTGCTCCAAGCCAGATCTTCAAACGCTGAACCGAGTTTTGAATCGGTTCAGTGATCTCAGGGTAGTCGTCCTCCCGGCCGTCTTCGACAAGAAACTTCCTGATCGCTTCGTTGGAGAAATCCGCCCCGTCGAGAATTTTGATGATCTCGGCTGCATCATCGGGACGAAACGAAATGAAACTCGACTGCATGATCTCCGATAGCCACGTCCCAACCGCATCCTTCGTTCCGAGGGAATCGGGAGCCAGTAACTCGATCTCTAGTAGCAAATAGCCGGAGTATGGGTATTGCTCAAGTTCCTCAGTGTTTGTGCGAACAAATTCCCAGAACGGATCGGGATTCAGGGGGAGTTTGGGAGGCAGAAATCCGAAGCGCTTTTTTTTCAGTGCTGTCGATTGCGCTTCAGCCGCTCGAACGATGTCGGTTCGTTTGTCGTCGGTTATCAGGTAGAATGATCCGATGGCGCTCATTTTCTTGGACCAACAGAGTATTTTCCGAGAGCGGGGTGGACAGTCGAAAGAGGGGAGGCCATCAGGATGGGAGGGTTGCTTTGGGAAGGCGTTGATTTCGAGAGACTCCCGACTTGATGATTCGAATGCGGACAGACTCGCTTCTTTAAAGCTCATGAGCAACGGACAACACTGATATCTCCGATGGTGGCTGCTTGAGTTTTTGGATGCCTGAAAGTTTTGGGAGAATGAAAGAGGGAGGGAGACTGAGGAGGGTGCTGGAGAAGGGAGGCG
>JAQCFL010000137.1 GCA_027619375.1 Verrucomicrobiota bacterium | reverse complement strand
ATCGTGGAGCGATCGATGCTTTCGGTGAAGATGGAGGAGGAGGGAGTGGGGGCGCGGGAGTTTCTGGCGCTGAACGAGGTGGTTCTGATGCGCGGGGAGACCGGGCGTCTGGTGTCCCTGGAGGCTCGGGTGAACGGGGAGTTGCTGAACCACTACCGGGCCGATGGCCTGATCGTGGCGACCCCCTCCGGTTCGACCGCGTATTCGTTGGCGGCAGGCGGGCCCTTGATCAGTCCGAGGGCGGCGGTGTTTGTGTTGAGCCCGATCTGTCCGCACAGCTTGAGCAATCGATCGTTGGTGGTGGGGGACGACTCGGTGGTGGAGATCATGCCGGACGGTGGAAACGAGGAGCCGATTCTGTTTACGGTGGACGGGCGCAAGGTGTTGCGATTGGCGAAGGGCTGCGTGGTGCGGGTGGAGAAGTCGACGCAATCGTTGCGCCTGGTAAGGATGCCGGGGCATTCGTTTTATGACACCCTGCGGCGAAAACTGCGTTGGCATGGAGGTGTTTGAGGACAGAGACGGGAGAAAAAATTTATGACAAGATACGATCAAATTGATGCGAGGTTGTTTGTGCGGAACCGGGAGCGCTTGAAGAAGTTGCTGCCGGCCGGCGCGATGGTGGTTCTTCACGCCAACGACATTTTGCCGACCAATGCGGACGGGGTGATGCCGTTCTCCCAGAACCGGGACCTGTTTTACCTGACCGGAGTCGATCAGGAGGAGACGGTGTTGATTCTTTTCCCCGATGCGGGGGAGGAGCGGGATCGGGAGATTTTGCTGGTGCGGGAAACGAGCGAGTTGATCGCCATTTGGGAGGGAGACAAGTTGACGAAGGAGGCCGCGAAGGAGGTCTCGGGAATCGCGCGGGTGGAGTGGGTCCAGGATTTCGAGGCCCACCTGCATCGGCTGGCGCCACAGGCGTCGAGCATCGTGCTCTCCACGAACGAGCACCTGCGGGCTGCGGCGGTGGTGGAGACCCGGAATGATCGATTCATCAAGTCCTGCAAGGCCCGTTATCCGCTGCATCGTCTTGAGCGCTTGTCCCCGCTGATGCACCAGTTGCGGATCATCAAGGACGAGGTCGAAATCGAGCAATTGCAGAAGGCGATAGACATCACCGAGGCGGGGTTTCGCCGGGCGCTTGGCTTCATCAAGCCGGGTGTGGGGGAGTGGGAAGTGGAGGCGGAGTACATGCACGAGTTTCTGCGTCGCCGCTCGAGGGGGTTTGCCTATCCTCCGATCATCGGCTCGGGCAAGAACGCCTGCGTGCTGCACTACGTGGAGAACCGCTGTGTTTGCCAGGACGGGGAGATGCTCCTGATGGACGTGGGTGCGGAGTGGGCCAACTGGAACGCGGACATGACTCGGACGGTGCCGGTGAACGGCCGATTCTCGAAGCGGCAGCGGGAGGTGTACGATGCCTGCCTGAGCGTCTTCCGCGGTTCCTGCGACATATTGCGGCCGGGGGTGACTCCGAAAGAGTGGACGGATCAGACGATTGAATTGATGGAGGAGGCCCTGATCGGAATCGGGCTCATTGATGCCAAGGAGGCGAAGAAGCAGGATCCGCTGACCAAACCGCTTGTGAAAAAATACTACATGCATGGTATCGGGCATCATATCGGACTCGATGTGCACGATGTGTGTCCGCCGCACGAACCGGTGCGGGAAGGGATGGTCTTCACGGTGGAGCCGGGGATCTACATTCGCGAGGAAGGGATCGGAGTGCGCATTGAGAATGACATCATCATCGGCAAGGACCGGAACGTGGACATGTTTGCGAACTTTCCGGTGGAGGCGGAGGAGATCGAGGAATTGATGAACAGTTAGCCGGCCATGCTGCCGGGATCGAATAATCATTCATTTGCCTCTTCTTCCGCTCCCGTTATCTGGAACCGACATTTCACTTTTCGCGGAGGACCTAGTTCACGACCACCAATAATTGGTCTCAGAGCGACATCAATAACGAACGTCTGAACTTTGGACAAATCCCGAACGCGGGGAAGATTAGGCTCAAGTAATGCAAGCACATATGTTGACCCCGGATTTCGCCCACCATCCGGGCTCTGCGCAAGCAACCTAGTCCACTCTTGGTAACCGGTGTTAGTAGGAAATCTACGCACCCCAACCTCAATAGGCTCGCCATCCTTCCCGTAGAATTTGGCACGCAGCACTTCATGGCGCAGACCTTCCAAAATGACCTCCTGCCTAGCCAAATTCGTGATAATGCAGGTCAGCACACCGTCGTCGCCGATAATGAAACGACCCGACACGTGAGACAGGCAGTGATGTTTGATTTTGGGGACTGGAGCTTATTTGGAAACTGGTTTGTGGAAATTTCATGTAGCCAACCTGATTGACTGGGAAGAATTGCCAACCTCCAAGCTCCAAATAAATTTCGGCTCTTCCGAATAATCTGTGGGTAAGGATGATGATCAGACGAAATGGAATGGGCTGTCCGACATAGGATTTGTGCGGGATTCCTACCTGACGTGGTCTCGAATATTCCGGATCGGCATTATTTGGCCCACCGCAACGTTTAAGTTGGTCGGTTAAGGGTGTCCGGCTAAGGGTTGCGGTTAAGTTCTCTTCGTCCCGGAGGGACAGCGGACGGTAGCCGGTGGTACCACCACCGGAACTTTGGCCGGTCATTGATTGGCACCCCGGAGGGGAGCGGGAGCGGGCGGAACACAACGAGATCGGTTCAATCCGTCTGCCAGGATTTGCCGCGCCCCTCCGGGGTGCTCTTTCAGACGACGATGAGCCCCGGTGGTGGTAATACCGGCTACCGCACCAAGTCCCTCCGGGAAATACCGAACACAACCATACGCAGTCGCGGGGCGGGAGGCCGGCAGCCACGGAGAGGGCGGGCGGAGGCTTGTTGCGGAGGAGGGGAGGGGGAGGGAGGAGCAGGGGCTGAACCGCCGACACCCCGCAGGGATGCCGCTACGCGGGGAGGGGATTATTTGATGAAGTCCGGGAGGACGTCGTCGAGGGCGGCGAGGAGGGCGTTGATGCTGGCTTCGTCTTCGTTGCCCATGTTGCTGATGCGGAAGGTGGTGCCCTTGATCTGGCCGTATCCGCCGTTGATGAGCATGTTGTGCTTTTGGCGGACGGCTTTGATGAAGCCGGACAGGTCGAGGTTCCCGGGGGTGTTGAAGCAGGAGAGGGACTTCGATCGGAAGCCCTCCGGGGCGAAGTTGGTGATGCCGTGTTTGTCGGCCCAGGCGTGGACGAGGTCGTTGAGGCGCTCGTGGCGTTCGTAGCGGGCGGCGAGGCCTTCGGCCATGATCTCGTTCACCTTCTGTTTGAGGGCGTAGAGGAGGCTGATGGCGGGAGTGGAGGGGGTATTGTTCTTCTCGCCGTTCTTGGCGAACTCGAGGAAGTCGAAGTAGTAGCCGCGGCCCTCGGTGGTTGCGGCGCGTGCGAGGGCGGCCTCCGAGACGGTGAAGACGGTGAGGCCGGGAGGCAGGGCGAGGGCCTTCTGCACACCGGCGAGGAGGACGTCGATCTTCAGTTCGTCGGTGGGGGTGGGGACGGCGGAGAGGGAGGAGACGGTGTCCACGACGAGGAGGACACCGGGGAAGCTTTTCACGACCTCGGCGATTTCGCGGAGGGGGTTCATGACGCCGGTGGAGGTTTCGTTGTGGACGAGGGTGACCGTGTCGAAGCCGCCTTCCTCGAGTTTGGCCCTGACGGCGGCGGGGTCGATGGCCTCGCCCCATTCGACTTGGATCTTTTCGGCCTGCTTGCCGCAGCTTTGGGCGACGCCGTACCATTTGTCGGAGAAGGCACCGCAGCAGAGGTTGAGGACCTTGGTTTGGACGAGGTTGCGGATGGCACCCTCCATGACGCCCCAGGCGGAGGAGGTGGAGAAATAGACCGGGCCTGCGGTGCCGAGGATTTGTTGGATGCCGGGTTGGATGGAGGCGTAGAGGGCCTCGAAATCGCCGCCGCGGTGGCCGATCATGGGCTGGCACATGGCGGCGAAGGTTGCGTCCGAGATATCGACCGGACCGGGGATGAAAAGTTTGGGCAGTGGCATCGTGGCGAAACTTGCCACGAGAGCCCACCCTGTCGAGTGCGGATTGCCTTGGAGAGCGGCAAAAATCAGGGTGTTATTCGTCGGACCAGATCATGTGGCCGAGTTGGAGGGCTTGGGCCCGTTTTGCGGCCTCCCCGGCTCTGGGGCCGCCGGATTCGGCGAGGGTGCGGGCCACGCCGAACGCGGAGCGCCAGCGTTTGCCTTCCTCAAGAAGACTGAGCGCCCGGAAGCCGCAGTCGTAATACCACTTCCAGGCCTTGATGGGTTCGCCTTCCTCGAGGTTCCGGACGTTGATGACCCGGTAATAGGAGTCGAGGGCATCACCGGGACGACGCATTTGCTCGAGGGTGAGGCCTTTGAGGAAGTGAACGCGGCTGTTGAAGGAGTAGTCGAGGTCGTCGCGCTTGAGGAGGGTGTCGTAAACCTCCAGGCAGCGGTCGAGATCGTCAGCTTCGCCGCTGATGCGGTAGGCCTCGGCGAGGAGGAGGAGCGCGTCGATATGCGGTTGGCCGATATCGGCGTTGTCGGACAAGGGGGCGAGTGTTCTGATGGCATCCTCGGGATTGGTGGCATCGAGTTGGGCGCGGGCGAGGTGGAGGCGGGCATCGACGGAGAGGAGAGACTCGGATTTGGCGACCTCCTCGAAGAGGCCGATGGCCCCGTTGCGTGCTTCCTCGGTGCCGACCTGGAGGGCTGCCTTGGCGGCGTAAAAGCGAGCGACTTCCTTCTGGGTGGCATTCGCGCTTTGTTCGGCGGCGAGGAGGAACTGGATGCGGGATTGGTTGTAGAGACCGCTGAGGTAATAGGCTTCGCCGAGTTTCAGAAGCACTCCGGAATCGGTCGGGGCGTCGTGGGCGCGGAGGTAGGCGGTGGCTTCGGAGATGGCACTATCCCAGTCGCCGACGAGCTCGGCGAGGCGCAACCTGGCGAGAAGGTGTCGAAGGGCGAAGGGCTGACTCAGCTTGCTGGTTTCGATTGAGTCGAGTTGGGCGAGGGTCATGGAGAGATCGCGGGGCTCGATGGCGAGGGAGATTTCGGCGAGGGCGAGGCGTGCCTCGACGATCCGCGGGGAGTCGTCGGGATACTGTCGGAGGTAGCTGTCGAGGAGGGCGGGGGCGCGGGGGTCATTTCGCGTGGCGAGCACAATGGCCTGTTCCAAGGCGAGGGTGCGGGCTGCTTCGGTGCCTTCGAGGGAGGAAAGCAGTCCCTCGAACTCGGAGTCGGCGGCGGCTTCCAAGAGGCTCAAGCCGTGATTGACGGCGGTGTAGTGATTGTCATCGGCTTGAAGGTTGGCGCGGGCCCGGGCGAAGGCGCCGGCGGCTTCCGCGAAGTCACCCTGGGCGAACTCGACCCGTGCGGTGAGTTCTGCGGCGCTGGACTGGAGGGCGGGAGACTTGGCGACAGCGGCGAGGGCGGCGAGGGCGGCGAGGGAGCGCTTGGGCTTCTTCTCGGCGAGGAAGAGGCGGCCGGTTTCGAGCAGGGATAAGGAGAAGAGGGGATGAGTGGGGTAGCCAAGGCGGAGGTGGTTGAGGAGGGAGCGGGCCTGCGCCACGGAATCCGGATCGTTTTGTTCGGCGAGGAGCAGGGCGTAGTGGAAGAGGGCGTACGCGCCGAGATTGGAGCGGGTGGTGGGGGTGGGCATACTGGCCGCGCCCAGCAGGAAGCCCTGTGGCGGTGCGCTTTCGGCAGCCCATGTGGCGAGGCGGGTCTTGAGAAGAGTGCGGAGGGTCGGAGTCGATGCACTCCAGCCGAGGAGACGGCTGAAAAAGGGATCGAGAAACGGGCTGTCCGGTTGGGATTCGATGTAGTTCAGGAGGAGGTTCACGGCCTCGCTGTCCTTCTCCAGCTCGTGGAGCACATCGCTGCGGCCGAGGACGGTGCTGCGGTAGAGGGCCTCGGTCAGGTGGGTGGGGTCGTTGATGAGGCGCTCGAAATTTTGTTCAGCCAAGGCGAAGTCTCCGGCGGACATGGCGAGCCGGGCCTGCAGGTAGGTTTTCCGCTTTTGGAGGGAGGGAATATTGGCATCAACTGTTTGCAAAAGCGCGGCGGCCTCCTCCATTTTTTCCTCCTCGAGCAGGAGGGAGGAGCGAAGGAGTCGTGCTTCCTGGACAGGTTTCTCCTCACCGGAAGCCTCCACGGTGACCAGAACCGCGGCGGCCTCGGTCAGGTTGCCGAGACTGGCGAGCAGTCGCGCCCGGCCGATGGCGGCAAGATTCTTCAAATGGGGATCCTTGCTGTCGGCGAGGAGGGCGAGGGAGTCGGCGGCATCTTTCAGGCGGCCGGAGGCGGCCTGGGCCGCCGCGGTCCAGTAAATGGCCTCGTCGAGTTTGGCGACGGCGGGATCGGAGAGGATTTCGATGGCCATCTCGGCGTCGTCGTCGCGGACGTGGGCTTCGCCCATGCGGATGATGATTTCGGGGCGGTTGGGATCGTCTTTTTTGAGGGAGGCGAGCAGTTCGTTGAGGCGCTGGGCGGCGATGCCGGGTTGCTCGCCCTGCAGGGCGCGGAGGGCGGCCTGATAGAGGGCGTTGTCGGTGAGTTTGACCGTCTCTTGGGCAAGGCCGGGGAGAGCGAGGGCGGCGGCCAGCAGAGTGGAGAGGAGTGCGAGGCGGAGAGGCACGACGGTGGGACCATAACTGATCGGTCGGGGAAAGCCAGCGTGGGGTTAGACGGTGCCGAAGATTCGGTCCCCGGCGTCGCCGAGGCCGGGGCGGATGTAGCCGTTTTGCATGAGCCGGGCGATCTGGCCGATGTGCCGACGAAATTCGCCGGGAGGGCAATCGGCTGACCGTAGTTGCGCGAGGCGATCCTGGATGAGGGAATGATCAAGCGGATGGATCATCTTTGGGGGCGAGGGAGCCGAGGATTTTTCGGATGGCGGCGGGGGTGCTGCCGAGTTGGCGGGCTGCTTCCTTGAGGTCGCCGCCGGATCGTTCGAGGACGTGGACGGCGGTTTCACGCTGCACCCAATCGAGGGCGTTGCCGGATTTGGGGACCGTGTCGAGGAGGGCGTCGAAGAGGGACTTCAGCTTCCGTTGTTGGGAGAAGGGACTTCGCGCGAAGGGGATGTCGTCGGGGAGGAGGAGGTCGGTGGTGGCCAGGGCGCAGGAGCGGGCCATGGTGTTCTCCAGTTCGCGGACGTTGCCGGGCCAGGCGTGTTTCTGCAGGGCTTCGACCGCTTCCCCGGAAAGGCGGATGCGGGCCAGGCCGTACTTCCGGGCGAGGCGTTGGAGGAAAAACTCGGCGAGGAGGGGGATGTCTTCAGGGCGTTCGCGGAGGGGGGGCAGGTGGATCTCGACGACGTTGAGGCGGTAGTAGAGATCCTCCCGGAAGGTGCCTTCCGCTACTTCGTTGGCGAGGTCCTTGTTGGTGGCGGCGACGATGCGGACGTCGCTTTTCAGGGTTTCGTTGCTGCCGACGCGGGAGAACGTGCCCTCCTGGAGAACCCGAAGCAGCTTCACCTGGACCGATGCGGGCATGTCGCCGATCTCATCGAGAAAGAGGGTGCCGCCATCGCAGTGTTCGAAGCGGCCGGCCCGCTTGGCGACCGCGCCGGTGAAGGCCCCCTTCTCGTGGCCGAAGAGTTCGCTCTCGAGAAGGCTTTCGGGAATGGCGCCGCAGTTGATGGCGACCATCTCGTTCTTGCGGCGGGGGCTGTAGTCGTGGATGGCGCTGGCGATGAGTTCCTTCCCGGTGCCGCTTTCGCCGGTGACGAGGACGGGGGCATCGGATTGGGCAACACGGCCGACCAGCTTGAAGACCTGCTGGAGGGGGCGGGAGACGCCGATCATCTTCACCCGGCCATCGACGGTGGGGAGGTTGGGGATGGCGTCGTCGGCGCTGCGGCGTTGTTCGGCGAGCTGGAGGGCGGCCTCGACGACCGGACGCAGTTCGAAGGGGAGGGATTCCTTGCGGAGGACATCGCGTGCCCCGCGGCGGGTGGCTTCGATGATCTGCGTGGTGGTGGGAAAACCGGCGGTGAGGATGACGAGGGCGTTGGCATTGATGCTACGGACGCGGGAGATGAGTTCCAGGCCGTCGAAGGAGCCGATCTGGATGTCGGTGATGACGAGATCGACCGGCGATTTTTCGACGACCTTGATGGCCTTTTCGGCGTCGTCACAGCGGAGAATGCGGACGTTCCTGGCCTCAAGGCGCTTGGTGGCCCAGTCGAGGAAGTCGTGATCCTGATCAACGAGGAGGATCGTCTGTTCGAGGCGAGACGGGGCCATGGTCTGGAAGTCGTGGAGGGGGAGGGCGGGGTCAAACTGCCCCGAATCGCCGATGGCGGCGAGAATATTCCTCGATAGCGGCCTGGAGGTCGGATTTCTTGAATTCCGGCCAGTATTTGCGGGTGATGACGATTTCTGAGTAGCTGATTTGCCAGAGGAGAAAGTTGGAGAGGCGCAGTTCGCCGGAAGTGCGGATGAGGAGGTCGGGGTCGGGGAAGGGGGCGGTGGAGAGGTGCGTGGAAAAAGATGCGGCGTCGAGGGTGTCCGGATCGAGGGTGCCGGCGAGGGTGGCCTTGGCGATGGATTTGGCGGCATCGACGATCTCTTCGCGGGAGCCGTAGGAAAGGGCGAGGACGAGGTTGAGGCCGGTGTTGTCGGCGGTGTCGGCGATGGAGTTCTCGAGGGCGGCGCGGCAGTCGTCCGGGAGGAGGTGGAGGCGGCCGATGGCATGGAGGCGGACGTTCTGTTTGGCCATCTCGCGACCCTTTTCGCGGAGGAAGCGCTTGAGGAGGTCCATAAGGGCATCGACTTCGTTCTTGGGACGCTTCCAGTTTTCGGAAGAGAAGGCGTAGAGGGTGAGATATTCGACGCCCAATTCGGAGCAGCCTTCGACCACTTCGCGCACCGATTCCGCACCGGCGCGATGGCCATCCCGGCGGGGGAGTCCGCGGCTATTCGCCCAAC
>JAQCFL010000136.1 GCA_027619375.1 Verrucomicrobiota bacterium | reverse complement strand
CCTTCCGCAAACCCTCCTCACCGTGGCTGTCGGCGTCCCGCCGCAGGCCGTCCCCACGGCGTCCCGCCGTTGATTCCCGTCCCCCCCCACCAAAGCAAGCACCCCACCAGTGGCATTACCAACTCGCCATCCGAAGTCCTGCGCATAGGCGTCAACAGGGTCCCGGCCCTCAGGGTTTGATGCTTGGTCTATGGACTCGAAACTCAATTGAAGCCTGGGGCATGGAACTTCTCCAATGAATCCGGTTGCCCCCCGAATTTCCTCTCTCCCCCATCAGTGCAATCAGCGGTCAAAAACTCATCCCACTCCCCTACACTCTCTCCTCAATCAGGCCATCCAGCGCAATCAACGTTCAAGAAAATCCGCCCGCATCCCCCTCCCGAACTTCCGCACAAATTCACTCTTCCCTCCCCGCTCCCCGAATGCCAAGCTCAGCGCGCCGCACACGGCACCCCCTCCGTTTTGTCAAATAACCCAACCCAACGCCCTATCGCGGGCCAACGATGGATCAGCGGCTCGGAACCGGAACTTGGACTCGGCATGGTCATCGCCACCGATGGCGACCGCGTCGAAATCTGCTTTCCCGCCACCGAGGAAATGCGCCAATACGCCTTTTCCTCCGCTCCCCTCATCCGCGTCCGCTTCAAGCCCGGTGACCAGATCGCCGACCAATCCTCCACCGAATACACGGTCGAAAAGGTCAGCGAAGCAGGCCAGATGATCGTCTATCACTGCGGCGATACTGAAATCCCCGAGGAACAACTCCTCGACTCGCTCAGCTTCCTCAAGCCCGAGAACCGCTTCCTCGCCGGCCAGACTGACCCAATCCGCGACTTCGATCTCCGCGTCCGGGCCCTCGACCAACGCGCCAAACTCCGCGGCTCCCCCGCCCGGGGCTTCGTCGGAGCCCGCATCGACCTCATCCCCCACCAACTCGCCATCGCCAGCGAGGCCTCCTCCCGCCTCGCCCCCCGCCTTCTTCTCGCCGACGAGGTCGGCCTCGGCAAGACGATCGAGGCCTGCCTCATCCTCCACCGCCTCCACCTCTCCCATCGCGCCAACCGCATCCTCATCCTCGTCCCCGAACCGCTCATCCATCAGTGGTTCGTGGAACTCCTCCGCCGCTTCAACCTCCTCTTCGCCCTCTTCGATGAGAAACGCTGCGAGTCCCTTGAGGAATTCGAAACCGACGCCAATCCCTTCCTCGACAGCCAACTCATTCTCGCCGCCACCGAATTCCTCACCGCACAGCCCAACCGCGCCGCCCAAGCCGCCGCCGCCGGCTTCGACCTCCTCATCGTCGATGAGGCCCACCACCTCGAATGGCACCCCGCCGAACCCAGCGAGGCTTACCGAATGGTCGAGGCGCTCGCCGCGAAAACCCCCTCCCTCCTCCTCCTCACCGCCACCCCCCAGCAACTCGGACCCGAAGGTCACTTCGCCCGTCTCCGCCTCCTCGATCCCGATCGCTACTCCGATCTCGATACCTTCATCGCCGAAGCCGCCGACTACGCGCCCCTCGCCGAAATGATCCAACGCCTCAGCGACGGCGGCACGCCCACCCCCGAGGACCTCGAACACTTCGCCAACCGCTCCCCCCGCGCCACCCGTCACGCCGAAGCCATCCTCAAAGGCGACGAATCCGCACGTCCCGAGCTCATCACCGAACTCATCGACTCCTTCGGCACCGGCCGGGTCATGTTCCGCAACACCCGCGAACAACTCACCGGCTTCCCCGAACGCCGCCTCCACCTTTCCCCCATCAAGGCCGATCCCGCCAAGGAACTCCCCGCCCTCGTCGCCTGGCTCGCCGCCACCCTCCAAAAGGACCCCGACCAAAAGTTCGTCCTCATCTGCCACTCCCTCGACCGCGTCCTCGAAATCGAGGCCGCCCTCCGCGAGACCCTCAATGTCGATGTGGCCCTCTTCCACGAGGACCTCAGCCTCCTCCAACGCGATCGCAACGCCGCCTGGTTCGCCGAACAGGACGGCGCCCGCCTTCTCATCTGCTCCGAAATAGGCAGCGAAGGCCGCAACTTCCAGTTCGCCCACCACCTCATCCTCTTCGACCTCCCGCCCGACCCCGAACTGCTTGAACAGCGCATCGGCCGCCTCGACCGCATCGGCCAGACCGAAACGATCCACATCCACGTCCCCTACCTCCCCAACACCCCCACCGCGGTCCTCGCCCGCTGGTATTCGGAAGGCCTCGACGCCTTCACCCATCCCCTCAAAGGCGCCACCACCATCTCCAACACCCTCCTCCCCGAACTCTACGGCCACCTCGCCGAACCAGGCGGTGACGATTTTGAGGCCTTCCTCACCCAAAGCCGCACCCTCCGCGACGAAGTGGCCCGCGACCTCTCCGCAGGCCACGACCGCCTCCTCGAACTCGGCGCCCCCGCCGGGGAACAAGCCGCCGCTCTCATCGAGATCATCCAGGCCACCGACGAAGACCTCAAGTTCGACAAGTTCTGCCTCCGCCTCTTCGACCAACTCGGCGTCTCCATCCGCGACCTCTCCCTGCGCAGCTACATCCTCAAACCAGGACCCATGATGCGCGAGGCCTTCACCGATCTCCCCGAGGACGGCATGTCCGTCACCTTCGATCGCGCCACCGCCCTCGGTCGAGAGGACCTCACCTACCTCACCCCCGACCACCCCATGGTCCGCGACGGACTCGATGTCCTCCTCAACGGCCAGGTCGGCAACGCCTCCTTCGCGATCTGGCAGGCCGCCAAACAAAAGGGCATCATTCTCGACGGCCACTACGTCCTCGAGTGCCTCGCCCCCCTCCGGCTCCATGCCGATCGCTACCTGCCCCCCGTCCCCGTCCGCGTCGTCATCGATCACAACGGCAAGGACCTCGGCGACAAGCCGGGCATCGACAAGATCGAAATCATCGCCGGCAGCCCCCGCAAACTCGTTTCGCAGGACGCCTTCCGCAACAAAATCCTCCCCACCATGCTGCAGCAGGCCGAAGCCCTCGCCATCAGCAAATCCGAAACCTTCCGCAACGCGGCCATCGCAAAAGCGAAACACCAACTCGCCGTCGAACTCGACCGCCTCGAGGATCTCTCCCAACGCAACCCCAACATCCCCGAAGCCGAGGTCATCGAAATGCGCAACTTCCAGGAGGACCTCCTCAACGCCCTCGACCACACCCGCCTCCGCCTCGACTGCCTCCGCCTCATCTGGCAGGAACCCTAACCGTGGCGGCGGTTTCCAACCGCCCAGCCGATCCCCAACGTGGCGTGACCGTCCCGGTCGCAAGCCTCCCCCGTGCCTGTCGGCCTCCCGCCGCAGGCCGTACCCACGGCGTCCCGCCGTTGATCCCGTGCCTGCCCCGGTCCGCCGCATCCCTCCCCTCCCCCAATCAGCGCAGATCAGTGAAATCAGCGGCAGGTTCCTTCCCCGCTCGCCTTCCCCGCGAACTCCCCCCATTCTCGCGCCCCCCATGAAACCCACCCTCAACCTCGCCGAAACCACCGCCCCGGACGGCGCCGTCTTCCGCCTCGTCTCCCACGACGGCGAATTCTTCCTCTACCTCAACGACCGGCAGGTCATGTCCACCACCCTCACCCACTCCGAGCTCCTCCTCGCCGATGGCGGCTGCACCTTCCCCGACCGCCGCAAGGCCCCCCGCGTCCTCATCGGCGGCCTCGGTCTCGGCTTCAGCCTCCGCCGCTGCCTCGAAATCACCGACCCCGCCGCCCACATCGACGTCGCCGAACTCCTCCCCGAAGTCATCCGCTGGAACCGCGAACTCCTCAACGGACTCAACGACGAAATTCTCGCCGACCCCCGCACCCAACTCATCGAGGACGACGTTTACACCCTCATCGAGGCCGCCGCTAACAAGTCTCCGCGCTACGACGCCATCCTCCTCGACGTCGACGACGGACCCTCCTCCCTCCTCCAGCGCCGCAACGCCCGGATCTACCGCCGCGACGGCCTCAAAATGGTCAAGCGCGCCCTCACCCCCAAAGGCCGCGTCGCCTTCTGGTCCGCCACCGTCGAACCCGGACTCCTCCGAGACCTCAAACAAACCGGCTTCGAGGTCGAGGAAATCCCCGTCGCCAAACACCCCCGCGCCAAACAGCGCCACCACCGCATCTACCTCGCCGAACGGAAGGACTAATCGCCCCACCCCCCCCGAATCCGACGCTCCCGGACCAAGATTCCCCAAAAATTAAGCGAATCAACCCGGATCCGACGCTTGTCCCGCGGATTCCCTTGCGGAAATATCATTCCCGTCCGAGCTTCCCACCGAAACAACGAACCACACCATGACCATGACCATCCTACCCAAAGCGCTCGTCGGAATCCTCTCCGGCGTATTCACCCTGACCGCCCTTGCTGCGGACAAAATCCAGACTGAGGGCGCCACCCCCGGCCAATGGACCATGGACTTCGACGCCGCCACCAAAATGGCCGCGGAGAAAAAACTTCCCCTCCTGCTCAACTTCACCGGCTCCGACTGGTGTAGCTGGTGCAAACTCATGGACGAGGAAGTCTTCGCCAAAGAGGACTGGAAAAAATTCGCCGCAGACAACACCATGCTCGTCACCCTCGACTTCCCCGAGGACGAGAAAATCGTCCCCGCAAAATACAAGGCCCGCAACGAGATGCTCAAGGAGCAGTTCCACGTGGGAGGCTACCCCACCTACATCATCCTCGACAGCGACGGCAAAACGGTCCTCGGCCAACTCGGCGCCGGACGCGACAAGACCCCCTCCAGCTTCATCGAGGAGTTCAAGGCCGCCGTGAAACTGAGCGCCACCAACGTCGCCGCCTACATCAAGGCCAACCCGGACAAGGCCGACGCGTTCAAAGCCGCCATCGCCGAGTCCAGAGACGCCGACAAGGCCCTCGATGACTGGATCGCGACCCGCCCCGAGCGCAACGAGGAAAACACCAAACTCTTCGAGGGCTTCAAGGCCCGCATCAACGCCGCCAACGAAAAACTCGGGGAGTTCGAGTAAGGCCCTCCCCGGCTCGCGAACTTCAATAAAGGGCGATTCTCCCGAGTCGCCCTTTTCCGTGCCCTCGTGCAGGTATCACGGCAACGCCTGCAGGCCTCAGCCTCCCGCAACCGCTCCTTCTGCACCCTCAAAGCCCTAAGATTTACAAACTACCCCGACCCTGTAAACTCCCCTTACCATGGACGGACTTGTCGGCATCATCGCAATCATCCTCGGCTGCATCTGGGCCATCGCCGCCTTCATCGTCGGGATCTGGTACCTCGTCGCCCTCTTCAAAGCCGACTGGGTCATCGCCCTCATCAGCCTCTTCATCGCCCCCGTCGCCATCATCATCCTCGTCAAACACTGGCCCGAGGTCAAACGCCCCTTCCTCGCCAACCTCGCCGTCGCTGTCATCGGCGTCATGGGCATCTTCGGTTTCATCGCCCTCCAAGCTTCCATGGCCACCGCCCAGGATCCCCCCCCCGCCATTCCCGACGTCACCAACTTTCCCGAGTTCGAGGAGCCCGACACGATCGAGGAAGCGCCCACCACTCCCGAACCGCCCGCCCCCCGGGACAATGCCACCCCCATCCTCGATCGCGCCTTCCTCACCGTTCCGCCAAGCTGGACCTCCGCCCCCTGGGAACTCCCCAACCTCGGCCTCGCCATGGGCGATCCCACCCGCGGCGAGTATGTCACCGTCCATCTTGTCGAAAAATCTCCCGACCTCTCCTTCGAACAGTTCCAGGAAGCCGCCCTCGCCGACGTCCGCCAACACATCGTCAACGGCGGCGACACCACCGCCCCCAGCTCCCGATCCCTGCCCGCCGGCCCGGTCACCGCCGTGGGCTTGAGCGGAATCGCCATCCTCCCGGACCAGTCCGGCAAACCGATCTCCCTCCGCGTGGCCTGTGTCGATGCACGGCACCACTACTTCTCCATCGTCCAATGGCGCACCGCAGCCTGGGATGCCGAAAGCATCGAAACCTTCGATCACATCCTGCGCTCTCTCGAGGAACTCCAACTCCCCGAACTACCAACTCCCTGATCGCGGCCTCCGCCCGAATCCACCGAAACGCTACGGCTCCGGAACCACTCCCACCCGCCAGAAGCAGGCCCCCGGGCCAACGTCCGCCTGATACTCAAACCGCTCCACCCGATCCGGCGCCACCGTGGTATGACTCGCCACCTCGCGCCAGCGTTCCGGTTGCGAGGGATCATCGTTCTCCTCAATCACATACTTGTATCCCGGCTTCGCCCGGTCCCACACCACCACCACGACACCACCTCCCCCGCCCAGACCGGAATGGATGATCGCCGGCCCCGCCGTCAGCACCGGAATCCCCGTCGCCACCGCATGACGCCAAAAGGCATAGTTCTCAATGTCCGTCGCCTCCGCCGTCCCGATATCCGTCTCCAATTGCTCCATCTCGGTCTCGAACTCCGCGTAGTTCGCCCACAATTCCCCCACCCCCGTGCGCGGCTGCATCCCCACCACCACCGACCCCGGAAAACTCCCCGTCCGCTCAAAGTCCGTCGCCACCGCCAGATCCGCCGCGTTGTCCTTCGAAAAGGTCATGATGCTGATCCCCGCCAGATGCACCCCGATTCCCGCATACCATCCATCCCGATCCGCCGCATCCGCCCACAGGATCGATCCGCCATCCACCGGCAGCTTGTCCCACGAGAAATTCAAATCCGCATACATCGGAACCGCCCCATACCCTGCCCCGTCCAGTTGCATCCAAATCAACCCATAGGCAGTCGCCAAATCGTTCAGTAGCCCCCTCCGCACATCACCCACCCCATCCGCATCCCACGAGCCCAACTGCTGCGGCTCCAAATCCAAATGCAACGCATCAAACCGCTGCGCCGGATCAGCCACGGTGTTGTTGAAGATGATCAAACGGTTGTTGATCTTGTTTTGAATGTTCGCCACCTCCGCCAGATCATCCACTTGCGTCCCTTCGATCAACAACTGCGAGTCGATCCCCGCCGCATCCAGCTTCGCATTCCATGCCGCGATGGTCGCCAACTCACTCACCGGGCGATTCTGATAGCTCCCGTAAACCCGCTTCACCCCCCGCGCTGTCAAAAAGGCGATCATCGCATCCTCCTCCGCCGCATCACCCACCACATCAGCCGACCCATGCGTGCTCGCCGCCCCACCCGGCAGCGTCGTACTCCCCCAGAACCAAACGCCCCGGTCCAGCGTCGCCCCGCAAACCACGGGCCAAAAGACACCCACCACCATCCATCGTTTCAACATCGCTTTCATCATAGCATGCAGGTCGTTCCGGAACCAGCCTCCCAGCCAAATCCCTCCCTACCCCCTCTCAACCGCACCCCGGCACCTCCATTTCCAAACAATCCCCAAATCCCCCTGCACCATTCGAAAAATTCCATGAAACTTCCCGTCATCCCCGCCAACCAACATTTCCCCGGACACTTAAACGCAACCCTTAACCGGACACACTTAACCGGATACCCTCAACCGACCAACCTAACCGTTCTCGGTCGGCCAAACAAGCCACCCCTCCCCCACCCCATCATCCCGCCACTCTCCGCACCTCCCGCAGCGCCGTGGACACCAAATGCGCCGTCACCTCCTCGCAATCAAACACCTCCCCCATCGCCCGACAATACGCTTCCATCTGCTCCCCATACCGCTCCACCAAGTCCTCCCCCGAATCCACCCGGTCCGTCTTGAAATCATAAATCTCCACCCGCTCCACCTGCCCCGCCCCATCCCGGAACACGTGCATCCGATCGATCACCCCGCTCATCCATCGCCCCTCCACCAGCACCTCGAAGGCCTGCTCCCGATGCAACCGCGCCTCCCCCTCCGGCTTCTCGAAATGCGCATGGCACTCCGCCTCCCGCAAGACCCCCTCCACCATCGCCCCCGCCTGCGTCCGCGGCAGATTCGGTACCTCTCCCGCCGCCAGCCAACCGATCTGCTCGAACAACCCGTGCACCTCCTGACCCACCCTTTTCCCCGTCCCTCCCGGACTACCCACTCCTTCCTTGTGACTCGATGGCGTGGCCCGCCGCCGCTTCGGCACGCCCACCGCAAGCTCCGGCACCGCCACACTCACCTTGCGCTTCCGCTCCGCAACACCCTCAGCCCAATTCGCATCACCCGATTGAAAGCCAACATCCGCACACGCCGCCTGCCGAATCCAATTGGCCAATGAGGAAAAATCCTCCCCGCCCGCCTTCTGCCGCGACTTCGGTTCCTCCGGCAGCAACACATACAAGCCCCGCTTCGCCCGCGTCAGCGCCACATACAGTAAACACATCGCCTCATAACGCTGCTCGTTCGCCCAATGCTCCTCCGCCACCTGCAAATCCGGCATCAAATCCCGCACCCACTTCGCCGGCGGCTGCAACACCCACGCCCCATCTCCCTTGCCCCCCCGCGCCATGTCAAACTTCCCCCGATCCGGCCCCTGCCGATCCGCCACCCCCGGCAGAATCACCACATCAAATCCCAGGCCCTTCGACTTGTGAATGGTCATCACCTGCACCGCCGCCACCCCCGGCGCCTGCGAAATTTCCAACCCCGTAATCCAATCCCGCGCCTCCCGCGCCGTCGCCCCGCCTCCCGCATCAAACTCCGCCAAGGCCCCGATCACATCGCCCGCCCGCCGCCGCGAAAATTCCGACAACTCCTCCCAGCCCGCCTCCAACAATCCCTCCGCCATCCCCGCAAATCCCTCCGCCCGGGCCTCGCTCAGCGCCCCCTCCCATCGCGCCTGCCACGCCTCGCCGTAACGCGTCTCCAGCACCCCCTCCAACGGCGACATCCGCACCACCTCCCGCGCAAACCCATCCGCCGGATCCGCCAACCACCGCAGCAGATGTAGCAAAGCCACCCCCACCGCATTGTCCTCCACCGGCAAGCGCCGACCCTCCTCGATCACGTCAAATCCCTCTTCCCGCAACAACGCCGCCGTGGCCCGCACTTCCCCGTTGGTCCGCACCAACACCCCGCAACTCAACTCCCGCTCC
>JAQCFL010000135.1 GCA_027619375.1 Verrucomicrobiota bacterium | reverse complement strand
CCACCCTCCCCCGAAACACAACCCGAGGACCCCACTCCCGCCTACCTCGCCGCCGCCGACCCCACCATCCCCCTCTCCCAATTCATCGAACTCGTCGGCTCCGCTCCCAAACAACTCCTCAACCAACAATCCCTCCTCTTCCCCTCCTGCATCACCGGCTCCCTCGACAAAACCACCTGGCTCCTCACCCAGGGCCTCGACCCCAACCACGCCGACCACCACGCCTACACCCCCCTCATCTACGCCTGCCTCCCCGGTCGATCCGCCAACCTCGATCTCCTCCAACACCTCCTCAACCTCGGGGCCGACCCCAACGCCCGATCCTCCCACCACGAATCCCCCCTCTCCCTCCTCACCCGCGAAGGCAACTACGAAGGCGCCCACCTCCTCATCATCCACGGCGCCGACCCCACCGACTTCCCCCCCCTCCACCAGGCCGCCGCCGCAGGCGATCTCCCAAAAATCATTGCCCTCCTCTCCCCACAAACCATCGAACAGCAAAACTCCTGGGCCCGCACCCCCTGGCTCACCGCAATCCACGCCGACCAGATCCCCGCCGCCCAGTTCCTCGAATCCCAGGGCGCCAACACCGAGGCCACCGGCCACACCGGCGATTCCGCCCTTCACCTCGCCGCAGAGGCGAACGCCTGCGCCTCCCTCACCTACCTCCTCTCCCAAGGCCACCCCCTCGAAGCCCGCGCCTCCTTCGGCAACACCCCCCTCCACAACGCCGTCGAAAACGACTCCCTCGACACCGCCCGCCTCCTCCTCGACGCCGGCGCCGACCTCCACGCCCTCACCGAAACCGCCGATGCCCCCATCTCCTTCGCCGACTCCGTCCCCATGCTCGAACTCCTCCACGCCCATGGCGCCAATCTCAACCAACTCACCAGCGATGGCCGCCATCTCCTCCAAAACTTCGCCGACGGCAACGACCTCCCCGCCATCCAATGGCTCCTCGCCCACGGCGCCGACCTCACCCTCCTCACCCCAGAGGACCGCGCCCTCATCAAATCCCTCCTCACCACCTGAATCTCCTCCTGTTCCCCCTCCCCATTCGCACCAATTCGCGGTTACAAACTCTTCTCATTGCCACAATCCCGAACCAAACTACCATCCAACAAACAAATGAACACGCCAACCAAACTCCTCGTCCTCCTCTCCGCCCTCACCTTCGCCGCCTGCGACAAAAAAGTCGAAACGTCCGTCGAGGTCGTCACCCCACCCTCCAACAAGTCCCTCGACGCCCTCCTCCTCCCTGATGCTCCGGCCAACGCCATCACCGTCACCGAGGCCCGCAAGAATCCCGTCCCCGGCACCGAAGTCGTCATCACCGGCGACCTCATCGGCAAACCCGAGGTCTTCGTCCACAACCGCTCCATGCTCACCATCGGCGACCCCGCCGTCCTCACCTCCTGCAACCGCATGCCCGGCGATTCCTGCGCATCCCCCTGGGATGTCTGCTGCGACGACCCCGATCTCATCAAAAAGTCCATCGCCACCGTCCAGGTCCTCGACGCCGACGGCAAACTCCTCCCATCCGGCCTCAAGGGCCTCGGCGGCATGAAGGAACTCAGTTCCATCGTCATCAAAGGCACCGTCGCCGATGGCTCCGGCCCCGACAACCTCCTCATCACCGCCAACGGCATCCACATCGCCTCCATCGAACCCAACAACACCCCCCGATAGTAACCGGCAGGGACCGACCTCCGGGCGGTCCGGTGGTTAAAACCTCCCGACCTCACAAAAAGCCGTTCGCTCGTTCCTCCCCTTCGTTTCGCCCTCACGCCGTCCTGTCCCTTGGCGACTCGATGCGCGAGTCACCGATCCTCCGCCCCAACGTGGCCCACCAATACCCCGTCCCCCCAATCACCAACACCAAATAACCAATAACTACCCCCCACACCCCGGACACACTGCCAGCCACTCCGCCGTCCCGTCCGTAAAATGCTCCCGCTTCCACACCGGCACCCGACTCTTGATCTCGTCAATCAACCACCGACACGCCGCAAAGGCCTCCTCCCGATGGCTTGAGGACACATAAACCGCCACCGCGATATCCCCGATCGCCAAATGCCCCACCCGATGCGCCGCCACCGCCTTGGTGATCTCAAAACGCGCCAACCCCTCTTCCATCACCCGCAGCCCTTCCTTCAGCGCCAGCGTCGGATGCGCATCATACTCCAGACTCTTCACCTCGCGCCCCTCATTGTGATTCCGCACCAGCCCCTCAAAATTCACGATCGCCCCACAGGACGCATCCAGCACTTCCCCGCGCAGCGCAACGAGATCCAACGGCTCTGATTCAATACTAAACATCTCTCTGATTTCTGAATACTGATTACTGAACCCGAACACTCAAAATCACCCCCCTGCAAACGGCGGCATGAAGGCAATGCGGTCCCCCTCCATCAAGCGATGTTCCCAACGCGCAAATTCATCATTCACCGCCAACCGCACCACATCGAGATCCATCGAAAGCCCATGCCCCACCCGCACCTCATCCCACAACCCCGCCGCCGTCGCAGCCCGTGTTTTGTAGGGCTTTGTCGCACACCCGGCCTCATCCCGCAGCTTCGCGAAAAACTCCAGCATCACCGCCTTCTCCACCCCGCCGGCCGCCTCCCGGGCCCGCAATTCCTCCAGATCCTCCGGCCGATTGCAGTTCTGCAAGGCCCCCGGTGAAGGCAGTGGAATCGCATGCAACTTGAGCCCGTCCAAAAAGTGCCGGGCACACAATTTGTCCGCCGCCACGTCCTCCCGCAAGCGCGTCACTGCCGCCGGTTCATAAATTGCACACAACGGCTCCGGCACCCCGTCGATCTCACTGCAAAAACACGTCGCCTCCGCCGCAGGATCCCGCGAGGCCACCAGATGCGCCAGCGTTTCCGCTTCAATATTCGGCAGATCACAAGCCATCACCAGCCAAGCCGTTCCCGGAGCCGACTCCAACGCCGCGAGTATCCCTCCCAACGGCCCCTTCCCGGAAACCACATCCCGCAATGTCGGAATCTTATACTCCCGCTCGTCATCCGCCGCAATGGAGAGACGGGCCTTCTCCGTCACCGCCCCCAGCAAACGCATTCCCCGATCACGAAACGACTCCCCACCCCGCACCGTCAGATCCGCCTTGTCGCTGCCCATCCGCCGACTTTTGCCGCCGGCAAGCAATAGCCCGTGAAGAATAGAGTTCATGAAGATTCCGAAGCGCTGCGCGGACTGTAGACCGACCCGGCGGGAGTTCAACAAAACCATGAAAAATCCATGGGTCCACCTCTTCAGTCCCTCCAATCCCGCCTCCGCCTCGACTGCCTCCGCCTCATCTGGCAGGAACCCTGAAACGTGGCGGCGGTTTCCAACCGCCAAGCCGATCCCCACCGTGGCGTGACCGTCCCGGACACAAGCCTCCCCGGCAACGCCGAAAGGAGCACAGGCGTCCCGCCAAAGGTGTTCGGCATGGTGAATGCTGAACTGGTAATGGCCCTCAATGAAAGCGGGGCCATTTCTCGCCGAGGCTACCTGCTAAGAATTTCCAACCGACAATTTCCAAATAAATTTCAAATCCAAGACCAAATCTCAACTGTGTATCCAATCTCCTTGATCTCGGGTAGCTTTTTGCTACCGTGCTCCCATGAGCCAACCTGTGAAGCTATCCGACACCCTGGTCCTTGATGCCCGGCTCACCGCCGAAATCGCGGAACGCTCGATTGCCGGCCAGATTGAATTCTGGGCGAAACTGGGGCGCGCCGTCGAACCCCTCCTGCAGGGAGTCCAGGCGATGGCCTTGACCCGCGCCGGTGCTGCCAGGCCGCTCTCGGAATGCCTGGAATCCGCAGACTCACCAAAGGGTCGGAAGCGCGTCGCCGAGCACCTCAAGACCCTGCCGTATCCTCATTACGAGCAGTCTGAGACGCCGGGTCTGTTGATCCGCATCACCGCCGATGGCAAACGAAGCACCGGCCGCTTCGTCAATCGCCAGTTTGAGGTCGTCAAGGCCTCGAAACGATGAGTTCCCCCCTCGATCAGCGGCCCGTGATCGTCGCGGTGGCCGGTCCCAACGGAGCTGGCAAAACCACCTTCCATCACTCCCATCTCAAACCCGCCGGACTGCGTTTCGTCAACCCGGACGTGCTGGCTCATGAACTGGAGATGGACTCCTACGTCGCCGCGAGGATGGCCGGAACCCTGCGAAGCGCATTGGTGGAACAAGGGGAGAGTTTCGTGTTTGAGACCGTCTTTTCCGATCAGGTGGGGGACAAGCTGGCGTTCTTGAAAGACGCGGCGACCCGGGGATACACGGTGATCTTGTGCTTCATCGGAATTTCAGGTCCGGAGGTGTCCGAGCAACGCGTGGCGATGCGCGTCTCCCAAGGAGGTCACGACGTGCCATCGGACAAACTCATCACCCGTTACCCACGGACCTTGGCGAACCTCCAGGCAGCCATCCGCGAACTTCCGCATGTCTGGATATTCGACAACGACGACTTGCGGGAGCCCTTTCGCAAAATCGCGGTATTTGAAAACGGCCGCCGGATCTCCCTCGAAAATCCCGTGCCCAAGTGGCTGCGGCCCATTCTCAAGTAGAGTCCGGAAACGTGAGCGGTTGAGCTCTTCTCCGGCTGTCCACTGCGGACATAACACCCGGCCAAACCCGATGCCGATCATATTGCGAGTCCAGGTTTTCCAGATTTTCCTCCAGCTGGGAGTGTACTGACCCTTTCTGCACCCCCCTTCTATGACGGTGATTATGACGGTGATGGATGGCTGAACTGAAGGGTTTGGAGCGAGTGGTGTAGCCCCGGAGTGCGGAGGCTGGACTCCGCCCGGGAAGGGCGGGGCTTGACCCGTGTGGAGGAGAGGAGCTGAGCCCAATGATGGAGGCTGGCTGGAGCGGTTGGGGAGTTGACTGGGATGGGCGAGTGGGCGTTGCGCCCCCGCGCTGTCAAGCCAGCCCCCGCCGGGCGGAGTCCAGCCTCCGCACTCCGGGGGGGGCGGCGGGGCAGACTGGAAGGCTGCTGCCAATCACGAGACAGGACCCGCACAAGGAGATTGGGTCCGTTCAGCAAGAGAGAGCGTCAACACACTGCACTTGAAACTCGGCTCCTTCCAAGGCTCGGTTGTCCGATGCGCGCGGTAGCGCGCGCGGACTCCGAGCCGGGAAGGTCGCTTGAAGTGGAGGTGTGTCCCGATCCCTCGAACTGACGAGACTCCCACCCAATGTCAAAGCGATTTGCCCCCTATTCTGTGTATTCCTATTCTGCCCCGTCAAATGCTTCTTTAATCTCTGCGATCCAATCGTTTAGGAATTGCTCGCTAGTAGCAGAAATCAGTATTGTCATCTGTGGAGAACCCTTCTTCTTGACCATCAAGAGCAGTTCCCCTTTACCTATTTCCTCTAGAAATATGCTGGCCATATGTATACTAAATTCTCCACTATTCCATGAATTTTTCTCTTTATAAATCACTCCAGGCGCTGGAGAAACTCCACAATAGACACTTAGACTACTATGTAGGTCATTTCCTTTTTTGACTTCCAATTCAAAGCTCCCTTCCTCAGCAACCCTAACCCTGCGCATTACCGCCTGATCTGGAAAACCCAAATCTCGACCTTGCAAATTCGGTTTTTGCCCATGAAGCGCCATCTGGAGAGAAAGAAATACAATTGCCGTCAAAGACGTTGGTCTCATTGTTTTATGCTTATGAATTTACTTAGACTTTACGTTATACTACATCTCAGGGACGTGAGTCCAGAATATCCGCATCGGCTTGCGCGGCCTTTCGGAACCTTCGAGTAATTCACCGCAGAATAGCATGTATACAGCCCCACGCTAACTCTTTCTGAGTCGTAAACACTGCTATTGTCTTCATGAGATTTCAGAATTCGAACTGTATCCTCTCCATTGCAATGACCCACGATCGCGAATACCTCACAACAAGCTTTCGGTGCATCTTCTTTCGGTGCACCCTCCAACCCCAGCATATCCCAGCCATTCACTCCATCATTCCCCACGAACCCATACAGGTTCACTCCTCCCTCTGCTTCAATCGGATCCCTGCTCGGCCATCTCCCCGTCACCGGATCGTAAAACCCGTCGCCGTAAAAGAACATACCCGACGCTGGTTTCGGAGTGGTAGGGTCGTTTTTCCGGCGCGGCTGTGAGCCTTGCAGGAGATTTGCCGGGTGCGATCTGCGAGGTTCCGCAAAAAATCCCCAGACGCGGTCTTTTTCGCGGTGGGGTGTGTTTTCTCCGGGCGCGGAAATGTGGCGGTGAAGCCCATTGGATCAGCGCCAAGCGTAGCGGCTTTGGGCAGCTAAAGGAAGGATGCTTTTGGCCGGCCAACGAGCCACGTGTGAGACACCAACGAGTGGGAAGTCATTCTGACGCCTTCCTTCCACTCTTGCGTTCGGGTTGTGGTAGGGGACGGTCGCTCCGCGCCGTCCGGCGGTTGGGCCGCCGAGTGCAGGAGTGCCTTGGCGACCGGGAGCAGCGCTCGACAGAGGTAAACCGCCTGTGTTCGTTGCGTTCATCCTGTTCCTCGGGGATCCCATCGATCTCTCGACGATTCCCTCGCCGGGATCGCCAAGGTGGGCCAGTCGTGCAAAACGACTCGTCTGCATCGTAGAGAACATCCGGATTGTTTGTCCCGGAGTAGGGAGGCCTGACTCCGGCCCAGGAAGGGCGGTGACACGTGTGGAGAATGCCGTTTGCTGGCCTGTCCTTGTGAAACCTGCCGTTTACTGACCTGTCCGCGTGAAACTGACATTGGGAAAAAGGTGGAAAATGGGGGCAGGCAAATCCCGGCTCGGAGTCCGCGCGCGCTACCGCGCGCATCGGACAACCGGGCCTTGGAAGGAACCGAGTATCAAGGGCAGCGTGTTAACGCTTGCCCTTGCTGAACGCACCGACCGTCACAGTCCGGCCCTCCAAGGGGATGGCTCCGGTTTAACGACGGGTTTCTCGTTCGTCGTTCTCCACGACGCGGACCAGTGGTTTTTCACGACTGGTCCACCTTGATCCCTCCGAGGGAATCGCCGAGAGATCGTGGGGAACCCCGGGAGGAGTGGCAAGCTGGAGCCATTGGCCTGAAGGGGACGGACGCTCCGCGCCGTCCGGGGGGACGTCCTCGGCCCCGGAGAGCCCCGAAGAAGAGGATGAGCGCCACGAACGCAGGCGGCTTCCCATGGTCGCGGGCTGCTACCGATCTTCAGGGCATTCCTGCTTTCGGCGGCCCAACCGCCGGACGGCGCGGAGCGACCCTCCCCTACCACCAACGGAAAAGGGTCAACGTTTTTCCTTCTAACAGACTTCCACAAATCGTCACTCCGCGCCGCGACCCACCACGTGGAGGCGCTGAGGATGGGTGACGCTCAAGAGAGCGAGCAAGTGTGCGACTAAGGGTGTCAGGGCTTCGACCCAAGCACCGCCCACCATCACCAAGCGGATTGCCTTCCGGCAGACGATTAGTTTCTCAAACCCAAATGGCTCTGTCATGAATGATCCTTTCCGCCGACCAACACTTCAACGGACACTTAACCGCAACCCTTACTCGGATACCCTTAACCGAACAACTTTGCCGTTCCCGGTGGGCCAAATGATGCCGATCCGGAATATTCCAGCCCATGTCAGGTAGGAATCCCGCACAATTCCTGTGTTGGCCAGCCCATTCCATCTTGTATTGATCATCGTTCCTTACCCACAGATTTTGCGGAAGAGCCAAAATAATTGCTGACAGGTCCCGGGAGCGATGCGATTGCTCGGCCGGAATCATGAGCGATTCGATCACAGACCAATTCGGCAGACCACTGCGCGATTTGCGGATCTCCGTCACCGATCGCTGCAACTTTCGCTGCCGGTATTGCATGCCCGCCGAGGTCTTCGGACCCGACTACGCTTTCCTCCCCAAGGACGAAATTCTGCGCTTCGAGGAGATCACCCACCTCGTCCAGGCCCTCGCCCCGCTGGGCCTCCGCAAGGTGCGCCTGACCGGCGGAGAACCCCTCCTGCGTAGGGGAATCGACGATTTGGTCGGCCTCCTCGCCGCCATCGAGGGCATCGAGGATCTCGCCATCACCACCAACGGCGTCCTCCTCGCCCATCACGCCGAAGCCCTCGCCCTCGCCGACCTGAACCGCGTCACGGTCAGCCTCGACGCCCTCGACCCCGAGGTCTTCGCCACCATGAACGGCGTGGGCGCCAAGGTGGACCGCGTCCTCACCGGCATCCGCACCGCCCGCCTCCACGGCCTCCCCATCAAGATCAACGCCGTCATCCAGCGCGGCATCAACGAGAGCGAAATCCTCCCCCTCGTCCGCATGGCCCGCGAAGCAGGCGTGGTCATGCGTTTCATCGAATACATGGATGTCGGCGAAACCAACGGCTGGGCCATGAAGGACGTCGTCCCCATGGCCGAACTCCTCGAAACGATCCAAAGCGAGTTCCCCCTCGAACCCCTCGACCCCACCGAACCCGGCGAAGTCGCCAAACGCTACCGCCTCAGCGACGGCAGCGCCGAGATCGGCGTCATTTCCTCGGTCACCAAACCCTTTTGCCGCGACTGCCAACGCCTCCGCCTCTCCGCCGATGGCAAACTCTTCACCTGCCTCTTCGCCGCCGTCGGCCACGACGTGAAGGATCTCCTCCGCCACGAAGCCTCCGACGAAGCCCTCCGCTCCTTCGTTTCCAACCTCTGGTCCCAGCGCAGCGACCGCTACTCGGAAGAACGCGGCGAAGGAAGCCCCAGCAAGGCCGAGATGAGCTATCTCGGCGGCTAAGGTTGCCTCCGGCCATGAAGGGAAGGGGGCTCCTCTCCAAGCGGCCCGGTTGCTGATCGGCAGCCCAAGCACCCCACCATCGGGGCGCGTTTCACACGTCGATTCCCCGTCGAATTCAACCGCGCTTGCACCGGCTTTCCGCCAATTCAGCCATCTTCGACGCTCATCAGAGAATTCAGTCAGGGAATCCCAATAATTGCAGACCTTTTACTCTTTTTTCCATTGCCCGAAGAATCCTAGCAGCCTGTCGGACTTAGGCAAAGATCATTGAAGGCGGCGTGGTCCCCGGTTCGTATAGAACCCA
>JAQCFL010000134.1 GCA_027619375.1 Verrucomicrobiota bacterium | reverse complement strand
CTTTACAGGGGTAGTTTTCGACAATTGACAGTCGAGGGGGTAAATTCATAGGTTATCATGCTCAAAAAACCCTAAGGCAAACTCGTGGAGATCGTATGAAACTTGTCATGACACCTGCATTCCGACTCGGCTTGGCCGGGCTGGCCACACTTTGTATGGCCCTGCCCACCGTTGCGCAATCCGCGAAACTTCCGCCCAACCGGGATCCGGAATTTTTGAAGAAGGCGGCCTACAACGTTGATAAGTACGTTGCGGAGCTCTACCGGTCCAAGAAATTGACCGTGCCTGCCGTGGTGGACGATCCCACCTTTCTCCGTCGGAGTTTTCTCGTTTCGACCGGGCGCATTCCGACCTTGGACGAGGCGCGGTCATTTCTGGAGATCGACGACGAGAACAAGCGCCAGATGCTCGTGGGTTACCTCATGGATACCGACGGCTACCGCAGCCACATGACGAACTGGACGCTGGATTTGCTCCGGGTGCAGGATCAGTTCGCGAACAGCAACACGGCGGCCCCCTATGTGGAGTTCATCCGGCAAGCGGTGGCGGACAACATGCCATGGGACAAGTTCACGCAGAAGATCATTTCCTCGAAGGGGAGTATCTGGGACGACGGCAACGGTGCGGTGGGCTATTTCATCCGGGACAAGGGAATGCCGCTCGACAACATGGCGAACACGATGCGGATTTTCCTCGGTGAGCGGATGGAATGTGCGCAGTGCCACGACAGTCCCTTCAACAAGTGGGAGCGGATGGATTTTTTCGAGTTGGCGGCATTCACGCACGGTCAGTATGAGGTCAACAAGGGGCCTTGGGACATGGTCCGGCGCGAGGTGCGCGAGGCGAAGGAAGAGCGCTCCGAGTTCGGCCGGGTGGTCGACTGGCTGGGCGACAACGTGCACTACCTGACCCTCGGTGGTGGTGGCGACGCACGGATCAAGCTTCCGAGTGACTATCAATACAAGGATGGCGATCCCGGGGAAATGATCGCCGGCAAAACGCCCTTTGGTCCGCGGATCCGGGGATCGGACCGCAGGGATGCGGATGACGGGCGCGTGGAGCTGGCCAAGTGGATCACGGACCCGAAGAACGAGCGGTTTTCGACCATCATCGCCAACCGGATGTGGAAGCGCATCATGGGCAATCCGATTTTTGATCCGGTGGACGAGTATGTGGAGCCGGACAAGACCATCACCCCCGGATTGGTGGTGTATTTGTCGGGGTTGATCAAGGACCTCAACTACGACCTGCGGGCCTTCCAGCACGTGCTGTTGTTGACGAAGAATTTTCAGTTTGCGGCGAATCCGCAGGCCTTTGATGCGGGCATGCCGCAGGCCTTCAATGGTCGGCAGTTGGAGCGGATGAGCGCGGAGCAGATCTGGGATTCCCTGGTGACCCTGACCGCCGGGAATCCGGACAAGCTGGCGAAGCGGCAATACAGCGACACGATTTTCTACAACAACCGGCCGGTTCTGGTGGGTCAGAAGTCGATGTCCCAGTTGAGCCGCGAGGTGCTCGCGATCAAGGATCCGGCCGCTTACCGGGCCTACGCGAATGATCTGTTGGAGCAATTCAAGAACGACAAGGGACCCAAGGGCAAGGATGCCGACATGATGATGGCCAGCGCGGTGCGCCCCGGACCGGCGAGCGGATTGGCGCGGGCCTCCGAGCTGCCCTCCCCGAGTCCGGCGGGACACTTCCTGCGGGACTTCGGCCAATCGGACCGGGAGCTCATCGACTCCGCCACGAAGGAGGCCAACATGGCCCAGGTGCTCGCCATCATGAACGGCCACGTCGAGAAGATGGTGGTCAGCAACAGTGGTGCGGCGGTTTACAAGGCGATGGAGGACGGCAGCACGGATGCCGACAAGGTTCGCTTCTTCTTCTATGCCATTTTCAGCCGTCCGCCATCGGACGGGGAGATGAACATGCTGATGCGCGATGTCCTGGACGGCAGCCAGGAGAGTTACCGCAACCTTGTGTCGGCCCTCGTCTCCACCCACGAATTCATTTTTATACAATAGAACGACAGATCTCCAACCCTACACCAAACTACCATGCTTAATCGTGAAACAATGAAGGCCGATGAGCTGACGCGTCGTCAGTTCATGGTCAATGCGGCCCGGAGCTATCTCGGGGTGACGGTGGCCCCCATGCTGGGTGCCAGTATTGCCGGAATCAGCCTGGGAGAGAGCGCCAAGCGTGGCTCCGGACCGGGCAAGCTGGCGGAGCACGTCATTTTCCTGAACATGTCCGGAGGGATGAGCCACCTGGACACCTTCGACGTGAAGCCCGGCAACAAGGAGGTGCAGGGTCCGGTGGAAGCGATCGCCACGAGCGGGGATTTCCAGATTTCGCAGTATTTGCCGAAGACCGCGGAAGTGGGCGGGCACATGTGTCTGATCAATTCGATGAATTCCAAGCAGGGTGCGCACGAGCAGGGGCAGTATTTGCTGCACAGCAGCTATTCGCCGCGCGGCACGATCGTGCACCCGGCGATAGGTTCGTGGGTGTTAAAAATGAAGGGTCGCCAGAACACCACGCTTCCCGGGTTTGTGTCGGTGGGCGGGAATCCGAAGAGCGCCACCTCCGGGTTTTTCGGCGCGGAGTATGCCGGAGTGCCCCTGGGGCGTCCGGATGAGGGACTGAAGAATTCCAAGCTGGCCGACACGGTGGGTGAGGAGGACTTCACGAAGCGTCTGGCCATGGCGGATGCCCTCAACAAGGGATTCCACGAGAAGTATCAAACGCCGCAAGTGAAGGCTTACGACAGTCTTTATGATGAAGCGGTGAAGCTGATGAAGAGCGAGGATCTGAAGGCCTTCGAGATCAGTCGGGAGTCCGGACAAGTTCGCGGCGACTACGGCCAGAACGGGTTTGGTCAGGGCTGTCTTCTGGCCCGCCGGCTGGTTGAGGCGGGAGTTCGGTTCATCGAGGTGAACCTCGGTGGTTGGGACACCCACTACGACAACTTCACGGCAGTGGAGGGCCGCGCGGCGGTACTGGACCAGGGTTTCAGCGCCCTGATCAAGGATCTGGACAGCAAAGGTCTTCTGGAAAAGACGCTTGTGGTGATTGCCACCGAATTTGGTCGGACGCCGACCATCGTTTCCGAGCACAGCAATGGTCGTGACCACCATCCGTCCTGCTACACTTGCGTGCTGGCCGGGGCGGGCGTGAAGGGCGGGACGACCTATGGCAAGTCCGACAAGAGCGGCCACAAGGTGGATTCGGACGGAGTGACCGTGCAGGACCTCAACGCCACGATCGGCTACGCGATGGGACTGCAGTCCGACAAGGTCCTGATGAGCCCGAGTGGTCGACCCTTCCGGATGGCCGGGGCGGATGCGGAGCTTGGCAAGCCGTTGACCTCGGTCTTCGTATAGATTGGCCAATTATTTTCAGGGGCGCTCCGGTTCGGGGCGCCCTTGTTGTGTGCTGGGGGGCGAGGTGATCTTGAAGGCGATGCGCGGGATCGAGGCGAACACGGAGAAGTAGGGCCAACTCTCTTTTTACTCCTCTGCGGCCTTCGGCTCGGCCTGTTTGAGGAACTGGAAAAGATCGGAGTCGGTGGAGAGGATGACGGTGGAGTCCTTGTTGAGGAGCTCCGGATAGATTTCCATCGTTTTCACGAATTCGTAGAAGGCGGAGGACTGGGGGCTTTGGTTGTAGGCCTTGGCGTAGATCTCGGTGGCCTCGGCATCCGCATCTCCCTTCACGATTTCGACCTGCCTGTAAGCTTTGGAGCGGATTTCGAGGAGGTCGCGCTCCATGTTGCCGAGGATCTTGGCGGCTTCACCGGCGCCTTCGGAGCGGAAGCGTTCCGCGATCTGCTGGCGTTCACTGATCATGCGGGTGAAGATGTCGCGGCTGACGAGTTGGTTGTAGTTGATGCGCTTGAAGCGGATGTCGAGGAGTTCGATGCCGAACTCGGCAAGTTTCTCGCGGCTCTTGGCGAGGATTTCGGCTTCGAGGACGCCGCGGCCATTGTGGATGGGGACGAGTTTTCCGACACTGCCGGTCTTGTCGGCCTCGATCAATTCCTCCACGACGGTGACCTGACGGTCCTTGGTGGTGCGGATGACCTCGATGAGTTCATTTTTGGCGATGGTATTGCGGGTTTCGCTGCCGAGGATGTCGGAGAGGCGGGACTGGGCGCTGCGTTCGTCGCGGAGTTTCTGGAGGAAGAGGAGTGAATCGGCAATGCGCCAACGGGCGTAGGTATCGACGATGATGTAGGTCTTGTCCTTGGTGGGCATTTCGTTCGCAATGCCGTCCCACTCGAGGATTCGTTTTTCGAAGCGGTTGACCTCATGAATGATCGGTATCTTGAACTTGAGGCCGGCTTCGGTGATTGGTTCGCCGATGGGCTCGCCAAATTTGGTGATGATGACCTGCTCCCCTTCGTTGACCTTGTAGAGAGCGCTGTTCGCGATGAGGGCGAGGACGAGGATGATGAGGGCGACGACGTAGCCGACAGAGTTGTTTTTCATGAAATGAATTTGGTTGGGGGTGGCTTACTTCGTGAGTTGCTGATCGAGATTGAGAAGGGGGAGGACTCCCTGAGTTTCCTCGTCGATGATGATGCGCTTGCCGATGGTGGGCATGACGGCCTGCATTGTTTCCAGGTAGATGCGGCGCTTGGTCACCTCGGGAGCCTTTTGGTATTCGGTGAAGAGGGCCACGAAGCGCGCGGCATCGCCCTCCGCCTCGTTCACGCGCTGAAGGGCGTAGCCCGCCGCTTCGCTGATGGTTCGTTCCGCCTCGCCCCGTTCTTTGGGGACTTCCCGGTTGTAGCTGCCGTTGGCGATGTTGATGAGTTTTTCCTTCTCTTGCTGGGCCTGGTTGACCTCGTTGAAGGAGTTCTGGACCGGTTGGGGTGGGTTGACGTCCTTCAGTTGGACCTGATCGATGGTCATGCCGAGTTGGTAGGTGGTGACGAGCTCACGGAGTTTTATTTCGCATTCATCCTCGATTTCCTGACGGCCGACCGTGATGACCTCATCGACGGTGCGGTCGCCGACGACTTCGCGCATGACCGACTCGGAGGCGTCGCGGAGGGTCAGGTCGGCGTGGCGCACCTTGAAGAGGTAGTCGGTCGGTTCGGTGATGCGGTACTGGATGACCCATTCGACGAGGGCCGCGTTGAGATCGCCGCTCACCATTTGCTTCTCGGCCTCCATTTCGTTGGAGTTGGAGTATTGGCTGGGGTTGCTGGCGCCTTCCGTGCCGAAGCCGAATTCCTGCTTTTGCTGGCGTTTGACGGCCACTTTCAGGACCTGATCGATGCCGTAGGGGGCTTTAAAATGGAGTCCGGGAGGGGCTGTTTTGAGAATTTTGCCGAAGCGGACGACGATTCCAGCCTCATCCGTTTTGACGGTGTACCAGGACGTGAGGACGCCGGCGACGACGGCCACGAAGGCGACGAAGCCGAGCACTGCGCCCCCGGTGAGCTTCGGGACGTTGAGTTCGATGGTTTTGGAGCCGAGTTCGAGACGAATCATGCGGCGACCCTATAGCTGGTCTGGCGGGCAACAAATTTAAAGCGATTTAATTCCTGCTCAAAGAAACGTCCGGACGAATGAGAACCGAGGGAGGGTTTCAGAAGTGCCTGCGAGGCAGAGAGGTGGCCGGGCGTCTTCGGCTCGCAACCCCGATGACCCTAGGAACATTTTGAACCCCCAAGCTCCAAATGAATTTCAAATCCACAGTTCAAGAATCAAACCCGGAGGGTCGTGGTCCCGAGCCTGATTCCGCAGGTGCGGGATGGCCGCAGTGACACGGAGGGAAGGCTGGTCACGCCACGGGCGGGGGATTTGGCTGGGCGGTTGGGAGACTGGGGGCGCGATTGCGGGAGGGGCCTTGGAGGGGAGAGTGGTGGAACCGTCGATGCCTCGCAGAGGCACCGCTGCGCGGGAGGGAGCGGGCTGGCGACCGGGACGGTCACGCCACGGGTGGGGGGAGCGGGGTGGTCTGGATTGGGGCCTGACACCTTCAGTGGGGGTGTTTTGATGAAAACACCCCCCTATTTTGTGCTTGTGCGGTTTGAGAGGGGGGCGTATCGTCATGGCGATGTGAATATCAGGGTTTTCCAGAGTGGGGAGAGGGGCGCAGTCGGGGGGCTGGGTTGGGGCGACGGGGCCCTGAGCATCAGGATTTCGCGGAGCGTGCCCGTTGTGGCCAATGTCAGGGTCCGGAGAGTCCGGGCTGAAACGTGTGTGTCTTGTTGTTGGTTGATGGTGTGAACCTGCCAAAGCCTGAAGGTATTATCCTATCTCTGAGGCGAGTGCGTTGTGCGAATCAAAAGGGGCGGTCTTCGGACCGTCTCTTTTGCGTTTGCGGGGGGGCGACGATGATTCTTGGCGGAGTGGCGGCCGTTGCCTAGCTTGGGGCCGAGATGGGCGTGCCAACGATCGAGTTTCCGGATTTGAAGTCGATCCCGCCCATTGATCAGGTAGGGGTGGAGGAACGGGCGGCGCGGTTTCAGACGCGGAGCATCAAGGCGGAGACGAAGATGTCGGCGCTGCGGTTGGCGGTGACGATGCTGGATGTGACGACTTTGGAGGGGGCGGACAGCGTGGGGAAGGTGCGGCAGATGTGTGCGAAGGCGATGCGGCCCCTGCCGGAGGATCCTTCGGTGGGTCCGGCGGCGGCGGTGTGTGTGTATCCGAGCCTGGTGCGGGTGGCGGCGGAGGAACTGGCGGGAAGCGGGGTGAAGGTGGCGAGTGTGGCGACGGCCTTTCCGAGCGGGCAGGCGCGGATGAAGGAGCGGCTTGCGGAGATTCGCTACGCGGTGGCGGAGGGGGCGGATGAGATCGACATGGTCATTTCGCGCGGGAAGTTCTTGAGCGGACAATACCGGGCGGTGTTCGAGGAGATCGTGCGTTGCAAGGAGGCCTGCGGGAAGGCGCACCTGAAGGTGATCCTGGAGACGGGGGAGTTGCGGACCTATGACAATGTGCGGATCGCCAGTGAGTTGGCGATGGGGGCGGGGGCGGATTTTATCAAGACCTCGACGGGGAAGGTGCAGCCTGCGGCGACCCTGCCGGTGACGCTGGTGATGTTGGAGGCGATCCAGGACTACGTGGACCGGACCGGGCGGAAGGTGGGGATGAAGCCGGCGGGGGGGGTCAGCACGGCGAAGCTGGCGCTGCAGTATCTGGTGATGGTGAAGGAGACGCTGGGCGATGCTTGGCTGAGCAACGAATGGTTCCGTTTCGGGGCGAGTTCGCTGACGAACGATCTGCTGATGCAGATCCGGAAGCAGCAGTCGGGACGGTATCAGTCGGGGGATTATTTTTCGAAGGACTAGCGTCCGTTATCGGTTATCAGTTATCCGTTATTGGTTATCAGGAGTAGGAAATTTAAGAGAGGAGCATTGAAATGGCAGCAGAACGAGCAGGTGGTGGTGGACGGGCGCGGAAGGTGGTGCCGAAGAGTGATCATGATTTTGTGACGGGGACGTCGTATGCGCCGGCGCCGGAGAGCAGTGATCATGTGAAGCTGGCTAAGAACTATGATTTGTTCATCGGTGGGAAGTGGGTGAAGGCGGGGAAGCGGATGAAGACGGTGAATCCGGCGACGGAGAAGGTGTTGGCGGAAGTGGGGGAAGCGGGGGCGAAGGAAGTGGATTTGGCGGTGAAGGCGGCGCGGAAGGCGCATGATTCGGTGTGGGGGAAGATGCCGGGGCGGGAGCGGGGGAAGTATTTGTTTCGGGTGGCGCGGTTGCTGCAGGAACGGGCGCGGGAGTTTGCGATCATCGAGTCGATGGATGGGGGGAAGCCGATCCGGGAGAGTCGGGATGTCGATTTGCCGTTGGTGGCGGCGCATTTCTTTTATCATGCGGGGTGGGCGGATAAGCTGGAGTATGCGTTTCCGGGACGGAAGCCGCGTCCGTTGGGAGTGGCGGGGCAGATCATTCCGTGGAATTTTCCGCTGCTGATGGCGGCGTGGAAGTTGGCCCCGGCCCTGGCCTGCGGGAACACGGTGGTCTTGAAGCCGGCGGAGACGACGCCGCTGACGGCGTTGAAGTTGGCGGGGTTGTTTGAGGAGGCGGAGTTTCCGGACGGGGTGGTGAACATCGTGACGGGGGGAGGCGCGACGGGGCAGGCGCTGGTGGAGCATCCGGGGCTGGACAAGATCGCCTTTACGGGATCGACGGCGGTGGGAAAGATGATCCAGCGGTCGCTGGCGAAGAGCGGGAAGCGGCACACCCTGGAGTTGGGCGGGAAGGCGGCGCATTTGATCTTCGAGGACGCGCCGATCAACCAGGCGGTGGAGGGGATCGTGAACGGGATTTTTTTCAATCAGGGGCACGTGTGCTGCGCGGGGTCGCGCTTGTTGGTGCAGGAGGGGGTTGCGGAGGAGGTGATCCGGAAGTTGAAGCGGCGGATGGAGACGCTGGTGGTGGGTGATCCACTGGACAAGAACACGGACATCGGGGCGATCAACTCGCAGGAGCAGCTGGGGCGGATCACGAAGCTGGTGGCCTGCGGGACGGAAGAGGGGGCGAGGTGTTGGCAGAGCGGGCAGCAGCTGCCGGGGCGGGGGTATTGGTTCAAGCCGACGCTGTTCACGGACTGTGCGCAGAGCCACCGGGTGGTGCAGGAGGAGATTTTCGGGCCGGTGCTGGCGATTCAGACCTTTCGGACGACGGAGGAGGGGATCGAGAAGGCCAACAACACGCCGTATGGGTTGAGTGGGGGGGTGTGGACGGACAAGGGGTCGAAAATTTTCAAGGTGGCCGGTGCGATGCGGGCTGGGGTGTTGTGGGCGAACACCTACAACAAATTTGATCCGACTTCGCCGTTCGGGGGGTATAAGGAGAGCGGGGTTGGGCGCGAGGGTGGGGTGCATGGGTTGGGAGGGTATTTGGAACTGCAAGAATGAATCATGAGCAGGCTGAGCATCAAGAAGACCTACAAGCTGTCTATCGGCGGGAAGTTTCCGCGGACGGAGTCGGGGCGGTATTATGAGCTGCGGGGAAAGAAGGGGGAGTTGCTGGCGAATGTGTCGCGGGGGAGCAGGAAGGACTTTCGCAACGCGGTGGTGGCGGCACGGGGTGCGCAGGGGGGGTGGGCTGCG
>JAQCFL010000133.1 GCA_027619375.1 Verrucomicrobiota bacterium | reverse complement strand
CGGGTATTGTCGCCGCCCGCGGCATCCTCCCCGCCGGTACCGCCGAACCCAAACCAAGGGCCACTTCCGAGACCCTCGTCAAAAATCTCTACGACAGCCTCAGCGATCAGCAACGGGCCGCCATCTGCTTCCCCTTCGACCACGAACTCCGCCACAAGGTCGATAACAACTGGCAAATCACCAAAACTCCCGTGAAGAGCCACACCAAGGACCAGCAGGCCATGATCAGGGAGATCTTCATGAAGCTCCACAACGAGGAATGGGCGCAAAAGGTCTACGACCAGGTCGAGGATGATAGCGGCATCGACGGCTTCGAGGGGGGCTCGTCTGCGGCCATCTTCGGGGAACCGGGCACCGGAAAATTCGAGTTTGTCCTCACCGGCCGCCACTGCACCCGCCGCTGCGACGGCGACTCGGTGGAGGGCGCCGCCTTCGGAGGTCCCATCTTCTACGGCCATGCCGCCGACGGCTTCAATGAGGGACCCGACCACAAGGGCAACGCCTATTGGTTCCAGGCGCAGCGCGCCAACGAGGTCTATCAGATGCTCGACGGCAAGCAGCGACAGACCGCCCTGCTCGACAAGAGCCGCGGCGAACACGGCAACAAGACCATCGCCCTCACCGGCAGGAAGGAGGGCCTCGACGGCATCCGCGTCGCCGATCTCTCCCCCGATCAAAAGGCCCACGTCCGCAAGGTCCTCGCCGACCTCCTGCTGCCGTTCCGCGAACAGGATGTCGCGGAATCCATGAAGCTGATCGAGGCCGGCGGCTTCGACAACCTCCACCTCGCCTTCTACAAGGGCGAGAACATTGGCAACGACGAAGTCTGGGACGTCTGGCAAATCGAAGGCCCGAACATGATCTGGTATTTCCGGGGCAAACCCCACGTCCACACCTGGGTCCACATCAAACAGCCCGCCTGAGCGCCGCCCAGCCCTGAGTCTCCGCCCTTCATGTCGTCGCCGTTCTCCACCTTCACCCACCTCTCCTCCCCCAAGGCCGGGGACTACCGCAGCGTCCTCACCGTTTTTTCCCAAGCTAGAAGCGAGTTTGTGCTCCACCTCCGCCCTGCGGAAATCGCCCATCAACTCGACAGACCCGAGGCCGACATCGAACTCCTCTTGGACTCCCTCTCCCAGTGGGGGAACCTCGACCGCCACCACGATCACGTCGAGGCAACCTCCATTACCGAGTTCTATCGCGTCAAATGGCTCTACCAATTGTCCCCTCGCGGGGAGGCAACCGAACTCGCGCTCCAAACCTACCACGAGTCCCTCCAACAACCCGGCGAACTGCAATCCGAAGCTCTCCGCGACATCATCGACTACCTCGAGGCCTTGAAGCGCCTCCTGCAAGCCAATCCGGAAACCGCCACCGCGGACTTCAGCAAAATCCTCCGCCAGTTCAACCACCTCAACGACCGCTTCGAGGAATTTACCGTGCAAGCCCAACGCTTCATGCAGTTCCTCCAAAGCACCATCGAACTCCATGGCCTCTCCCTGGAGGATTTCATCGCCTACAAGGACAAGCTCATCGACTACCTCGAGCGCTTCGTCAGCGACCTCATCACCTCCACCAACGAAATCGAACAGCACATCACCGAACTGGAAACACTCGGTGTGCGCCGCTACTTCCCCGGCGTCGCCCGCGAGGCCATGATCGATGCCCTCGATCCCAACGACTCCCAACGCAGGCAACGGGAGGAACAACGCCGCGAGGGCCGCTGGGAGGGACTTCGACGCTGGTTCCTCGGGAAGGATGGCCAACCATCCCAGGCCGATACCCTCCGCGCCCGGACCCGCGAAGCCATTCCATCCCTCCTCATCGCCATGCAAAACTTCCACGATCAGCGCGAAACCGGGGCCGATCGCCGCAGGGACTGGATGCAACTGGCCACTTGGTTTGCCGAGATGCCAAGCGATGACATGGCCCATCGCCTCTGGCGCGTCGCCTTCGCCCTCGCTCCGGCCCGCCACCTCCGCATCAACGAGGAAACTCTCGACCATCGGGATCAGTCCTCCGAGCCCCCTCGCACCAGCTGGCTGGAGGCCGAGCCCATGTGGTTGGAACCGCAACTGCGCAAGTCGGGCAGCACCCATCGCCCCGGCACCGCCAAGGCCATCGTCGATCTCTCTACCGAACGCGAAGCCCTCCGCCGCCTCGCCGAGGAGGAGAATGCCCAAATCGCCTCAGCCCATTCCCGTCTCACCATGTCCCAGCCAATGCACCTGTCCGACTTCGCACCGCTCGAGGCCACCCCGTTTCAGCTGCTCTTGGACCTCCTCGGACGAGCCGTCGCCGACTCCGCGGGCCTCCCCCTTGAGCGCTTTCCCGTGCAGGCCACTTCCACCGATGGCGCGCTCCTCATCTCGCTTTGGCCGCCCTCCGATGATTCCTTCGCAGATCTCTCCACCACTGGAGGCATCCTCCGCTCTCCCAACTACCGCGTGCAGATCAGCGGCTCTTCCCTCTCCCGCGCCTCGTGAAACCTCCGCCACGTTCCCTGGCCCGCTCCAGCACCCGTCGCCGCGCCATGCTCACCGAGCTGGAGCGCGACATCGATGATCTCTCATGGGAGGAACGTCGCCGCGCCGTCCGGACCCTTCTCGCCACCCCGCTCCTCACCCGTTCGAACACCCACCAGACCCTCGTCCTTCGCCATCAGGAATGGCTCCGTCTTTGGTTTTCCCACCACCTTGGCTGGGAACTCAGCGTCGACGCCGATGCCTGTCGTCTCGTCAAACGCCCCGCCGACACCCGCGATGCCTCACGACCCTGCCGGGATCCCCGTAACAAGGACTCCAGCCTCACCCGACGCGGCTACATCTTCCTCTGCCTCCTCCTCCGGGTTCTCGCCGGGGAGGGACGCCAACTCACTCTCAAGCGCATCGCCGAATACCTCCCCGGCATCGCCCAAGGCAATCCCGTCTTTGAACAACACGAGGTGTCCCTCAGTCTCGACGAACGCCCCGCCCGCCGGGACCTCGTCCAGGCCCTCCGCGTCCTCCTCGATTGGCAGGTCCTCACCCGCGTCGATGGATCCGAGGAAGGCTTCCTCTCCTCGCAGGACACCGACGCACTCTACACCATCCACCGCCCCATCCTTTCCCGCCTCCTCGCCGCCCGACAGCCACCCTCCCTCGTCACCGCCTCCGATCCCGAACACCGCCTCCTGGCCTGCTGGCGCGGCACCTCTGCCGCCCCCGATTCCGACGACTCCCGCTCCCGCGAAATCCGATTCTTTCTCTTCCGCCGCCTCATCGACGATCCGGTCCTCTATTACGACGACCTCGACCAAGACACCAGGGACTACCTCGAGCGGCAACGTCCCTTCATCGTCCGCGAAATCGAACGGTCCACCGGACTCCACGCCGAAATCCGCGCCGAAGGCATCGCCATGGTGGATCGCACCGCGGAGCTGTCCGACTACTCCCTCCCGGAGACGGGAACCGACGGCCATCTCACCTTGCTCCTCGCCACCTTTCTCGCCAACCGCCTCCGGGCGGGAATCAATGAACCCGTGCCCCGCTCTGTGCTCGAGGAAGAAACCCGCCGCCTCGCCAAACTTCACAAAAACTGGCGCAAGGATGCCCGTCTTCCCGGCAATGAGGGAACCTTGACTCTTGAAGCCCTCACCCGCCTTCAGGCCCTCGGCCTCCTCCGCTTGCTCGAGGGTCCCGATCCCCTCGTTCTGGCCCGCCCCGCCATCGCCCGTTTCGGACTTCGCGACCCCGCTCCCGAAACACCCCAAGTTCTGCTTTGACCCGGCCCCCGTTCCCCTTTTTCCTCAGCCATGCCCGAACCGATGCTCCGCGAGCGCTGGCAACCCCTCCGTGGCGGGCTCATCAACCTCTTCAAATACGAGGACCAGGTCTTCCACTACTCGAACGGCCACCTCCTCCTGCGTGGCAACAACGGCTCCGGCAAATCACGCGTCCTCGCCCTGCAGCTCCCCTTCCTCTTCGATGGCGAAATCATCCCCTCCAGGGTCGAGCCGGATCGTGATCCCGCCAAGCGCATGGAATGGCATCTGCTCATGGATCAACACGAGCGCCGCACCGGCTACACCTGGCTGGAGTTCGCCCGCCGCGACCAGGACGGCACCGAACACCACCTCACCCTCGGCTGCGGCTTGGAGGCCCGCAAGGGCGGTGGCGCACCCAAACGATGGTTCTTCATCACCCCCGAACGCATCGGCACCGACCTCCAGTTGCTTGCCAACCGTGTCCCGCTGGGAAAGGCCCAACTCAACGCCGTGTTTCAATCGCGGGAACAGGGAACACTCTACGAAAAGGCTGGCGACTACCGGACCGCCGTCGATCAGGCCCTCTTCAAGCTGGGTCCCCAGCGATACGCCGCCCTTCTCGACCTCCTCATCCAACTCCGCCAGCCGCAGCTCATGCGGGACATGAAGGAGGATGTTCTTTCAAACGCCCTCAGCGAGGCCCTTCCCCCCGTCCGCAGCGAACTCGTCAACCAGGTCGCCGAGTCTTTCCAATCGCTGGAAAGTGATCGCCAGCACACCGAGGAGCACCGCGAAATGCGCGACACGGTGGAAGCCTTCCGCGACGGCTATCGTCAATACCTCTCCGTCGCCGGACGCCGCCTCTGTGGCGTGGTGCGCCTCGACCACAGCCAATTCGAACGCGCCACCAAGGAACTGCGCGGCATCGAGAAAAGCCTCGAAGCGAATCAGCAACTTCTGGAACACAGCCGCCGCGACCAGGCCGGGGCGGAGACACTGCTTGCTCGCCACCGCAGCGAGATCGAGACCCTCCGCAGCAGCCCGGAAATGCGATCCGCTCAGGAATTGGATCGCGTGAAACAACTGGCCGACGAACTCACCCGGGAGGAAGAACGTCTCGCCGAAGATCTCTCCAGCGCCCGGAACCAGCTCGATCAGATCAACTCCGAACTCAAGGAACGCACAGAGCACGCCGGACAGGTCGAAGCCGACCTCGATGACCTTCACCGAAGCCTTGCCGACCATCACTCCATCATCTGCCCCACGCCATCCCTGCCCCCCTGGCGGGAGACAGATCTCCCCGCGCAACGCTCCAAGACCGAAGCCCTCGTTCTGAAACGGCGAAAATGCGTCGCGCACATCGAGCAACTCAATCGCGCCCTGGACACACTCGCCCACAAGGTCCACGAAGCACAGGCCCGTGCCGAGGACCAGGCCCAGGACGTGAAGGACTCCCAGGACGATCTCCAACGGAACGCCGAATCCCTCCAGGATGCTATCACCCGCTTCGGCGTCTCCATCCTCCAGTGGGAAACCACCCTGAGCATCCTCCACCCCGAGGCCTTCCCCCGCGGACAGGAGTGGTCCACCGCGCTATCGGAGTGGTGCCTGCTTCCGGACGAACGCCCGACATTCCCGCTCACCGAGGCGCTGCGAACGGGGCAGAATGCGGTCCACAAGGAGCTTGCCCAGGCGGAAGCCGACCTCACCGGACAAATGCGGGAAGCCGCCGCAGAATGCCTCGAACTCGATGCCGAACTGCGGCAACTCCAGCAAGGCCGGCAACTTGAACCACCCCTTGGTCACACCCGTTCCGCACAACGCGAGGGGCGCCCCGGCGCTCCCTTCTGGAAACTCTTCGAGTTCCAGTCCGACATTTCCGGATCCGAACACGCCGGCTGGGAGGCCGCCCTCGAATCCTCCGGATTTCTCGATGCCTGGATCTATCCGGACGGAACCCTCGCGGAGATCCCCTTCAGCGATGCGGCCCTCTTCTCAACCTCCCTTCCCGAACTGGAACCCTCCACCTGCCTCGCCTCCATCCTCACGCCCACTGACGCCAACCCCGCGCTCGGGAAACTTCTCCGCCTCATCGGCAACCACCCGGACAGCGCCTCCTGCTGGATCGCCAGCAACGGGCGCTGGGCAAACGGCCCCCACACCGGCCATTGGCATAAAGAAAACGCCGAATACCTCGGTCACACCGCCCGGGAAGCCGCCCGGCAACGCAGGATCACCGAACTCCAATCACAACTCGACGAGGTCGGCCAGCGAATCGCCTCCGCCCAACAAGAACTCACCCGCCTCCGCGAACTAATCTCCCAACTCGAAGCCGAAGTCGCCCGGTCTCCCTCCCTGGCCACCGTCGAATCCCTGCTCGCCCGACAATCCAATCTGGAGGATACCCTCACCCGCCAGAAGCAACGCCTCCTGGAAGCGAGGGAGCGTGCCCGAAAAACGCAGGACGAACTCACCTCCCGGAGCTCCCAACGGGATCAGGACGCCGCCGACATGCATCTCACCGACTGGCGCACTCCCGAGAAACTTCAGGACTACCGCAACACGCTCGACGCCTACGAACGCACCACCCTCGAACTCTGGCCTCGCTGGGACAATTACCACACCGCCCTGCGCGAACTCCTGGCAACCCGGACCCGCCAAGCGACCGCACAGACCACCACCGAAGAGACCGCAGCCCGACACCACGAAAAACAACTCCGCGCCGGGGAGGCCCGCGCCAAGGAACAGGCCCTCCGGGAAAACATCGGAGCCACCGTGCAAGAGGTCATGCTGCGCCTGGCCCGCGCCGAACAGGCCCAGGCGGAGACCCAGACTTCCCTGCGCGGCGCCCAAAACACTCTCCGCCGCGCCGAAATCGAGGAGGCCTCCCTCCGCCAGCAACGGTCCAATGCCGATGAAAAACGAAGCACCGCCGAAGCCAGCCGCAATCGCGCCGTGCAACGCATGGAGGTCTTCGTCGTCGAAAAAATCTTCCAGGAAATCAATCCCGACCATCAACCCGATCGCGCCACCTTCTCCCCCACCGCCGCAGTCGAACTGGCCCGTCGCCTGGAACAGGAACTCACCGAATCCCCCCTCGAAGACGCACACTGGCAGCAGCTTCAAAGCGAGATCACGCAGAGCTTTACCACCTTCATGGACCAACTCGGGCGCCACGGCCTGCACCCAAGCCTGCGCGTCATCGACGACAACAGTGTCAGCGTCATCACCTGTGCCTACCAGGGACAACCCCGCATGATCCACGAACTCGCCACCCTCCTCGAGGACGAACTCGCCAGCCGCCAGCGCATCTTCGAGGAACAGGAGCGCAAAATCATCGAGAACCACCTCATCGGCGAGGCCGCCGCCGCCCTCCAATCCCGCATCCGGGAAGGAGAAAACTGGGTCGTCCGGGTCAACCAGGAACTTGAACGGGTCACCACCTCCAGCGGCATCCAGCTGAAATTCCGCTGGGAAATTGCCGATCCCGCTAACCAACAGCTCCTCTCCCTGCGAAAGACCTTCCTCAAGACCTCCGCCGCCTGGACACCCCTCGAGCGTGACGAAATCGGCACCTTCCTCCAACGAAGAATCCAGGAAGCCCGCGAACGGGACGACACCGCCACCTGGCGTGAACACCTCGGCCATGCCCTCGACTACCGCTCCTGGCATCGATTCGGCATCCTCCGCCGCACCCCGGGAGACGCCGATTGGAAACGCCTCACCAAGCGCACTTTCGGAACCGGCTCGGGCGGAGAAAAGGCCATGACCCTCACCGTCCCCCAATTCGCCGCGGCCGCCGCACACTATCAAAGCGCCCATCAACACGCCCCCCGCCTCATCTTGCTGGACGAGGTCTTCGTGGCTATCGACGCCGAGACCCGCGAACGCCTCATGGGTCTCCTCGAAACCCTCGATCTGGACTACGTCATGACCAGTGAACGGGAGTGGGGCGTCTACCCCAGCGTCTCCGCGCTCTCCATCTACCAGCTCGCCTCACGCCAGGGATACAACGCCGTCGCCGTCACCCGATGGATCTGGAACGGGCGGGAGAAACTGCGCGATCCCGACGCCCACAATGCGACTTCCACCCATGGATAACCTCACCGAGTTCTTCCGCCAACCCGCCCTCGCCTGGCTCCTCGACCGCCTCGTGAAACGCTTCAAGCAAGGCAAACCGCTCACCTCGGGACTCCTCACCCTCAAGAACGCCAGCCCGCAACAGCGCAGCCACATCGATGATCTTCTCGGCCGCAAAAGCACCGGCGGCGACAACCTCACCCTCCCCCTCGACACCCTCGCCACACAACTCCAACTCGATGAAGCCGGTCTCACCGCACTGCTTGAAAAACTCCACGGCCCCCTCACCAATCAACGCGCCCTCCGCGATCAGGAGTCTCGCACTTGGCTCCACCTCTTCGCCACTTGGCGAAGCTCCTGCCACGATCAACCCGCCCTTCTGCAGTTCCTCGACCGCCTCGAAAAATCCGGGTTCCTCAAGAAACTCGCCAAACGCGATCCCGCCACCGCCCAAAACCTCCTCGAGAACACCACCACCATCCTCCGCCAGGCCCCCTACCCCGGCATCCTCCTCGCCAATCTCGCCGTCCAAGTCACCGGGGACAGCCACGCCCTCGACCGCGGTCGGCCCCTCGCCACTCTTTGCCACCGCGCCATCTCCGATCTCAAGGGCATCGACGCCGCCAAGGGCACCCAATCCCGCCGCGCCGCCTGGGACGCCCTCGGCATTGTCATCGACGATCTCAGCGCACCCGTCCTCTGCCTCAACCTCCGCTCCCTTTCAAACAAGCCGTGGATGAATTGGCACGCCGATCAGGGCGAACCCTTCTACCTCCCCTGGCGACAGCTTCAGGACTTCGATCCCGATCCGACCATGCGCGAGGCCTACGTTTGCGAAAACCCCGCCATTGTCAGCGAAGCCGCCAACCGTCTCGGCACCACGTCCAAACCCCTCATCTGCCTCAACGGCATGCCAGCCGCCGCCGCCCGGGCCCTCCTCGACAAACTCCTCCACGCCGGCCTCCAGCTTCACCTCCGTGCCGACTTCGATTGGGCCGGCCTCCGCATCCTCGACCAGCTCCACCAACCCGGTCGCACCCACCTCTGGCGCATGACCCCCGCCGATTATCACAGCTGCTTCCCCAGCCAGCCGCTGAAAGGCACCCCCTTTTCTCCAGAGTGGGCATCCGATCTCGCCAACGCCATGTCCACCGCCGGCCTCGCCGCCTACGAGGAAGACCTCATCGACCAGCTCCTCACTGACCTCAACGCCACCTGACCCCACTGCGCCACTGAATGGAACAGCCACCCTTCCTGGGGTTCCCCCCAATCTCTCGGCGGTTCCACCACCCTCCCTTCCCTGCCCCCCCGTCAACGCTCCCCCCCCCATCGCAGCA
>JAQCFL010000132.1 GCA_027619375.1 Verrucomicrobiota bacterium | reverse complement strand
CCGGATCACCGCCCCCGAGTCGATCGACCAGGGCCCCTCCACCCGCAGACTCTTTGCCCCCACCAACGACGGCACCCCCAGCACATCCAGCCCATCGACCAACTTGTATTCATCCCCCAGCGTCACCACCGGCGGCACCCCGGCCCGCTCCGGCACCAGCACCATGCAGCCGTCCGCCCGTAACTCGTAGGCATCCGACCGCAGCGCCAGCAGATCCCCCGTCGTCTTCACCGGCGCAAATCGCGTCCGCGGCACTTCCACCGCCGCTGCCCCGGCAAAACACTCGATCCCCGAACCCATCGCCCCCTCCAACTGATACACTTCCGTGCTCTGCTTGTCCCTCGGATCCACCGTCTTGCGATTGCAGATCACCGGCAGCGGCAACACCCCGCCGGCCGCATCCAGGGCCTCTTTCAACGCATCCAACCGCAGCCATAAGTTGTTGGTGTTGAAGAAGCGATGCTTCCCGATATTCTGGAACGCTTCAAGATCATCCTCCGGACACTGCGCCACCTCCCGCAGGATGAGCTGCCCGTCCACCTTGCGCACCGCGAGGTGCCCCCCCTTCTTGTCGCTCTCCGTCCGCCGCGTCACTTCCATCAAAAATGGCGCCCCGCTTTCCGCAAAGTAGGCCAGCAACTCCGCGTCGAGCACCGCACCCAGATTGTCGCTGTTCGACACAAAGGCATACTTCACCCCTTCCGCCAACAAACGATCCAACCACCCGCTCCCCGACAGGGCCGGATACAAATCACCATGCCCCGGAGGGCACCACTCGTGCTCCGGATCCGCCGCCCAAGTCACCGGAGCCAAGGTCGCCGCATCCACCTTCGGCACCATGTTCTGCATCAACTCCACCTCGTCGGCCCCCGCCAACCCCTCCGCCGCATACTTCCGCAGGTAGGCCAGGGTGTCCTCACTCGTGCTGAAGCTGTTCATCAACAAACACCGCACCCGCGCCCCGCTGCTCTCCCGCAACGCCAGGATCTGCCGCACGATGATGTCCAAAAAGGTCGCCCCGTCCTTCACCGGCAGCAGACTCTTCGCCTTCTGCAGCCCCATGCTGGTGCCCAAACCTCCGTTCAGCTTGATCAGCACGGTCTGCTTCAACAACCCCGCATCAAAGCCCCCTTCACCCCCTCCTCCCGTCGGCAAGCTCTCCACCGGATCCAAACTCCCCTCCGGCAACATCCCTGACTCCTTCCGCACCAAGGTCCCATAACTCCGCTCAAAGGCCAAAATGGCCGCCTCCCGCACCCCTGCCCCGGTCATCTTGTCCCGAAATGCGTCAAATCCGCTCATGCCCTTCCACCTATCAGCCCCCTTTCTCCCTGCAAAGCCCGATTCTCCCCCCTCCCAACCCCGAAAGGACCACAGGCATCCACGTCTGTGCCCCCCGAATCCACCCCATCCCCCTTTCCGCACTCCGCACTCCGCACTCCGCATTCCGCATTCCGCATTCCTCCCCAACTCCCTCGCCCTCAACCCCTCCGCCCACCCCGGAAAAAAATGTGGCACAACATCTGCTTCATTTCCTTCGCGTCCGGCCCACTTTGTGCCATCGTCCCCCCGCCCCCACCAGGCAAAACCCATGGCGCACGCTTCCCTCCAGCACTCGCTGAGCCAACAGCAGACCCTGGCGCCCCAAATGCGCCAGAGCTTGGAAATTCTCCAAGCCAACACCCTGGAACTCCAGCAACTCCTCCAGCAGGCCATGGAGATCAACCCCGTCCTCGAGGACGACACCGAATCCCTCTCCATCGAGGACCTCGAACACGACACGCCCGATCCCGATGAAATGATCGACGATCCGGACGACGACCTCCGCGACCTCGCCATCCTCGAAAGCCGCTCCCTCTCCTCCTCCCCCGACGACGAGGAACGACGCGAGCACCTCTACAACTCCATCGTCGGCCCCGAAACCCTCCAACAACACCTCCTTCACCAACTCGACCTCGCCCTCGCCGAACCCGACATCCGCGAGGCCGTCCTCGCCCTCCTCGGCAACCTCGACGACCGCGGCTTCTTCGACGAACCCCTCGACGAACTCTCCGCCCGCCTCGCCATCCCCTACAACATCATCGAACGCGCCAAACTCCTTCTCCAGAGCTTCGACCCGGCCGGCATCGCCGCCACCGGCCTCCGCGAGTCCCTCCTCCTCCAACTCGAACGCTCCGGTCGCGCCGATTCCCTCGAACACCGCATCGTCGACACCCAACTGGTCGAACTGGCCCGCAAACACTTCCCGCACATCGCCCGAACCCTGAAATGCACCGTCGAACAGGTCGCCGAGGCCGCCGAACACATCGCCAACCTCGACCCCTCCCCCGGCACCTCCTTCGACCCCTCCGGAAATCCCTACATCGTCCCCGACGTGGCCATCGAACGCGACGAGAGCGGCGAGTGGACCGCCGTCCTCACCAACGAATACCTCCCCCGCCTCCGCCTCAACGATCACTACAAGGACATGCTGAGCACCAGCCCCGACCGCAAGCTCCGCACCTACCTCCGCAACCAACTCCGCGACGGCCGCACCCTCATGAAGGCCCTCGACCAACGCCAGGGCACCATCCTCGCCATCACCGAAGAGATCGTCCGCCACCAAACCGCCTTCCTCGAACTCGGCGCCCGGCACCTCAAACCGCTCACCATGAACGAGATCGCCGACACCATCGGCGTCCACCCCACCACCGTCTCCCGCGCCGTGGCCGGCAAATACGTGCGCACCCCCCACGGCGTCGCCGAAATGCGCCGCTTCTTCACCACCGGCTACACCACCTCCGAAGGGGCCGAAGTCTCCAACTCCGGCGTCCGCGAGGCCATCCAGGAAATCGTCGCCAAGGAAGACGCCCATAAACCCCTCTCCGACGCCGCCATCGAGAAGGCCCTCACCACCCAGGGCATCAAGGTCGCCCGCCGCACCGTCGCCAAATACCGCGAACAACTCGGCATCCTCCCCTCCCACCTCCGCAAATCCTACCAGTAGATGGAAGAAGTATTCAGTGCTCAGTCGTCAGTGGTCAGAATTCCAAGTTCTGGATACTGCAAACCGCTTTTTTGCCTCTTCCTCCCCAATAAATCAGTGCCATCAGTGAAATCAGTGGTCTTCTTCCCCAATCTGGGTTCTGAACACTGAACACTGAACACTGCCTCCTTGTCTCTCCCCTTCGCCCAGACAATCCTCCTCCCCAATGACCGAAGACGCCGTTCGCACCGCCCTCGCCACTGTCAAATATCCCGGCTTCTCCCGCGATATCGTCTCCTTCGGCCTCGTCCAGGCCGTCGCCATCGACAACGACAGCCTCACCGTCTCCCTCCGCCTCCAAACCCGCGACCCCAAGATCCCCGAACAAGTCTTCAAGGACTGCCACGCCGTCCTCGACGCCCTCGCCGGCGGCGCCGAAAAGGTCAAGATCGACATCGACATCCAGGATCCTCCCGGCTCCCCCACCACCCCCGGCGGCGTGGCCGGCAAACAATCCCTCCCCGGCGTCAAAAAAATCATCGCGGTGGCCTCCGGCAAGGGTGGCGTCGGCAAATCCACCGTCGCCGCCAACCTCGCCATCGCCCTTTCCCAACAGGGCCTCAAGGTCGGCCTCTGTGACTGCGACCTCTACGGCCCCTCTGTCGCCCTCCTCTTCGGCGCGACCGGCAAACAACCGAACGCAGACCAAAACGACAACATCATCCCCATCGAGGCCCACGGCATCAAACTCATGTCCATGGGCTTCCTCCTCGGCGACGGCTCCCCCGTCATCGTCCGCGGCCCCCTCGCCAACCGCTACACCCAGCAGTTCCTCAAACAAGTCGCCTGGGGCGAACTCGATGTCCTCGTCCTCGACCTCCCCCCCGGCACCGGCGACATCCAGCTCACCATCGTGCAGACCGTCGCCCTCGACGGCACCGTCATCGTCACCACCCCCCAGGAAATGGCCCTCATCGACGCCCGGAAAGCCGTCACCATGTTCGCCAAGGTCAACGTCCCCATCCTCGGCATCATCGAAAACATGGCCTGGTTCGAATGCGAACACGGGACCAAATACCACCTTTTCGGCAAGGACGGCGGCAAACGCGAGGCCGAGCGCCTCCAGGTCCCCCTCCTCGCCCAGATCCCCCTCGATCCCTACACCCGCGAGTCCTGCGACAACGGCCAACCCGTCGCCCTCCTCCCCCCAAGCAAATCCCCCGCCTCCGCCGCCTTCCACCACGCCGCCGCCCAACTCAGCCCCGCCAAACCCTGACCGTGGCGTGACCGTCCCGGTCGCAGGCCTCCCCATAAGGACCAACCACGCCCACGTCGTCCGCCCAACCCTGACTCTCCCAATAGGGAGAGCGGGTTTGCAACCCGCCTACCCAACCCCGCAAGCCCCCCCATCAACCTTCAAGCACCCCGCTCCTCCCACCCTTCCAGCCAGCGGGTTGCAAACCAAACGTGCCCGCCCTGGTGAATGCTGCAATGGCAATGGCCCGCAGCGGAAGTGGGCCCACTTCCTGACGAGCAATTCGCTTTCAACTTCAACCCTGCATCCAAGCCAACCCGGCAGATCAAGCCAGCACCGCCTTCACCACCTTTGCCGCCTCCACCCCGCTCAGTTTGAAATCGAGCCCTTGGAAGCGATAGGTCAACCGCTCGTGATCGATGCCAAGCTGATCAAGAATGGTCGCATGCAGATCGTGCACCGACACCCCATCCGTCGCCACCGCGTAGCCCAGCTCGTCGGTCGAACCATAGGTCGCCCCCCCCTTGATCCCCGCCCCTGCCATCCAGAGGGAAAAGGCCTGAATGTGGTGATCACGACCACTCCCCTGCGCCATCGGAGTCCTCCCGAACTCCCCACCCCAGACGATCAGCGTGTCTTCCAACATCCCCCGCGCCTTGAGGTCCTTCACCAGTGCAGCCGTGGCCCGGTCCACGTGACCGGAAACCGTCTCAATCCCCTTCTTCACCCCACCATGGTGATCCCATCCCCGGTGATAGAGCTGAATGAAACGCACCCCGCGTTCCGCCAGACGACGGGCCAACAGGCAGTTCGAGGCAAACGAACCATCCCCCGGCTTGGCACCATAGCTGTCGAGCACATCTTGTGATTCACCCGAGACATCCATCAGGCCGGGCACGGAGGTCTGCATCTTGAAGGCCATCTCATACTGCGCAATGCGCGTCGCGATTTCCGGATCATTCTGCCGGTTCCCCAACATCCGGTTCATCCGGTTGATCGTCGCCAGAAGATCTCCCTGGTCCCCGGCCGAAACGCCCGCCGGGTTGTTCACGTAATGCACCGGGTCTCCCTTCGAGTTGAACTGCACTCCCTGGAATTTCGACGGCAGGAATCCGCTGTGCCACTGCCGCGAGGCAATCGGCTGATCCTGCCCGCCACCCGAGGAGGTCATCACCACGAAACCGGGAAGCTCGTCGGTCTCCGCCCCCAATCCGTAGAGCAACCACGACCCCATCGACGGACGACCCGGAATGACCGAGCCGGTGTTCATGAAGGTATGCGCCGGATCGTGGTTGATCTGCTCGGTGTGCATCGAGTTGATCACCGCAATCTCATCCGCGATGGATCCAATGTGCGGGAACGCCGACGACATCATCCGCCCACACTCCCCGTAGGGCTGGAATTCAAACTGCGGACCAAGGCAGTTCAGCGCCTTGCCCTGCAGTTGCGCCAACTGCTGGCCCTTCGTGAACGACTCCGGCATGGGCTTCCCGTTCAACGTCGCCAACTCCGCCTTGTAATCCAGCGTCTCCAAATGCGACGGCCCCCCCGCCATGCACAGGTGAATGACTCTCTTCGCTTTCGGCGGGGTGTGAAACTTGCCGCCCAATGCCCCCTTCCACTCCGGCTCTGCCCCCAAATCCTGCAGGAGGTAGCTGGCCAGCGCCGCGCTCCCGACCGAATACGAGGAATTCCGGAGGAAGGCCCGGCGGTTGATGGAGTTCGCAAATGTCTGCTCGATGTTCATGGGGTCTTCCAGAGGTGCGCGTTGATCAGTAACGGGTGATGGATTCGTGAAGATTGAACAGGGCCCGGGTCACCGCCGTGGTCGCAGCGAGATCAGCCGGATCCAACGTGTCCGGCACCGGTGCCAGACCAACGCCCAAAAACTGCTTCGCCGCTTCCGGGTCGGCCTTGTAACGCTCCAGCTGCCCCCGGTGAAGCTCTCCGAGAAGGGTCAACTCCTCCGCCGTCGGCCGACGAAGCAACAGACGATCAAACGCCAACTCAAGGCGCTCGTTGATCTGCTCGTTCGCCGCCACCAGTTCCTGTGCCAACACCCGCGCCGCCTCCACGAAGGTAGGATCGTTGAGCAGGTTCAGGGCCTGCAACGGCGTGTTGCTGATCTCCCGACTCGCCGTGCACTCTTCCCGGGCCGGCGCATCGAAGGCCACCAGCATCGGATGCAGGTAGGACCGCTGCCAGTGCATGTAAACCCCACGGCGGTATTGATTCGCATCGTTGTGCGGCTGGTACGCCCGTTTCGGAAAATTCAACTGCGCATAGTAGCCGTCAGGCTGGTAAGGCCGCGCACTGGGCCCACCCACTTGAGGATTCAGCAGACCCGAAACCGCCAGGGCATTGTCCCGCACGAATTCCGCGGAAACAGGCCGGGGATTCTGCCGGGCATAGAGCAGGTTGTAGGGATCCTGCTCCTGCAGCGAGGCGGAGACATTGGACGACTGCTGGTAGGTCCGCGAGGTGACGATGAGTTTCACCAGCTTCTTCACATCCCAACCCGACTCCATGAATTCCACCGAAAGCCAGTCCAGCAACTCCGGATGCGTCGGCCACTGCCCCTGATTCCCCAGATCCTGCAAGTCCCGCGAGAGACCCTTTCCGAGGAACAAGGCCCACACCCGGTTCACAAAGGCCCGCGCCGTGAGCGGATTGTCCGGAGAGGCAATCCAATGGGCAAGATCAAGGCGGCTCAGACGTTCCTTCCCGGCCCCCAGGCTACCGTCTGCCGTGAGAAACCCCGGCAACTCTGGCAGGACCACCTCCCCACTGCGATCCATCCAATTGCCGCGGGGAAGCACCCGAATCTCCCGAGGTTTGACGGACAGGGTAACCAGAGTGGTCCTCCCCCCGCTCTTGAGCTCCTTCTCCTGCTCGTCAAGCATTGCAAGCGCGGCCCGAACTGGAGCCAGAGATGGCGCAAGCGTCCTGTAATAGTCAAAGATCAGCGCCTTCTCCTCCTCACTCAACGCCCCGCTGTTGCTCTTCTTCAGCGCCTCCCGCACATTCTCGGGAAAACCGGCCAGAACAGCGTCGGCAGTATCCGTGTGGCGACCGGCAAGATCCCAAAGAACGGTGCCGCCAAACTGGGTGTAAGCCATCTTCGTGATCTTCGACCCCCCAGAAAAACCAACACTGCCCGCAGGCACCTCAACCCGAACCCACTCCCCAAGCGCCGGAAGTTCGCCGCTGTGGAAATGATCGGCCTTCTTGCTTCCCTTGCCATAATCAATGAGATCCTCCCCCCACCAAACCCGGTGATTCCACGCGGACTCCCCGTGGAACTGCAGCATGATCTGCTTCGGCGGATCCTTGGGATCGAGCCAGACCCAGGCGAACAACTTGTCCCCCGCCGCGAGAGTCACCGGATTGGCATCCGTCTCCACGATGTGCTGCACCAAACCGGCACCCTTCTGCCGTCGCGCGATGGTCCCCGAGTACACGTTGTCGGTCACCTTCTCGACCCCGACCAACGGCAATTCCTCATCGTCCAGAATCGCCACATCCTGCGGCTCACTCGCCCCGGACTTGGCCCGAAGATCCTTCACCCAGTCTCCAAACGCACTACGCAATTCAGGCGTCGTCTTCTCCAGATCTCCCTCCAAACGCCTCCGCTCCGCAGTAAGCTCCGCCAACTTCTCCTCCCGGCCCGATGGAGGCACCTGCATGACCGGCCCCCAGTTGGACAGGGTGAATCCGGGGTATTCCTTGATGTCCGCCCCCTCGTTGTAACGCCCGTCACCGTTGTAGGCCCCCTTCTCATAAATGTCCGCAAAGAAGGCCTCCATCGCGTAAAAGTCCTTCGTGGTGAATGGATCGAACTTGTGATCGTGACACTCCGAACACCCCATCGTCGAACCCAGAAAGGCCACCGAAGTCGTCCGCACCCGCTCCGAATAATACTTGGCGATATACTCGGCATCCTGAATGCCCCCTTCCCCCGAAATCTGATTGACCCGGTTGAAGGTCGTCGCCACATAGTCCTCCACCGAAGGATTCTCCAACAGGTCGCCGGCCAATTGCTGCACGATGAACTCGTTGTATGGCTTGTTCTTGTTGAACGCCTCGATCACGTAGTCACGGTACGGCGTCACGTCCCGCTCCACATCGTTGTGATAACCCACCGTGTCGGCATAACGGACCAGATCCAGCCAGTAAATCGCCATCCGCTCCCCGAAATGCGGCGAGGACAGCAAACGATCCAGATCAGCCGCCGGATCGGACATCCCCGTCACCAGGGGAGGCAGGCCGGTCAGATCCAACGACAGCCGCCGGGCCAGAACGTTGGGCGAAGCCGGCGCCGAAAGTTCACGGCTCCCCTCCTTCAGTCCCGCGAGAATGAAATTGTCGATCGGATTGCCCCCCCCCATGTTCGGCACCTCCGGCCGCACCGGCTTCATGTACGCCCAGTGCGGCTCATAGTCCGCCCCCTGCTTGATCCACTCCGCCAAAATCTTCTTCTCTTCCGCAGTCAGCGCCTTGTGCGAATCGGCCGGCGGCATGAGGTCGTCCTCATCATCCGTGTTGATCAAATGGATCATCTCCGACCCCTCCGGATCACCAGGCACGATCGCCTCCTTCTTCACCGCCGACTCCCGCACATCAAGCCGCATCTTGGCTTTCCGCGCCTCCTTGTCAGGCCCGTGACAGGCGAAACAGTTCTCCGACAGGATCGGACGAATATCCCGATTATAGGACAACGGCGCCGCGCCTGCCGCGGAAAGCAGAGCCAGAAATATTACGGTAGTTGCTATGCGCACAAGTATCTGAGTTTTTTGGGATTTGATCGTCCAGGCACCCACGAACGGGTTCCGTTGACTTACGTCAAAACCCTTCGAGTTCAATCACAAATCTGATCCCCCGTAGAACCATCAATCACGGCACAAGCGCCGTTCAGGCAAATCCTCGGGTTCCCACACTGCATGATCAGGCCTGAATCCCATCAAAAGCCCACCCAAACCCCATCCGGTCCCCAACCACCCCAAACCCCCCCCCAAA
>JAQCFL010000131.1 GCA_027619375.1 Verrucomicrobiota bacterium | reverse complement strand
CTACGACCGCTCGCCCCGCGGCAACACCTTCGCCAGGATCACATACCCGAGCACCGCCGACACCCCCGACCCTATCAGGACCCCGAGGCGCTCACTCCCGTCATACGCCAGCCCGCCGCCCTCGAAGGCCAGCGACCCGATGAACAGACTCATCGTGAACCCCACCCCGCACAGCACCGACACCCCGGCCAGCGAACCCCACCCCATCCCCTCCGGCAGTTTCGTCCAGCCCAGCCGCACCGCCAGCCCCGCCAGCGAAAACACCCCCACAAACTTCCCCACCGTCAGGCCCAACATAATCCCCAACGGCACCGGACTGAACAAGGCCGCCAGGGTGAATCCCTCCAGCGGCACCCCCGCGTTCGCCAGCGGAAACACCGGCAGGATCACGAAGGCCACCACCCCGTGCAGGTCGTCCTCCAGCGATTTCAGCAGTGACTTCCCCTCCGGTCCGGACGGCCGGATCGGGATGAACGCCGCCAGTGCCACCCCCGCCAGCGTCGCATGCACTCCCGATTTCAACACCGCCACCCAGAGCACCAGCCCGACCAGCAGATAGAAACTCAGGCGCCCCACCCCCCGGCGGTTCATCACAAAGAGCACCACCAGCGCCCCCGCCGCCACCAAGAGACTCCCGAGCGACAGGTTCGCCGTGTAAAACAAGGCAATGATCAAGATCGCCCCGATGTCATCGACAATCGCCAACGACACGAGGAACACCTTCAGCGAGACCGGCACCCGCGACCCCAGCAGGGTCAGGATCCCCAACGCAAAGGCAATGTCCGTGGCGGCCGGAATCGCCCAGCCCTGCAAGGACACCGCATTGCCCCAGTTGATCGCCACATAAACCAAGGCCGGCACCGCCATCCCTCCGATCGCCCCCACCCCCGGCAGGATCAGCTTGCGCGGATGCGACAGCTCCCCTTCCACCAACTCCCGCTTCAGCTCCAGACCGATCAGGAAAAAGAAGACCGCCATCAGACCGTCGTTGATCCATAGCAAGAGGGGCTTGTGCAGGTCGAGCTCCCCGATCCGAATCTGCAAGGGCAGCGCGAGGACGGACTCGTAGAGGCCGCGGGCCGGCGAGTTCGCCAGCACCATCGCCACCACCGTGGCCACCACCAGCAGGATCCCCCCGGCCGCTTCGAGCCGAAAGAATTCCCGCATCGCGGTGCTCAGCGGAGGAAGTCCCCGCCCGCCCCCGGGCTGGGGCGGACGGGAAGACACGGAATTGGCCATCAGCTCCTTGTTCGGTTGGGTGTTCAGGCCACTGCTTCGGCGACCATCTCGTCCGGCTGCGGCAGGTAGCGGAGCAGGCAACCCACCCCGCCATTGCGCTCCAACGTGTCACTCCCCTGCACCGTTTCCACCGGCAGATCCTGCTGGGTCGCCAGGCGCACCAGCTGTTCCCGTTCCTCGGTCGGCAGGTCCGAGGACAGAATCAACTGGTCGGCCTGGTGGAACTCGATCGCCCGCAGGGTCTCCTTGAGCCCCACCACCGCCAAGCCCCCCGAACGCACCGCCGCATCCAGCCGGCGCACTGCATCGTGACTCTCCTCATGCTCCTGCCCCAAGAAGACCTCGATCGACTCCTCCACCACCTTCGACAGGGTCCCCTCGCCCAACCCGCCGAGGATCTTCCCCGCCACCCGCACCTGCAGGTGCTTCGGCAACTGGTCCCGGAGGCGGTTCACGAATCGCGCCTCGCCCGCCAGAATCAGCGCGTTGTGCCCGCGCTTCGCCATGAGTCGCTCGATGATCGCCACCTTCTCCTTCACGAACTGGTCCTCCCGCTCGCGCCGGTGGTTCTGATAGTGCGCCCTCGTCCACTCCCGACCCAGTCGCTCACGCAACTCCGGACGCTCCGCCAGCAACGACTCGGAAACTTCCCCAAGGTTGATCTCGAAGATCCGCGCCGAATCAGACGTCGTCGCCACCAGCACAAAGCGGTGGAAGCGATCCTTCATCTCCACCAGCGGAAAAATGACCGGAACAGTGGCCACATGGAACTGCGCCTCGATCGGCACCCCCATCGTCAGGGGCAGCACGAACGGATAGTCGCCCCAGCGGCTGAACACCGCCGCACTGCGCCCCCGCCCGGCTCCCTCCAATGCCGAGGTCACCTCCTCGATCGCATCGTCAAAGTCCCGCGCCGCCTCCCCCCGGAAGGAATGCCGCACCAGCGTCGCCCACGAGTTCAAGCGCCTCCGGTTCTCCGCCACCGACTGCTCCAGGTCAAAATAGGCGCTGATCACCGGGGACTCCGTCTCCGGCAGGGTCGCCAGCGCGATTAGATGCTTCTTCAGAATGAGTTGGTTCATTTGTTTGGGCCCGCCCGGGGTTTGTGTTTTGCCTTGTCAGCGCCGGGCGTTAGGGGAATATATACGAAGTTCGTTTTATGTAAATAAAAACACGATAAGATTGTCGTATGAAAGGATCCCCCGCTTCCCATTGGGCTTTTTTGACCAATCACACCCACGTCCTCGTCGTCCTCAACCGCACCCCGGAGGCCCGCATCCGCGACCTCGCCACCGAGATCGGCATCACCGAGCGCGCCGTGCAGCGCATCCTCGCCGACCTCATCGCAGAGGGCTTCCTTGAGGTCCACAAATCCGGCCGCCGCAACGACTACAAGATCGTCCGCAGCAAACGTCTCCGCCACCCCCTCGAGGCCAAAGTCCGCATCGGCGACTTCCTCAACACCATCGCCGGTTGAGCGTTCCCTCCGCGCCCCTGCCCCTCCACGCTCACCCGGATCCTCATCGCCCGAGCGATCAGCGAAGGGATGAGCCTCATGACTCGCACCAGACACGGCCTCCTGTCGGTGAGGACGGGGAAGGAATTGGAGAGCGGCTTGGTGGCGGTGGTGTGGCAAACTGGCTCCCCGCCCCTCGTGAGCGTGGTTCCGCCACGCCGTCTCGTATCTTCAATTTGACAAGCGCCAAGCCCGCCGTATGACTTTTCAACCGAGGTGGTCGTCCGCTTCGGGGAGACGGCTCCATGTGAGCAACAACTCCACTCCTGAGAACCATGTTCCACAAAATCGACTATCCATTTCTCATTGCGGCGTTCCTCAGCTTCGTCATTAGTGTGGCCCTCTGGTTCCTCGTGAACCATGATTACGGGCTGTTCGTCGGCATCTGGGTGCCGAGCATCCTGACTCTCTGGGTCGGGGTGCGGGTGACCTTGCTGGCGTCACGGATCGACTCGGAGGAGGAAGACTAGGCCGTGGAAATCCTCCTCATCATCTTCTTCTTCGGCGTGGCGATCTCCCTGATCGTTCTCAAGGGCTTGTTCATGTCCCGGAGTTTCGCCGCCCAGTCCAGGGGCGTCCGAAAGGCCGGTTCCCGGGGCGGCCAGTCCGGCAGGAGGGAGAAATAGGACAAAGCCCCATCCCGGGCGGGGACATCGGTCGGTCGCATGGCACCCCTTCCCTGCCCCTTTCCAGGGAGCTTGCTTGCCTGGGCGGGACGTGAATCCTGTTCGTCCTCCCGGCAAGAGAACTTGACAGCGCTTGAGGACTGGGCGTGGCTGCATGCGGCCACCGCCATGCACTATCTTCATCTCATCTGCCAACTTGTCATCGGTCTGGGAATCCTGAACGTCTGGTTCCTGCGATCGGGCAGGCAAACGTCCTATCGGGGCGGAGCGGCGGCCAGTCTGAAGGAGGAATTCGGGGCCTACGGGTTGCCGGGCTGGATGTTCTGGGCGGTGGGGATTCTCAAGGTGGGGTCCGCCGTGGCCTTGCTGGCGGGAATCGTGGTTCCAGTCCTGGTGCAGCCGGCCGCCATCACCATGGCAGGCCTCATGATCGGAGCGATCATCATGCACGTGAAGGTGAAAGACGCGGCGCACAAGTCGCTTCCGGCCCTCATCTTGCTGGCGCTCTCGCTGATCCTGGTCGTCACCTGAGGAACCGGACGCAGAGCCAGGCACAGACCACCATGTAGGCGAGGGCGGGGACGCCCAGGAGGAAGCGGTCGCCGATTTTCAGCCGGACCCAGTAGCCCAAGAGCATCTGCAGCGACAATCCTCCCGCAGCGAGAGCCCCGACCATCGGGAACTGGAAACCGGCGAGCAGACCGGCCGCTCCCAGTATCTGGAGCACTCCGGTGAGGACCCGATATCTTGCGAGTCCATAGCGCTCAAACTCGCGGACCATGTGATCGGTGGCGAGGCAGCTGACCCCATACCCGATGAACGAGACAGCGCAGAAGAGATGAAGGGCGGGAACCATCAGGTGGGCATGTGATCGGAAGGGTCATGAAATGGGGACGGGCCCGGTGTTTGCAGCCGTCTGGTGTTGCCGCTGGCGGCTGTTTGCCTCGTGATCTCCACTCCGGACCATCGTCTCGATTCGTGGAAACGCTCGATCTTTCGGCACGCCCCGGCTGGTGCCCGCCAATCCGGGCGCTCTCGGGGCGCTTCGCCGTCACCCGCATCGGCCCCGGCCCGACATCGGGGCGAATTCCCCGGCCTGCAGACCCGAAGATGCGCACCGCCAGAATGTGCCCCGCGCGTCATTCGTCCCGCGTCACGGGGACTGCAAGCCCTCAACGCCAGCGCCTGAGCAGTCTTGCCCCTCTTCTTCCAAGTCTTGGGCTCTGATCGTTCAGCCTCGGTGAGACTGATTCTTGCTGGTGGTCTTCCTGCCATAACAAACCTAGGCAGGGAACAGAGCATGACCAAGGACAATCAGGAATGCCGCTTGACCATCATGGCGCTTGAATAGCGGCGGAGGAAACGGCATCCGGGCAGTCTTGCTTCTATTGGCCACCGGGCCAACCTGGCATGACCCCGGACTGGCCCTCGCACGTCAGCATCGATGATCCGACGAATGTGTTTGCGCCCCTTGGGAGGATGCCCCCACGATGGGCCCGCCTGACTGCGACGGATGCAGGCACTTCCGGGGCACGGCCTTTCAATTCAAGAACCATGAACACCACCTTGAGACAGCGCATGCTTTCCCGGTCCTGCCCTGGATGGGAATCTCAAGACCGGGTTCCAGCGGCGACTTGTCCGCGGGGTCTTGCGTTTCAGGGCCCGGCCTCGTCGACAAGCAAGGTCCGCGGAAGGGGGGGCGCAAGCACGGTCGAGCGATGAAACAAATGTACTACGCCAGCCGGTTTGCCCGTCCCCTCTCCAAGGCGGATCTCCAAGAAATCCAGGACTCCGCTCACCGCAACAATGACAAGTGGGAGATCACGGGCTTTCTGGTCTCTCTGGGCAACACCTTTTTCCAGGTTCTCGAAGGACCCGCCGCAACGGTGGACCGCCTCTACTATGAACGGATCGTCCCCGATGAACGACATGAGGACGTGCTGTGCCTCAAGACCGAACTCGACGTCCAGGAGCGCATGTTCCCGGGCTGGAAAATGAAGGTGTTCAATCTGAACGAAGCCACCGAATCGCTGCCCTTCGCGTTCCGCCAGATCCTGACTTCGCTCGTGGAGTCCCATCGCGCCATCGCCGAGTATACCCAGCCCAGCATCCTGAAGATGCTCGAACAGGGGATCAGCCCGACTTCGGTTCGCCCCCGGCGGGAGTGCGTCACCGTCCTCTACAGCGACATCATCGGCTTCTCCCGCTTCGCGGAGCATCTCGCCCCTCGCGACCTGATCGGTTTGGTCAACAGCCATGCCGAGGTTTGCTCCACCCACATCGCTGCCAACAACGGCCAGGTGAACAAACTCACCGGCGACGGAGTCCTGGCCTACTTCCCCGGTCTGACCTCGGATGACGCCCTCGAGGCGTCGCTCGCCATCCTCGCCGAGATGGCCCGGCGGCGGACGACTGCCGGCGAGACGAGCCCGCACCGCTATCTCTACGTCGGAGTGGGACTGGCTCACGGACTCGTCTTCGAGGGCAATGTGGGATCCCCTCTCAAACGTGATTTCACCATTCTCGGAAACACCGTCAATCTTGCCGCCCGGATCGAATCCCTGACTCGCGACCTGAACGTCCGGCTGAACATCGACGAATCAGTGGTTCTCAGCGCGAAGCGGGAGCATCCCTTCAAATCCCTGGGCAAGCACCAGCTCAAAGGTCAGTCGAAGGCGCTGGAACTCTACACCCTGGGATCCCTCTCCTCCTTGGACATCGGGGAGGTGTATCAATCGATCGAAGACTTCGTCGCCCGGTATCCCGAGCAAGGGTAGGACGCCGGCGCGGACATGCCTCGCGCCTAACAAGCTCCTCCGCAGCGAGGGCCGAACCCGTTATAAAACCCGTCCCGGACATTCCCTTGCGGTCATGAACATCTGTTCTATGATTCGCGAATGGCCAACACGTCCGCAACCAAGGAAGACGTTGTCGCAGCCTTGCGGCAGGTAGTAGCAGACAGTTACGCCCTGATGGGACAGACCCATTTGTGCCACTGGAACGTGCGCGGGCCGGGGTTTTTCGCCCTCCATACCGCCTTTGAACAACAGTACACGGAGCTGTTTACCGCTGTTGATGAACTGGCCGAGCGCGTGCGCGCCCTCGGTTCCCTGGCCCCGGGCGGTCTTGGGAATCTGGCCAAGATGGCGGGGATCAAGGAGCTTCAGGAGGACGCCGGCGCGGAGGAGATGGTGGCGCACTTGGCGGATTCAAACCGCAAGGTGGTGGATGACCTGGCCAAAGTCAGGGAGATTGCCGGAGACGCGGGGGACTCCGAAACCGAGGACATCGCCATCGCCCGCATCCAGGTCCACGAGAAGACCATCTGGATGCTGGAGAGTTTCCTGGCGGCATAACCAGCGGGACCTCGCGGCGGAGGGCGCAGGGCCTCCTCCTGGCGATCCGTTCGGGAGTCCCCCGCTGACCATCAGCGCATGGATGGGCAATGCCGGACTGGCAACCCGGGGAGGAGGGGGATCTTCGGGGGGGCGGACACAAAAAAAATGAACCGGGGTGGTTCACCCTTGGTTCATTTTCTCGTAAGTCGTTGATACTAATGGCGGAGCGGACGGGACTTGAACCCGCGACCTCCGGCGTGACAGGCCGGCGCTCTAACCAACTGAGCTACCGCTCCGCAGTTAGTTAAGACGGCGCGGAAACTAGGGGTTTACCCCATGACGCGCAACCAAAAATATCCACCGATTCACCCGAACCTCCTCCGGCCGCTTTCACCAACAAAACAGGCCCTTTTTCGCCCTCCGCACCAGTATCCGACCTCATCCCAGCTCCGCCACGGCCGCTTCCAGGCTCTCCGCATCCTCCGCCGACACGACTTTCGCCTCCGCATCGATCCGCCCCATCAAACCCGCCAATACCTTCCCCGGGCCCAACTCCAGAAAAAGAGCATGCCCCTCGCCACGCAGCAATTGCATCGACTCCACCCACCGCACCGATCCCGTCACCTGCTTCGTCAGCGTCTCTCGAATCTCCGCCGCCGTGCGCACCACTGTCGCCGTCTGATTCGCCACCACCGGAATCCCCGGCGTCCCCACCTCCGCCTCCGCCAACACCTTCCCCAGCTGCTCCTCCGCCGAAACCATCAACCGCGAGTGATAGGCCCCCGCCACGTTCAACTTCTTCCCCATCCGAATCCCGCGCTCCTTCGCCAGCGAGACCGCCTTGTCCACCCCTTCCACCGTCCCCGACAACACGATCTGCCCCGGGCAGTTCAAATTCGCCACATCGATCCCGCAATCCTCCGCCAACTGCTTCACCGCCGCTTCCTCTCCCCCGATCATCGCCGCCATCGCCCCGTTCGTTTTTGCGCAAGCCTCATCCATCAACTCCCCGCGCCGCGCCACCACCTTCAACCCCTCCTCAAAAGTAAACGTCCCCGCCGCGGTGTGCGCCGTCATCTCGCCCAACGACAATCCCGCCGCCGCCACCGGAGTCAGCCCAGGCAACCGTTCCTTGAGAACTTCCAACAAGGCCAGCCCGTGCACAAACAAGGCCGGCTGACAGTTCGCGGTCTTCGTCAGCTCTTCCTCCGGCCCCTCGAACATGATCGAGCTCAAACTCCGCCCCAGCACCTCGTCCGCCCGACGAAACAACGCCGCCGCCGCCGGATGGGCCTCCGCCAAATCCTTGCCCATCCCCACCTTCTGCGCACCCTGACCAGCGAATAAAAGAACGACGTTTGCCATGTGCCGTCGATCTAACCTGCCACCCGCTCCCGGAGCAAGCCTGCAAGATGCTCCCCCGTTTTCCGCAACAATTCCGCCCCCCGCGCCATCGATTCCTCCCGTGGCAGACCAAAATTCTCCAGACTCCCCAGCTCATCAAACAGCCCGCTCTCCCGCACCTCCGGCGACACCTGCCCCGCGATCCCCACCACCATCGCCCCCGCTTCCCGCGCCATCCGCGCCACTCCCACCGGACCCTTGCCCGACAAACTCTGCGCATCCAGCGATCCCTCGCCCGTCACCACCACATCCACCCCCCGCATGCGCTCTTCCAAATCCAAAATTTCCGCCACCATCTCAAACCCGCTCCGCAACTCCGCTCCCGCAAACCGCAGCAACCCGAACCCCATCCCTCCCGCTGCTCCCGCCCCAGGTCGCTCCGCGATCTCCGCCGCATCCGTCGTCTTCACCAAGGCCGTCAAAAATTGCTCCAACCGCTCCTGCTCCTCCGGCCCCGCTCCCTTTTGCGCGCCATACACTGCCGTCGCCCCATTCGGCCCGAGCAGCGGATTCTCCACGTCACACGCCACCTCGATCCGTGGCAATCCAATCCGCCCCGCCTCCCCGATCTGCGCCACCTCCACCATCTCTTCCGGCACCGGTTCCAACTCCCAGCCCCTCCGATCCCGAAAGGCGATCCCCAAAGCCACCGCCATCCCCACTCCTCCGTCATTGGTCGCGCTCCCTCCCAGCCCCAGCAAAATCCGATCCACATTCCGCACCTTCGTGGCGTGCCGGATCATCTGCCCCACTCCCGCCGTGGTCGCCTTCATCACCTTCCGCTCCCCCGGCGCCAAACGCCACATCCCTGCCGCCTCCGCCATCTCCATCACCGCCACATCATCCTCCTCCACCCGGCACACCCCATACCTGGCCGTCACCTTCCGCCCCAGCGCATCAGACACCACACACTCCACCCACTCGCCCCCCAGCGCACCCACCAACCCCTCTGCAAACCCTTCCCCACCATCCGCGATCGGACACAGCTCGATCACTCCGTCCACCCCCCCGGCCCGCAACCCCTCCCGCACCGCCTCACAAGCCTCCACCGCAGAAAGAGATCCCTTGAATTTGTCACAGGCTATCAATACACGCATCGCCGCATCTTCTCCCAACCCGGTCCATTCCGCAAATCCCAAGTCCCAA
>JAQCFL010000130.1 GCA_027619375.1 Verrucomicrobiota bacterium | reverse complement strand
CGTGATCGGAAGGCTGCCAAATTGAAGCTTTCACTCCTCATCCACCCACTGATTCGGCGGAAGAGGCCGAAATTCAGGCCGCGGTAGGCGCCGTCGCCGGCCACGTAGGCCGACTCGGTGGGCAGGTGCAGGTCGGCGGCCAGAGTGGGGTCCTCGTTGAAGGCGGAGAGGAGGAGGGCGCCGGGGGCGTTGTCGCCGGCGGTGGAGGAGTAGATGTTGTTGGAGAGCAGAACATTGTCAGCGGCATAAAGTTGGTAGCCGGGCATGTAGTAGGCCGTGTCGTTGAAGGCGTTGGTGCGGTGGGCGTAGCCGGTGACTCCGCCCCCGCCGTCCCCGCGGGCCCCCCACTCGAGCTGGGTGGGGGCGTTGGTGACCCCGTGGCGCCAGAGGCCGCCAGAGGGGGTGAGGTGGAGGACGTTGGCATCGGGAATCTCGGTGACGATGACCGTGCCGTCCCCGGGGCAGGGATCGTCGGCGCAGTTGATGCTGTAGGGCACGTCGATTTTCGGGACGCCGACGAGGAGGGAGACGGCGGTGTCCGGGACGCCGTTGATGAAGGTGAACTCGGAGGTGGAGTTCCAGAGGATGCTCGTTTCCAGCGGGTAGTGGGTGCGGAAGTCGAAGGGATCGAAGCGGTTGAGGGCATCGATGCGGCAGGAGCCGTCGGTGGCAGCCCGGCAAGTGGTGGTCCCGGCCCCGGCGGTGCGTTCGAAGGCACGCCAGTAGAGGTCGTTGGAGTAGCGCTCCATCATGGAGGGGTCGTCCCAGAAGGCCGGGAGGCTTTCGAGGTAGGCCAGGGCGGGGTGGTGGATGTATTCCCCGGTGGTGGTGTCAAAGACGAGTTCGCCGTTGGGCTGGAGGGTGAAGTGGGCGCAGTCGAGGGCGAGCGGGTGGGACTCGTCGAAGATCCGGGCGTTGGTGCCGAGGGTGACGGAGACATTTCCGCTGAGGCCGAGGGAGGAGTTGAGGCTGATGAGGCCCGCGTGGACGTAGTCGGGTTCGCCGTGTTTGTCGTCCACGGTGATGTCCGGAAGATAGCCGAGTCCCTGCGGGAAACAGATGGTGAATCCGTTGGCCACCGCGCCGGTGGGGGTGAGTTGGACGCCGCCGGTGTATTTGAGTCCGGTGCCGTTGAGGTCCTGGGTGATGATGCCGGCCGGCATGCCGGGGGGATGGGCGGTCTGGGAGGGGGAAATGGCGGCGAGGACCGCATCGCCGTCGATTTCCAGTTGCACGTCGAGGACGGTGCCGTCGCCGAAGACGTAGGGGGCGGCGTCGGTGAGGGTGCCGGCCTCGTTGCCGAGGGCCAGCTGGGTGCTGACGTAGCCGAGTCCGCCGCCGAGGGGCGCGGGGCTGTTGGTGATCTCGTCGAAGGTGGTGGGGACCGCGCCGAAGTAGAGGTTGCCGTTGAAGTGCAGGAGCTGCTGCGGGGCGTGGTCGAGGGCCATGTCGACATAGGCCGTGAAGAGCGGATCCTCCTCGTGCGAGAGGGTGCAGCGGAGGGTATAGGTCTGGGTGGAGTCGAGCTGGGTGAGCGGCTTGATCTCGAAATTGCTCAGGCTGGCGGAGGCATGGACCGGGAGGGGCCGCCCGGAGGAGTCGTCGTAGCTGGGCACGTTGAAGGGGACGGTGAGGAGGCCGTCATTCTGCAGGGGGATGGAGTTGAGGCTGCCGTCGAGGAGGTCGAAGTCGAAGGTGGTGGGAATGGGATCGATGGTGATAGGCTTGTCGAATTCGTCGAAGCGCCCGACCGTGAAGTCCACCGAGGCGAGGAAGCTGTCGTTGTTCGGGTCCGTATCAACCATGTAGGTCTGGTCCCAAACGAGGTTGTTGAGGAAGCCGCGGTAGTTGAACTCGATGTCGTCGGTGGCGAGGTTGGTGAAGTGGAGGACCTGCTGGAAGGCGGTGGCGAGGTTGGACGGCAGGGCGGTCCAGACAGCCGGTGCGGTCTCTTTTTCCAGAACGGCCGAGACGCGATAGCTCACGGCCGGATTCAGCGTGTTGAGGGGGTCGGGAAGCAGGTCGAGGTTCTCGACATGTACCTGGCTGGGGCCCGCCAAGGACACTGCGAAGGGATCGCTGACGGCATCGAACACGCCGCCGGGAGCGAGTTCCACCGCGCTGCCGCCCCCGTCCTCCAGCTGATAGCGGAGCCTGTAGTTGGCGTTGATGGTGGGATCGAGGACATCACGGAAAATGGTGACCACCGCGTCGGTGAGGAGGCCGTTGCGGTTGGTGAGGGCATCGCCGTCCACCTCGTCCACATCGACGATGAAGGGATCGGCGATGGTGATGCTGGTTATGGATTCCGTGACGACGGCGCGTGCGTAGCCGAGACAGGCGAGGCTGAAGAGGAGAGCAGCTGCGCAAATTTGCGAGATCCGGCTGTCCCCCCGGGGACGTGGAAAGTGAATGCTCATCGGTGCGGAAAAGATTCAGCGGCCATCCTAGCCCTCTGCGGGGTGCTGCTGTCGAGTCATTTTCTCTGATCGGTCGAAAAGGCTCGAAAAGAGTTGCTTCGGATCTCCGAAGCTGAAGGGAGTCTCCCGACGAGGCCCTCCGCGAGACGTGAATGAACAAGGAGTTGACGCACATATCAGAAATCGCGTTGATAAGATTCAGCGGCCCGAACTGTATGAAGCGGCCTGCAACCTTCCTGCCGTGATGATCAGCTTATCGAAATGTTCCCTGTCTGTTGCCCTGCTTTTGGCGGGGTTTTCCTCCCTTTCGCCTGCGGAGAAGCCGGGCGAGAAGATTTACCAGCGTGGGTTCCTCGCCATCGAGGAATCGCAGAAGTCGATCGAGCTGCCGGATGGTTACAGCCTGGAGCTGGTGGTGACCGAGCCGCAGGTGGAGGAGCCGGTGATGGTGGCCTGGGACGGAAACGGAGTGATGTATGTGGTGCAGATGCGGACCTACATGCAGAACGCCGATGCCGGGGGCGAACAGGAGCCGAAGAGCCGCATCACGCGCCATGAGGACACCAACGGCGACGGCACCTATGACAAGTTTAGTATTTATGCCAACGACCTGCTCCTCCCCCGCTTCGTGCTGCCGCTGGATGACCGGGTCTTGGTTGGACTGACGAACACGCTGGATCTTTGGACCTACCGCGACACGACGGGCGACGGGGTGGCGGACGAGAAGGTCAAGGTTTACGAAGGTGGCAACCGCGGTGGCAACATGGAGCACCAGCCGAGCGGCCTGATGTGGAATCTGGACAACTGGCTTTACCTGACCTACGAGGCGAAGCGCTATCGCTTCACGAACGGGAAGCTGGAGGTGCAGGGTTTGCCGCGGGGCAGCGGGCAGTGGGGGCTGAGTCAGGATGACTGGGGGCGGATGTATTTTTCCCGCGCGGGAGGAGAGGTGCCGGCGGTGGACTACCAACAGCCGTTGGCCTATGGGACGATGGATTTGCCGGGTCAGGAGGAGGCGGGGTTCCGGACCGTGTATCCCATCGCGGAAATCCCCGATGTCCAGGGTGGGGAGCGCCGGGTGGGGCCGAATGGCGGGCTGAACAACTTCACGGGCTGTGCCGGGCAGTCGATCTTCCGCGGCGACCGCCTTCCGGCCGAACTGCGGGGCGACCTGTTCATTCCGGAGCCGGTGGGGCGTTTGATCCGGAGGGTGCAGGTGGATCGGCAGGACGCGAAGTCGGTGCTGCGCAACCGCACGCCGGGTGCCGAATTTCTACGGACACGTGATGCGAATTTCCGGCCGGTCTGGTCGGCGACGACGCCGGGCGGGCAGTTGATGATCGTGGACATGCACCGCGGCATCATCCAGCAGGGCAACTGGACCCGGCCGGGGAGCTACCTGCGCGGAGTCATCGACAAATGGGGCCTCGACAAGAACATCGGCAAGGGCCGGATCTATCGGCTGGTGCACAAGGATTTCAAGGCCGGGCCGCAGCCGCGCATGCTGGAGGACTCGACGGAGGCCCTGGTGGCGCATCTGTCGCATCCGAATGGTTGGTGGCGCGACACGGCGCAGAAGTTGATCATCCTGCGCAAGGATCGCGAGTCGGTGGTGCCATTGTTGGAGAAGACGGTGCTCGAAGGAAAGTCGGAGTATGGACGGTTGCATGCGCTGTGGACCCTGGAGGGGATCGGCAAGGTGAATCCGGCGGTGCTGGCGGTGGCCTTGAAGGACGAGGCGTCGATCGTGCGGACCTCGGCGGTGCGGGTGGCGGAGCCGTTCATGGCGGCGGAGGATGCCACCGTGATCGCCGCGCTGACCGCGCCCCTGCCGAGGGACGCGGAGATGGCGGTGCAGATGCTGAACTCGCTGAACGCGAGCGGGTCTTCCCATCCGGGTTTGCTGGATGTGGGGGCGCAGATCGTGGACGGGTATAGGGAATCCGAGGCGGTGCAGGCGGTGCTGCGATCGAAAGGAGCGGCCGCCAACGAGGCGATGGCCGCCGCGGCGCGGCAGAAGCAGGGGAAGCGCTTTGCGGAGTCGATGGAGCGCGGCAAGGCGATTTACCAGCAGCTCTGCTTTGCGTGTCACGGCGCCGATGGCCAGGGGGCGCCGATGGTGGGGCGCGAGGGGGAGAAGTTGGCACCCTCCTTCACCGGTTCGCCGCGCATCGTGGGGAGTGGGGACAGTGCGGTGCGGGTCATTTTGAACGGCCTGACCGGGCAGGTGGACGGCAAGACCTACGAGGGCCTGATGGTGGCCATGGCGAACAATGATGATCAGTGGATCGCCGACGTGATCACTTACGTGCGCAACAGCTTTGAGAACACCGCGCCGGCCATCACCAAGCACCAGGTGGCGGCGCTGCGCAAGGCGCACAGCAGTCGCACCGAGCCGTGGACGCAGGAAGAGTTGGAGAATCTTGAGCCGCCCCTCCTGCGCTACAATGAGGATTGGAAGCTCAGCGCCAGTGACAACGCGGGGACACTGAAGCTGGCCTTCGATGGCGACGCGAGCAGCCGCTACGCGACCAACAAGGGCATGGAGAACGGCATGTGGGTGCAGATCGAGTTTCCCGGGAAGGTCCGGCTCAATGCGGTGACTCTGGATGCCCGTGGCTCGGCCAGCGACTACCCGCGCGGTTACAAGGTGGAGGTTTCCGACGACGGGAAAAAGTGGAGTAAGCCGGTGGCGGAGGGCAACGGCAAGGGCGCCTTGCAGGAGATCAAGTTCGCGCCGGTGGAAGGCAAGTTCCTCCGCATCACGCAAACCGGGAACGGTGGGCGCTTCTATTGGTCGATCCATGAGCTCACGGTGCTGGGGAAGAGGAGTTAGGAGGGAGTGCGGAACACGGAGTGCGGGAGGGGCGGCGACAGGAGTGTCGCCGTTCCTCGCGGCAAGGGCAGCGGGGGATGGTGGTTGGACGGACCGAATGGAGGGGCTCCCCGGAGTGCGGAGGCTCGACTCCGCCCGGGGAGGGCGGGGCTGGACCCGTGTGGCGCCGGTGGTGATGATTGTGGAGGCGCTGCGGACCGTTCTGAGGGGGCGGCCGAGGTTCGATGGGGATCTTCGCTTCCGATGTTCCGGATGCGGGGTCTATTTCAAGATCAGGGCGGAGGATTGCTGACTGGGAAGGGACTGCATTTCCTGAGGAATCGGGGGTCTTCTTTTCAGTCCCCATTGGGGATTTGACTGGACGGGGGAGCTGTGGCTTCGCGATGCTCCACGTTCACCCGAAGCATACTATGAAACGAATCGCCTTTGCCTCCCTCCTCACGCTGAGCCCCCTCTTTCCGGTCCTCGGGGCGGAGGAAGGGATAACGGGCTTCGAAGCCGCCAAGAAGAAGACGGTGGTGTCCAAAGAAGCGACTCCGGCACCCGGGCAGAAGGGGCGGAAGCAGGTTGCGGAGCAGGAGAAGGAGGAGCAGAGAGGGAAGCAGGAGAAGGGTGGCCAAGGTAAAAAAGAGGGCAAGGAGGATGCGCCGGCCGGCAACGAGGCCGGTGCAGGGCATGAGGATCTCCAGCAGGGTTTGGAGAAGGCCCGCCGCCATCACCAGGAGAGCGTGGCGAAGGTCAATGCCAGCCATGAGGTGCACGAGAAGATCGCCAAGGAGCTGGAAGAGCAGCGGCAGAAGCTGAAGGCCATGGAAGCCGAACTGGCCGGGGCCAAGAACAAGGCCGGGGCGTTGGAACAGAAGCTCGCCGAAGCGAAGCAGGCGCACAACGACGCCCACGCAAAGGAAGAGGCCGCCAAGAAGGCCATCGCCGACCACGAGGAGGAACTGCAGCGCCGCAAGCAGATCGGGGAGCTCGAGAAGCAGGCCCAGGAACTGCACAGGAAGGCCGAGGCGCTCCGCAAGAAGGCCGAGGAGTTGAGGAAGTAGGGAGCCGCCTCCATTGACCAACCAAGGCCGGGCGCTGCCGGGGGATCCTGCGGCGCTCTTTTTTGCGAAATCCCTCGACCGCCGGGAAAGAAGCCACGAATTTGTGCCGCCCCCGGGGCACACCATGAAGTTCCTGACCCCCCTTTTCCTCGCCGCCCTCCTCCCGGCCTTTGCCGCCGGGGAGGATCTCTGGACCACCGATCTCGACGCGGCCCGCAAAACGGCTGCGGAGGGAAAGAAGGATCTCCTCCTCAGCTTCACGGGTTCGGACTGGTGCCAGGGATGCATCATGCTCAAGGAGCGCATCTTTTCCGAAGCGGTTTTTAGGGAGGGTGTGAAGGACCAGTTCGTCCTCGTCGAACTCGACTACCCAAAGAATCGGACGAAGCTCGGGGAAGCGTTGGTCAAACGAAATGAGCTTCTCTTGGATCAATATTTTGTCGCGGAGTTTCCGACCATCATCCTTGCCGACGAGTTGGGCCGCCCCTATGCGCAGACTTCCCTGAGCACCTACGAGCCGCAAGGTCCAGCGGACTACGTGAAGCATCTCACCGAACTGCGCGAACGCCGCGCGATTCGTGACGAGGCGCTCGCTTCCGCCGAGAAGTTGGCAGGTCTCGACCGGGCCAAGGCCCTGCAGGCCGCCATCGCGGCCTTTCCCGACGCCACCGTCGATGCGTTTTATGGGGAGGTCGTCGAAAAGATCCATGCTGCGGATCCGGACGACGCGACCGGCTTTCGCGAAGCGCGGGATTACCGCAAGGCGGTGGCCGGCTACGAAGTGACCATCGAGCAGCTCTTCGACGAGGGGAAATTTGCGGAAGCGATCAAGGCGGCGGATGATTTTGTCGCGAAGAACGATCCGAGTGGTTTCGAGCGGCAGCACATTCTGATGGCGAAGCTGATGGCCACCGTGGAAATCGGCACCGAGGCGGCGTCCCTCGCGCTGCTTGAGGAGATCAAGACGATCGCCCCGCACTCCGAGATCGGCATCGAGGCGGCTCGCCTGAAGGGGCGCATCACGGCGTTCTTTGCGGAGGAGAAAAAGGCTCCGCAGCCGGCGGCGGTCCCGGATTCCGAGGCGACCCCCGCTCCGGAAGGGCAATCTCCGTGTTCGGAGGATCTGGAGAAGCCGAACGACTAGGGCACCGCTTGTGGTCGGCCCCGGTGCCGAACACCAGATCTTGCGCGAATGAACATTTTGTTCCTCTGAACACCTTTTCTCGTTGACTCTTCCACGGTTCTCCGCCATCCTCCGCGGCACAACCTAAGAATTGTCATGAATATTACAGCTGCTATTCCTAAAGATATGGCCGACAAAAAAGCCGCCGCCGCCGCCCCCGAAGAGACCACCAAAGCCGCCGACAAAGAGCCCAAGGGGCCGACGGCTGCCGAAGAAAAAGCAGCTCAGAAAATTTCGGAGGCCCGCCGCAAGAATCTCGATCTGGCCATTGCCAGCATCCAAAAGGAATTTGGTGAAACCGCCATCATGCGCATGGGCGACGACCACCGGGTCGATGTCGATGTCATCCCCACCGGCAACCTCCTCATCGACCGCGCTCTGGGAGTCGGCGGATTCCCTCGCGGCCGGATCGTTGAGATCTACGGTCCGGAATCATCCGGGAAGACGACCCTCACCCTCACCGCCATCGCCCAAGCCCAGAAGCGGGGCGGACTGGCCGCCTTCATCGATGTCGAGCACGCCCTCGACCCCACCTATGCACAGCGCCTCGGCGTGAACACCGACGACCTCCTTGTCTCGCAGCCCTCCTCCGGCGAAGAGGCCCTGCAGATCGTCGAAGCCCTCGTGCGCTCCAACGCCATTGACGTCATCGTTCTCGACTCCGTGGCCGCCCTCGTCACCCGCCAGGAACTGGAAGGGGAGATCGGGGATTCCACGGTCGGAGCCCAGGCCCGTCTGATGAGCGCCGCGATGCGGAAACTGACCGCCCTGATCTCCAAGGCCCGCACGGTCTGCATTTTCACCAACCAGATCCGCGAGAAAATCGGAGTCATGTTCGGCAACCCCGAGACGACTCCCGGGGGCCGCGCCCTGAAGTTCTTCTCCTCGGTTCGCATCGACATCCGCCGCATCGGCCAGATCAAGGCCACCGACGGCGTGGTCACAGGCAACCGCACCCGCGTCAAGATTGTGAAGAACAAGGTCGCCCCTCCCTTTACCGAGGCCGAGTTCGACATCATGTATAACGAGGGCATTTCCTCGGTCGGCTCCCTTCTGGACCTCGCTCTGGAATACGACATCGTTCAGAAGCGCGGCAGTTGGTTCAGCTACGATGGTGATCAACTCGCCCAGGGCCGCGACGGTGCCAAGGAAGCCCTCAAGGCCGATGAAAAGCTCTACGCCGAACTCGAAGTGAAGGTGAAGGAGATGCTCCTGACCCGAAAGGGCAAGTAAGGGCCCCCGGGGCAAGCCGGTTGGTCGGAACCTTCGTTGGTGTCTTCTACAGAGTCTTCTTCTTAGTCCCTTCAGCAGGACGTCTCATCACGACCCCGGGGCCTTGGTCCCGGGGTTTGTGGTGTTCAGGGTTTGTGGTGTTCGGGAAGGGGACGAGGGGAAGAGGAGATAGCGGCAAGGCCTGGCCGCGAAGGGAATTGCGATAGGCACACATCAAGGTTGCGGGGCCGGATTCGCATCCTTGGGATGTCAGGCTCCACTGCAGTGGGTTCAACTTCCGGTGTGGCAAAAAAAATTGGCCGGGAAATAATTGCTCCTGATTTGGTCGGGAAATATTCGAGAAATGTGACTTGGCGGAAATCTAAGGGCTCGTTAAGAAATAAGTCATTCGAAGATGCGCAGGATCTTTGGTCAGCACCAAGGCGGATTTCAGCGAGTATAGCAGGCTATTCGACCTGGAAGCCAACGCAGGCGATGGCCAAAAGGACCAGCAGATTGGAGGAGTTATTTCCTAACGCGCCCTAAGTCTGCAGCGGTTCTCGGCGGAGGTCGCGGAAGGTGCAGAGGGGGGTGTCGATGCCCCGGATCT
>JAQCFL010000129.1 GCA_027619375.1 Verrucomicrobiota bacterium | reverse complement strand
AAATTCAACCCTGCATCCAAGCCAACTCGGCAGCTTATCAGAGCACGATCTATGCCGAACACTGTTGGTTGGAAACCGCTGCCACGGGGTGGGATCGGCTCTGGGAGGAGAGGGGGTGGGCGATGAAGCGGGTTGGAGACCCGTGCTCCCTAGTTACGACTGGATCTGGGGGCGGCCGGGCTCGGGCCAGTCGATGTGGTAGAACTGGCCGCGGGGTTTGTCGGTGCGCTCGTAGGTGTGGGCACCGAAGTAGTCGCGCTGGCCCTGCAGGAGATTGGCGGGGAGGCGGGCGCTACGGTAGCTGTCGTAGTAAGAGAGGGCCGAACTGAAGGTGGGGACGGGGACGCCGTGAATGGCGGCGGCGGCCACAACCTTGCGCCAGTTGGCCTGGCAGCGGTCGATCTCGGCCTTGAAGTGCGGATCGAGGAGGAGGTTGGCGAGCCCGGGGTCGCGTTGGTAGGCTTCGAAGATCTTCTGGAGGAAACCGGCGCGGATGATGCAGCCGCCGCGCCAGATCATGGAGATCTCGCCGAAGTTGAGCTTCCAGCCGTATTCCTTCTGGGCTTCGCGCATGAGTTGGAAGCCCTGGGCGTAGGAGCAAATTTTGGCGCAGTAGAGGGCGTCGTGGATGGCCTGGGTGAACCCGGCCTTGTCGCCGTCGAAGGCGGGGAGGGCGGGTTGCATGATTTCGGAGGCGGCGACGCGCTCTTCTTTCACCGCGCTGATGCAGCGGGCGAAGACGGCTTCGGCGATGCAGGGGGCGGCGATGCCCATGTCGAGGGCGTTGACGGAGGTCCATTTGCCGGTGCCTTTCTGGCCGGCGGTGTCGAGGACGATGTCCACGAAGGGTTTGCCGGTCTCGGGGTCGTCCTGCTGGAGGATGTCGGTGGTGATTTCGATGAGGAAAGAGTCGAGGACGCCCTTGTCCCACTCGCCGAAGACGGCGCTCATTTCCTTGGGCTTCATGCCGAGGAGGTTCTCCATGAGGGCGTAGCCTTCGCAGATCATCTGCATGTCGCCGTATTCGATGCCGTTGTGGACCATCTTGACGTAGTGGCCGGCGCCGTTCTCGCCGATGTAGGTGGTGCAGGGCACGCCGCCTTCGATGGGTTTGCCGGGGGAGGCGCCTTCGAGGGGCTTGCCGGTCTTCGCATCGACCTTGGCGGCGATGGCTTCCCAGACGGGCTTGAGTTCGTTCCAGGCTGAGAGTTTGCCGCCGGGCATGAGGGAGGGGCCGAAGCGGGCGCCTTCCTCGCCGCCGGAGACGCCGGAGCCGATGAAGCGGAAGCCTTTTTCGTTGAGTTCCTTCTCGCGGCGGATGGTGTCGGTCCAGAGGGCGTTGCCGCCGTCGATGATGATGTCGTCGGGATCGAGGAGGGGGAGGAGGCTGTCGATGACCGCGTCGGTGGCCTTGCCGGCCTGGATGAGGAGGATGATCTTGCGGGGACGCTTCAGGGAGGAGACGAACTCCTCGAGGCTCTGGGCTCCGAAGAGGCCGCCGGGGGTGTCGGGGTTTTCGGCGACGAAGGCGTCGGTCTTGGAGGTGGTGCGGTTGTAAACGGAGATGCGAAATCCGTGGTCCGCGATGTTGAGGGCGAGGTTTTGCCCCATGACGGCGAGGCCGACGAGACCGATTTCAGAGGTGGCTTCAGACATGGTGTTTGGTGAGTAGGGAGCGGCGTATAGGAGCGGCTCCAGGGTGCATCAAGTGTTATTAGGGTCGGGGGAGAATGAGAAATAGTGTGGCCGGTCATGAGCGTCACAACCGCATGAGGTGGAAGGGTAAGTTGTTGGAGCCAATGAAGTAGCCGGATTTTTCCACGGCGGACCGTGGTAGGCTCTGGCTCAGGCCCTGTCAAACCTGTATGACAAGGGGAAGTCATTCAGCCAAGTGCGTAAAATAGGGCTGGTGGCGAGATCGTTGAATTTTGGCATTATGCCCTATGGAGGGTCACCGGCACAAAAACACCCCAAGATGCTGTGGGCGCGTGTATCTTTGCTTGCCTGAACGCGCCTTCACTCCTAGCGTTTGGGGACACCACAGTGTGTTTCCTTTTTTACCACAATGCACCTCAAGTCCCTTGAACTCCATGGCTTCAAATCCTTCGCCGAGCGCACTCTATTCGAATTTCACGAGGGGGTGACCGGCATCGTCGGTCCGAATGGCTGCGGCAAATCGAACGTGGTCGATGCGGTGCGCTGGGTCCTGGGAGAGACTTCGGCGAAGGCCTTGCGGGGTGGGGAGATGGCGGATGTCATTTTCAACGGCACCGACAAGCGGAAGCCGCTGGGGATGGCCGAGGTCACCCTGACCATGGCGGGTTGTGAAGGGACCCTGAAGATGGACTACGACGAGGTCTCCATCACCCGTCGGGTGTTCCGGGATGGGAAATCGGAGTATCGGATCAATGGAACGCTGTGCCGCCTGCGGGACATCCACGAGTTGTTCATGGACACCGGGATCGGGCGATCGGCGTATTCGATCATGGAGCAGGGGAAGATCGACATGCTCCTGAGCGCGAAGCCGGAGGATCGGCGGCAGGTCTTCGAGGAGGCGGCGGGGATCACGAAGTTCAAGAAGGAGAAGAAGGAGGCCCTGCGGAAGCTGGAATACACCGAGGCGAACCTGCTGCGGATCTCGGATGTGCTGGCGGAACAGGAGCGGCGGATCAATTCGCTGAAGCGGCAGGTGTCCAAGGCGCGGCGGTATCAGACCCTGGCGAAGGACGTGAAGGTGCTCGACACGCATCTGAGCCATCGGCGTTACGTGGAGAATGCGGCGGAGCGGGACGAGTTGCGGACCTCGCTGGATGCCTTTTCGGTGCAGCGGGGGGATTTGGAGGAACTGTTGCCGGAGCGGGAGCAGGCGGTGGTGGATGCGCGAGACAAGGCGCAGAACCTGGAGGCGGAGCTGTCGGCCTTGCGGCAGGAGCTTTCCACGCACCAGACTGCGGTGCATGCGGCGGAGAGCCGGATCCAGTTCAACCGGGAGCGCTGCGAGGAATTGCGGATGCGGATCAAGGCGAACGAGGACGAGGTGGCGGTCACCGAACAGAAGCAGGCGCAGCAGGAGTTTGATTTCAACGAATCGCAGAGTGAATTGGAAGGGGTGCTGAAGCGCATTGCGGAGCAGGAAGCGGGATTGCGGGGGCGGGAGGAGGAGGTGACGGCGCTGGCGGCGCAGGGTCAGGAGTTGGCGCGGCGCTTGCATCAAGTGCGTGAGGAGGCCAAGCGGACGGAAGCGGCGATGGCCTCGGGCATGGCGAAGGTGGAGAGTGCGGAAGCGCAGGCGGAGAGCAGTCGGGATCGGTTGCGGCACCTCGGCGACGAGGAGGAGGTCTTGAGCGGGGAGTTGGCGGAGATGAAGCAGATCGACGGGGATCTGGCCAAGCAGATCGAGGAGGCGGAGGGTCGCACTCCGGTCCTGGCGGAAGCGGTGCAGGGAGCGGAGCGGGCCTTTCAGCATGCGCGGGGGGATCTGGATGCGGCGCAGCAGCGGCGGGTGGAGTTGGATCGGAATTTGAGCAGCCGGCAGTCGCGTTTGGACATCCTGCGTCAGCTGTTGGCGCGGGGTGAGGGGTTGCAGGAGGGCACCCAGAAGGTGCTGGCGGGGCTGGACGATCCGGCGTTGTTCCAGCCGGGTTTGCGGGGGATGCTGGGCAATCATCTGAAAGTGAAGCCTGGTTTTGAACCGGCGGTGGAAGCGGCGCTGGGAGCAAATCTGGAGGCGGTCATCGTGCGCGATGCGGATTTGGCGGACGCCATTCTCGATCGACTGACCGGGGCGCGTCTCGGGCAGGTGGCGCTGATCACCACAGAGTGGCTGCGGCCGACCGGTGGGCGGCAGTTGGAGACCGTGCCGGAAGGGGCGGAGTGTTGGGCGGCGGACTGCGTGGAGGTCGAGGCGGATTTGAATCCGGTGGTGGAGCGCCTGTTGGATCGGGTTTTGGTGGTGAGTGATCGGGCCCGGGCCCTGGCGCTGCGGGTGGAGCTGCCGGAGTTGATTTATGTGACTCGCCAAGGCGAGGTTCTGCGTCCGGAGGGGGTGCTGGCGGGTGGCGCGGTGTCGGGGGAGGAGGGGACCTCGATGTTGCAGCGGCAGAACGAGGTGGCCGACCTGGAACTCGAAGTGAACGCGCTGGCGGGGCTGATCCGTGAGGCGGATTCCGTATTGTTGACCTTGAAGGAGCAGGCCGAGCAGCGCCGCGAGGAGGTCGAGCAGTCCAAGGACCGGCAGCAGCGGCATTTGATCGAGATGTCCACCCTGGAGGGGCAGCACAGCCTGGCCAGCCGGGAGTGCAAGTCGTTGGAGAGCAAGCTCGCCAACGTGACCTGGGAGCGGGAGGAGATCCGGGGACGGGACGAGAGCGCCAGTCAGGTGCGGCATGAGCTGCAGGTGCAGTTGGAGACGGCGCGGGAGCGATCTGCGGCGTTGGAGATCGAGATCCGCGAACTGCAGGCGCAACTGGACGAGGCGAACCGCCGGGAGAATGAGAAGGGCGCCGAGTTGAACGAAGTGCGCACGGCCTTGGCGGTGGAGCGGCGGGCCCGGGAGGCGGCAGAGCAGCAACAGGGGCCGATGGAATCGCGGATTTCGGAACTGCGGGAATTGAACGCCCGGCGGACGATGGAGACCGAGCAGTTCGAGATGCGCATCGCCGGGGCGCTGGAGGAGGATGCGCAGTTGCTGGTGAACATCGACGAGAACCTCGGAGAGGTGAGGCGCCTGGAAGCGGTCCTGCAGGAGACCTCGGGTCGGCGCACGGAGTTGCTTGCCGCGATCAAGGGCGCGGAGACGGCGCTGTCCGATGTCCGGCACCGGGTGGATGGGCTGAACGAGCGGCGCTCGAAGGAAGAGGTGTCACACGCCAAGGTGGAGATGCGGATCGAGAAGATGTTGGAAACGGTGATGGAGCGCTATCAGGTCGATCTCACCATTTTCGAGCCGGACCCCCACGAATTGCTGATCTGCATCGCGGATCAGAAGGGGGCCTTCCGGAAGCAGGAGAAGCGGCAAGCGACCATCGAGTTGGCGCAGGCAGAGGGCGAGGAGGGCGGGGAGCGCGGGGACAGTGGTGAGGACGAGCAGGAAGAGTCGATGAGTGTCGCCGAGACGGTGGAGGCTGAGATGGAGGACATGTCCGACGAGGATGGTCCGGACTGGGACTTCGTGGAGTATGCGGTGGGCCAGCTGCGCCGACGTCTGGACTCGATGGGGCCGGTGAATCTCGATGCCATCGAGGAATACGACGAGTTGGAGGCGCTCTTCACCTACAATCGCAACCAGCACGACGATCTCGTGAATGCGAAGGTCAAGTTGTTGGAGGTCATCGAGTTGATCAACATCGACACCACGAAGCGCTTTGCGGAGACCTTTGAGAAGGTCCAGAGGAATTTCCGGGAGATGTTCAGGGAGCTTTTTGGGGATGGGGCGAAGGCGGATCTCATTCTTCTGGACGACGGGGATCCGCTTGATTGCGGGATCGAGGTGATTGCGAAGCCGCCGGGCAAGAAGCTGCAGTCGATTTCACTGCTCTCCGGTGGGGAGCGGTCGATGACCGCAGTGGCGCTGCTCTTCTCCATCTACATGGTGAAGCCCAGTCCCTTCTGTATCCTTGACGAGTTGGATGCGCCGCTGGACGAGTCGAACATCGGGCGCTTTCTGAAGGTGCTGGACCGGTTCATCGACCAGAGCCAGTTCATCATCGTGACCCACAGCAAGCGGACCATGGCGCGGGCCGATGTGATGTATGGGGTGACGATGGAGGAGTTCGGGGTCTCCAAGCCGGTGGGCATGCGCCTGACACACACGGAGAGCAAGAAGCCGGCTACCTCTGCGGCGGGGAAGGCGGCGGAGCGACTGGACGCGGAGTAGGCGTTACCTTTTGCGGTGTGCTCCGCAGGCGCAGTTCGGGCCGTGGGCCTGGGCGGCGGCGAGGCGTTCTCCGAGGTGGGCGTTGCGCTGGGCGGTGCGCTCGGCCAGGGAGGGGATTTCCTTGGTTGTGACTTGCGCGGTCGGGGCGGGTTGCCGCAGGGGTTGTTTCGACTGATCCTTGGGGGTCTGGACGGTTCGCGTGGGCGCGGCGGCGGGGTCTTGCGATGAAGTCCGGGGCGCTTTCGGGTCGTCGGGCTTGAGGAAGATGAGGCCGGTGATGGCCAGGAAAATGAGGAGGAAGCTTTTCATGGGGGGTGTGAGGGGTGGGGGTTAGCGGGGGCGGGTGGCTCGGATGCGGGCCAGCGCGGGTTGGGGGGTGGTCAGGAAAGTGGCGAAGCGGACGAGCGCGGCATCCAGCCATGAGTTACAGATCATCGTCCGGCGGCCGGATTGGCGCGGGACGAGAAGCCGAGCGATGGTGAAGTGCACAAGGAGGATGAACTGTTCCTTCATGCTGGTAATAAGATCTCTCACGATGAATACAGAAGTGGATAGTAATTGAAATAAAAATAACGGCCTATTTAGTTAGTTAAACCTAACTATCAGCAGGTTGCGTCCCAGGGAAAGGTGGTTAATTCACGGCATGAGTGGGCGTTTTTTCGCTGTGAATAACTTGGGAGCAACTTTTAAGAGAGGCACAGTCGAGCTCAAGTGAGGGACACGAGACCTCAGCCTGACGCCTCTGATCCGGGATGAGGAATCGGCCGAGGTATTACTCGGCGCGGAGGAGGGTGAACAATCGGCGGGAATTCATGGGAACCCGGAACCGTAGACCCTCCGGATGGGCGGTCAATGATGGAGAGGGGAGGGCGGGCTATGGGCTTGGGAGAGATTATTTCTCCAAGCGGAAGAACTGAGGGGGTTCGGCGGCGAGGGGCAGGGAGAGCATGAATTTGTCGCCGTCCATGGTGGGTGAACCAGGGACGGGGCTCCAGTCGGCGTTCAAGGTGGCGCTGGATTTCAAGGCGTAGCCAAGGGCAAGGCGGGACCAGCAGAGATTGACCTGATTGCCGTTGCGGGTGATGTCGAGGACGGGGTTGGACTGGTCCATGAGGTAGAAGTTGTCGATGAACAGGTTGTCCGCCAGGACCGCGTCGGTTTCCTCGGAGTATCCGAAGATGGCGAGCTGGAATGTTTCGGAGCCGTTCATGTCCCAATTGACGGGGAGGGCCGGTTGGACGGAGCGGAACGGCGTCCAGACGTAGCCGCCGATCGCGCCATCCGCGTCGAAGGAGGCGGTCAGGGTCTGTGTGCCGGCGTCCCATGAGAGGCGCACCGCGGCGCTGCCCCCACTGGCGGTGGCGAAGATCTCCTCCTCTCCGTCGCCGTTGATATCGAAGCTGCTGAAGAAGTGGTGTGCCTGGATTGGGTTGCCGCCGGTGCGGAAGTTTTCGAGGGACGAGGTGAAATTATCCTCCGGGTCGGCGCTATTGAGGACGGCAATACCCATGCCGATGGCGGAGTTCCCGGCGGGGAGGGGAATGATAGGCACATTGACGTCGGCTTGGGCGCGCCAGTTTCTGTTGAACGGCGCGTTACCAATGATCCAGGGCCAGGCCATGAATCTATCGAGGACAGGGCCGCCGCTCGAGGTGTAGCGGACCACGCCATCGCCGGACATGGAGAGCAATCCGCTGCCCTCGATCAGGGGATCGCCCCACTTCGCGGTGTTCTTGGAAGCTCCGGAGAAATCGTCCAGGCCGGTGAACTGATGCCGCAATTTTCATAGTGTTGATTTGGAGAAGGGAGGTGGCCCGTTGGGCCGGGAGGGGATCGCCCCGGGCGCGGCGATGAGGAACTGATGATCGGGCTCGGCGCTGGCTCTCCCCCAGCCAGCGAAGTGGCTAATGAACCGATCATATTCACCGTTACGCCCCTTGTTCATTGCGGTAAGGATCATCAAGGGCCACCGTGCGCGGCAACTCGTACGTATACCAACGGTGCCGGGGAGGGCAATCCCAATCGGCAGGCCAATCGGCAGGCCAATCGGCAGGCCGGCTCAGCGGCGGCTGTTTCGGCGGCCCCGGGTGAAGGTGGCGAGGGTGGCGTGGGGACCGCCGCGATAGACCAGGGCGGTGGCGATGGCGTTGGCGTCGGAGGGGGGTGAGAAGCGGCCGCCGAGGGGGAGGACGCGGTTCAGGTCGAGGAGGAGGAGGTCGGCTTCCTTGCCGGGGTCGAGGGAGCCGATGAGGTGGTCCTTGCCGAGGGCAGTGGCGCCGCCCATGGTGGCGAGGTAAAGGGCGTCGGCGGGGTTGAGGACGGGGATGGACCCGTCCTGCATGCGGCGGACGGCCTGGGTTTCGATGGCCGAGCGCATGACCTGCCAGAGGTTGAGTTCGGGGCCGGCGGCGACATCGGATCCGAGGCCGACGGGGATGCCGGCCTGGCGGAGGGAGTGGAGCGGGCAGAGGCCGGAGTTGAGGAAGAGGTTGGCGGTGGGGCAATGGGCGACGCGGCTTCCAGAGGAGGCGAGGAGATCGAGTTCCCGGTCGGAGAGGTGGATGGCGTGGCCGAAAATGCTTCGTGGGCCGAGCAGTCCGGCCTCGCGGTAAACGTCGGTGTAGCTGGAGCGGTCGGGAAAGCGTTCGCGGACCGCGGCGATTTCGGCGGTGTTTTCGGAGAGGTGGGTTTGAATGAGGCAACCGGTGTCTGCGGCGATGGCGGCGGCCTCTTTCATGAGCTCCATGGAGCAGGTCACCGCGAAGCGGGGGCTGACGGTGTAGTCGAGGAGTCCGTTGTTGGCTCCATGCCATTGTTCGGCGAGGCGGCGGGTTTCGTCGAGGGACTTGCGGCGGGCTTCGGCGGGGTGGGCTTCGCCGTAGGAGCCCTCGTCCATCATCATTTTGCCGATGACGGCGCGGATTCCCTTCTCGGCGGCGATTTCGAAGGCGAGGGCGGTGCTGTCCTCCCAGACCGCGGCGTAGAGGACGGCGGTGGTGGTGCCGTTGGCGAGGAGTTCGTCGAAGAAAGCCTCGATGAGGGAGCGCTGGCCGGGACCCTGGAAATCGAGTTCAGCGGGGAAGATGTGGCGTTTGAGCCAGGGGAGGAGGGCTTCCTCGCATCGGGCCACGACGGGGTATTGGGGGAGGTGGGTATGGAGGTCGATGAGGCCGGGAAGGCAGAGGAGGCGGGCGTCCTTGGGGGCGTCGAAGACCTCGTCTTCGGTGAGGAGGGCTTCGGTGAGGAGTTCGGAAGCGGGGCCGCTGGTGGTGATGGTGCCGGTGTGGTCGACGATGAGGATGCCATCCTCCACAAAGCGGAGGGTGTCCGGGGTGGGGGCATCGAGGAGGGAGGCGCGGATGATCATGGGCGGGGTAGGTGACTATGGCTTTGTCCCGGCGGCTTGCCAACCCCCGGGTACCCGGAGTGCGGTGGCTTGACACCGCCTGGAGGGCGGGGCTTGACCCGTGGGGGGGTGAAGAGTGGGGCTTCGTGGGAGAGTGGGGCTGTTTGGGGTGCGGGGGGCTCGGAGGTGAAT
>JAQCFL010000128.1 GCA_027619375.1 Verrucomicrobiota bacterium | reverse complement strand
CCCTCCCCTAGACCCCAAACCCCTATAAACCCGCATTTTCCTTGCCAACCTTCGGCCATTCCCTTACCTCGCCCGCCCTTCCTCGCGTCGACGAGCAACAGCGGGAGAGCGAAGGAGCCCATTCGGCGGCTTTCCCAAATACCCAGAGCCTCTGTGAATTAACGGAGGACCCAAAACATGATTAACGAACTAGTAAGAGAAATGGTTGAAGCTGGCGTCCACTACGGACACCAGACCCGCAAATGGAATCCGGCCATGCGCCGCTACCTCATGCGGGACAAGGGCGGCATTTACATCATCGACCTCGAGGAGACCGTCCGCTGCCTCGACAAGGCCTCCGACTTCATCTCCAACCTCGCCAGCAAGAAGAAGAGAATCCTCTTCGTTGGCTGCAAACACCAGGCCCAGGAAGCGGTCCGCGAGGCGGCCGAAGCCACCGGTCAGTTTTACGTCAACCACCGCTGGCTCGGTGGCACCATGACCAACCTCACCACCATCCGTCAGTCAGTGGAGCGCCTCAAATACCTCGAAGGCATCGAAAAAGCCCCCGAGTTCAAGGCCATGTCCAAAAAGGAACTCGCCGCCCTCGGCCGTGAGAAAAACAAACTCCTGCGGAACCTCCAGGGCATCCGCGGCATGGACAGCCTCCCCGACGCCCTCGTGGTGGTCGACACGGCCCGCGAATCCATCGCCGTCGCCGAAGCCCGCCGCCTCAACATCCCCGTCGTCGGCATCATCGACACCAACGGCGATCCCTCCAAGATCGACTACCCGATTCCGGCCAACGATGACTCGATCCGCTCGATCCGCATCGTCCTCCAGAACCTCGTCGATTCCCTCGTCATCGGCTCGAAATCCTGAATCCTTCCCAAAATCATCTGCCTGTAACAATGATTACCGCAACACTCGTTAAAGAACTCCGCGACATGACCAGCGCGGGGATGATGGACTGTAAGCGTGCCCTCCAGGAAAACGACGGCAACCTCGATGCCGCCGCCAAATGGCTCCGCGAGAAGGGCATTTCCAAAGCGGCCAAGAAGGCCGATCGCGACGCCAAGGAAGGCATCATCTTCGCCCAAATCGACGAGAACGCCCAGTCCGGCGTCCTCGCCGAGGTGAACTGCGAAACCGACTTCGTCGCCAAGAACGACAACTTCCAAGCCTTCGTGGCCGACCTCGCTGGAACGGTCGCCGCCTCCGGCGTCGCCGATATCGAGGCCGCCCTCGCCCTCCCCAAGGGTGACGGCACGGTCGAAACATTCGTGCAGTCGAAGGTCATCGAACTCGGCGAAAACCTCCGCTTCCGCCGCATGGCCCGCTTCGAAGTCTCCGGCACCGGCATCATCGCCTCCTATATCCACCTCGGTGGCAAGGTCGGCGTGCTCCTCGAAGTCGGCTGCGACAACGCCGCCACCACCAGCGCCGACGGCTTCCGCGACCTCGTCAAGGACCTCACTCTCCACATCGCCGCCGCCGCACCCGCCGGCCTCAGCGCCGACGATATCCCCGCCGACCTCGTCGAGGCCGAGAAGGATATCTTCCGCACTCAGCTCGCCAACGATGGTAAGCCCGCCGAAATGATCGAGAAGATCATCCCCGGCAAGATGGCCAAGTTCTTCGCCGAGAAGTGCCTCCTGGAGCAAGGCTTCGTCAGGGAACCCGACACCACCATCAAGCAACTCCTCGAGAGCAGCGGCAAGGACCTCGGTGACACCCTCACCATCCGTCGCTTCGTCCGCTTCGGCGTCGGCGAGTAAACGCAACGCGTCCCAACAACTTCAAAAAGGCCCCGCAGCAGCGGGGCCTTTTTTTCCCCAATGGAGCGCGGATTTGCAACCCGCTTCACCAGACCGGCCTCCAACAGTCCTGCTCCACCCAATCAGCCCCACCAGACCGGTCTCCTCCTCCCCCACTCGCAAGGTGGACATTCTTCCTGCTCCGGCATCGCCCTCAACCAATCCCACCCAAGGCGCATCCCGCCTCCGTCACAAGCCCTCCCACGTGGCGGCGGTTTCCAACCAACAGTGTTCCGCATGGACCTTGCTTTAACCATCCGCCGGGTTGGCTTGGATACAGGGTCGAATTTCCACTGACCAATTTCCAAATAAATTCCAGTCATCAGGTTCCAAGTCGGAAAACGAATCGAAGGAAAGTAAAGGCATCAACCCGGACTCTCGTGTTTGTCATTCGCGATTCCGAATGTGGCAACGAGCTTCAGCAGTTGAGATTTGGTCTTGGATTTGAAATTTATTTGGAAATTGTCGGTTGGAAATTCGTAGCAGGTAGCCTCGGCGGGAAATGGTCCCGCTTTCATTGAGGGCCATTGCCAGTTCAGCATTCACCATGCCGAACACTCTTGGTTTCCAACCGCCCAGTCGAACCGCGGAGCGAAGCAGCCCGGCATCATCTCCGCCGCTCACCCTAAGGATACGACGACTTCAACATTGGATTTTCCCTCCCCTGTCCCTCCCTGCCCCGGCATCACCCCAACGGCGTCCCCGGATCCCCCAAATAACCCACAACGAATAGCCAGTAGCCCCCCAACTTCCTCCTAGCCCCCTCCCAATTCCCGGCCTACGCTGCTCACCATGCGCACTTTCCTCTTCTCCCTCCTCCTCGTCCTTCCCCTCTCCGCCGAAGAGACGGCCTTCGACGAGGGCCGCTTCACGGTCGAATTCCCCGACGGCTGGAAAAAGGCCGATCCCCCGCAGGCCAACATCGTCGTGCACCGTGAAACCGAAGACGGCGAAGCCACCTTCTCCATCTCCCGCCTCGGCATCACCCCCGGCGCGAAAGCCGACCTCGACGCCACCCTCGAGACCTTCGTCAAGAACTTCAAGGACAACGGCATGACCGTCAAAGGCGACCCCAAGGGGCAGGCCAGCGTCATCGACGGCAAACCCGCCCTCGTCGCCGCCGTCCCCGTCGAAATGAGGGTCGATGACGAACCCGTCGCCATCACCTTCTTCATGGTCTTCGTCGAGGCCTCCGAACGCCTCATCGTCATGCAGGCCACCCTCCGCGGCTCCGGCACCGACGCCCAACGCGGCGACTGCCGCAAGATCATCGGCTCCTTCGAGGAACACGAAGTGAAGAAAAAAGACGAGGAGCCTAAAGAGGACGCCGAGCAAAAGAAGGAATAGGTCGAACCAACCTCCGGCCTCCCGCCTCACCCTCCTAATTTCTGCCCCACCCCCACATCCGCCGGAGCCAACTCCACCCCTCCCAGCTCCCCCGCCGCCACCCACCTCAACGCCGCATGCTCCAACGCCACCGGCTCCCCCTCTCCCACTTCGCACCAATACGGCCGCAACCGGATCCGCAGCTCCGGATACTCATGCTCCACCGCCTCCAGCGCGTCCCCCACCACGATCCCACACCCCAACTCCTCCCAAATCTCCCGCCGCAGCGCCTCCTCCGCTGATTCCCCCTCCTCCATCTTCCCTCCCGGAAACTCCCACAGCCCCGCCAAATGCGTCCCTGCGGCCCGCTGGCACACCAACACCTTCCCCTCCCGCCGTATCACCGCACAAACCACCTCAATCACGCCCCCGGCCTAATCCCCCAATAACCAATAACCAATAACCAATTTCCCATTCGACGCCCCCCCCTCACTGCCCGACAGTTCCCGATCATGCGCCTCCCCATCTTTCTCCTCCTCGCCCTCGCCGCCCCCGCCTTCGGCGATGCCAAACGCCTCGAACTCGGCTACCCCAACCTCGCCCACCGCATCCAGATCGTCTTCCCGGAAAACTACGACCCCGCCAAAAAGTGGCCCCTCGTCCTCTACTACCACGGCACCGACGGCACCCCCGACACCAAACTCATCCGCCACCACACCGGCGAGGAAGGCTGGTTCACGGCCGGCATGACCTACGTCCAGCGAGGCCAGTTCACCTTCAACACCGATACCCTCAACAAGGAACTCACCATCCTCCGCTCCGTCCGCCATCACCTCGTCAGCAAATACAACGTCGATCCCAAGCGCACCTACGTCGCCGGCTTCAGTAAAGGCGGCTGGATCTCCGGACTCCTCCTCCAGGCCGATCCCGAACTCGCCGGGGCCGTCATCCTCGGTGCCGGCCACCTCCACCAGATCGAAACCAAACCCTACAAATTCGGCCGCCGCACCCCCGTCTTCATCGGCGTCGGCCGACAGGATGGCAACTACCCCCTCGCCCTCAACGCCATCACCTTTTTCCGCGGCCTCGGCGCCACCACCACCTTCGACACCTGGCACGACCTCGAACACAACTTCCCCCAGGGCGGCTCCCCCGCCCTCACCCAATGGTTCGCCCTCGAGGGCAATCCCACCGCCGATCACACCGCCGCCGCCAACGACTGGTCCACCACCCGCCTCACCGAAATCAAGGCCATCCCCGACCCCGTCAACCGCTGGGTCGCCCTCCTCGACATGCAGGCCTGCCCCTACCACGGCTTCCTCGACGATTCCCACAAAGCCGCCGTCGCCAAGGCCCGCACCGACCTCGAAGCCACCGCCGCCGTCGCCATCGAAGCCAAGGCCCTCGCCGCCCACCGCAACCTCCTCCGCGACGAACTCGCCGAACGTTCCAAGGAAAACTACCAGAAGATGCTCAAAGCCTACCTCGACCTCGCCAACTCCATCCCCGACTCCCGCCAAGGCGACATCGCCCGCCACGACCACTACCGCATCAAGACCCTCCTCCAACACTTCGACGAGCAGGAAAAAGCCCAAAAGGAGAACCTCGAACCTTCCGCCCCCGACAAGGAAGACGCCCCCATCGACCCCAACAAACAAAACAACCCCAACGACGACCGCCAACGCATCCCCCTGAACCCTCTGGTGCGTTAACCCTCCCCCGCTTCCACCCACAACCAGTAACAACCCACCCACCCCGACAACCGCGCACCCTCCCTTGTCCCGGCACAGCCTCCAAGGGCGGCGCCGGACCGAAATTGACTTCTCTCCAATTTCCCCTATCCTCCCAGCAAGATGCTTCGCAAACTCGCAGGCTCCGGCTTTGCCTTCGCGCTCATCGCCATTGTGGCGCTGAAGCACGTGGCGCTCGGCTTTTGCCTCTGCCAGGCGCAGTTCATCACCAACCCCGACACCTGCTGCGCCAAACACGCTGCCGAACCCTCCTGCTGCTGCGAGGTTGAGGCCCCCCCTGCCGACGACCCCTGCAAGGACTGCGCCGTCGACCTCGAAATCGAGGTGGGCGACTTCCTCTGGGACGCCGACCACTTCTCCCCTCCCGACCAGGCCGGCCTCCCCATGGTCGTCCCCACCCTCGACCTCCCCACTTTCGCTCTCCAACCGCAGACCCTCGCCTTCGCGCACCCCGTCCGCAGTTCGCCACCCGGCCTCCCGCCGCTCTACATCCGTCAGTCCGTTCTGAGACTTTGAGATAACCGCGCCGTGTCCCCCTGACACCGCGCCCTGCTCCCGTCGCCCCCTCTCGGCGGCCCGCATCGCACGATTCCCTCCGCGGAGTCGTTTCCCTCAAACCAACTCTCAGCACACTCATGTCCCTCGACAAACTCACCAGCCTCCAATCCTCCGGCCCGCGATCCTCCGGACCGCAAACGCACCGCCACCCCAGGCGCATCCCCTCCTGGCTTCTGCCCGTAGGTCTCGCCCTCGGCTTCCTCGCCGTCTTCGCCCTCCTCTTCGGCTCCCGCCTCCTCCCCGCCCTGGAAGTCCACACCGCTCCCGTCGTCACCCTCCGTCAAACCACCGAGGCCGCCGCACCCACCCCCGTCACCAACGAAACGCCCACCGCCTCCGCTCTCCCCACCGGCCCCCTCCTCTTCCAGGCCTCCGGCTGGATCGAACCCGACCCCTACACCACCTTCGTCCCCACCCTCATCGATGGTATCATCCACGAAGTCCACGTCCTCGAAGGCCAGCCCGTCACCAAGGATCAACTCCTCGCCACCCTCATCGACGACGACGCCAAACTCGACCTCCAGCAGGCCAAACAACGCGTCGCCTCCCTCGAGTCCAAACGCACCGCCCACTGCGCCACCATCCCCGTCCTCGAAGCCGAACAGGAAGCCGCCCGAAAAAAAGTCGCCGCCGAGGAAGCCCTCCTCGCCGAACTGCAGGACTCCGCCCGTCGCCTCTCCTCCGTCTCCAGCCGGGCCGTCTCCGAAATGGCCCTCACCCAGGCCAAACTCCAGGTCACCCGCCAACAAGCCGCCGTCGCCGAAGCCGAAGCCGCCATCCCCGGCCTCGACGCCCAAATCGCCCAGATCGAGGACCAACGCGTCGCCATCGACAACGAAATCCACGAAGCCGAAACCGACCGCGACCGCAGGCAACTCGCCCTCGACCGCACCACCATCACCGCCCCCATGGACGGCATCGTCCTCCGCCTCCACGCCGCCCCCGGCAGAAAACGCATGCTCGGCATGGACGACCCCGAGAGCGCCGTCATCGTCGAACTCTACGACCCCCAAAAACTCCAGGCCCGCATCGACGTCCCCCTCAACGAAGCCGCCGCCCTCGCCGTCGGACAACCCGTCAAGTTCACCACCGACCTCCTCCCCGACCTCTCCCTCACCGGCACCGTCAGCCGCATCACCGGCGAGGCCGACCTCCAACGCAACACCCTCCAGGTCAAGGTCGCCATCCACAACCCCGACCCCCGCCTCCGCCCCGAAATGCTCGTCCGTGCCGAGTTCTACAACGGCGGCTCCTCCTCTTCTTCACTTCCAAATTCCGAACTCCGCGCTCCCACTTCCAACAGCCGCCTTGCCCTCTACGCCCCCCAGGCCGCCCTCTTCGACCGCTCCGGCAAATCCGCCAAAGCCTGGCTCGCCATCGACGGCCACGCCGAACTCCGCTCCGTCACCCTCGGCCTCGAGGAACGCGACGACCACCTCCTCATCCTCGATGGCCTCCACTCCGGCGACCAACTCATCCTCCCCCCCCACACCAAACTCTCCGAAGGCAAACGCATCAACAGCACCTCCCAGCCCTGAAGGGGCGAGACAACAAAGCCCGGGGCCAGTTAGATTCGAACGCAGCCCCGGGAATCCAACAAACAACACCCCCAACGCCCTGTCGGGGCGCGAGAAACCGCCCGACCCCGAACTCCCCCCAATAACCTCTAACCAATAACCGGCGCAACCATGTTCATCCAAATCCGCAACCTCTCCAAGTCCTTCAAGAAGGGCCCCAACCTCATCACCCCCCTCGAGGAACTCAGCCTCGAGGTCCCCCGTGGCGAATTCCTCGCCCTCATGGGCCCCTCCGGATCCGGCAAAACCACCCTCCTCAATCTCATCGCCGGCATCGACACCCCCACCTCCGGCGAACTCAACGTCGACGGCCGCGACATCGCCCACCTCTCCCGCGCCCAACTCACCAAATGGCGCTCCCAACACGTCGGCTACATCTTCCAACTCTACCACCTCGTCCCCATCCTCAGCGCCTTCGAAAACGTCGAGCTCCCCCTCCTCCTCACCAAACTCTCCCGCTCCGAACGCCGCGTCCGCACCGAGGCCGCCCTCGACCTCGTCGGCCTCTCCGACCGCCTCGACCACCGCCCCACCGAACTCTCCGGCGGGCAGGAACAACGCGTCGCCATCGCCCGCGCCATCGTCCACGACCCCAACCTCCTCGTCGCCGACGAACCCACCGGCGACCTCGACAGCGAATCCGCCACCTCCATCCTCAAACTCCTCCGCTCCCTCTGCTCCGAACACGGCAAGACCATCGTCATGGTCACCCACGACCCCCGCGCCGCCCAAGCCGCCGACCGCACCCTCCACCTCGAAAAAGGCAAACTCCTTGAGAATGCGGAAATGGGAGTGCGGAATGCGGAAGTATTATGAGCACTGAACTAAAAAACAGAACCTACCAGTTCGGCCTTCGGATCGTCCTTCACTTCAAGCAGGACCCACCACCACCGTGGTGTCGGAAACTCGCCGACCAACTCCTCCGTTCGGCTACCTCCGTCGGCTCCAACTATCGGGCCGCCTGCCGGGGCCGCTCCAAAGCCGAATTTGTCGCCAAACTCGGCATCTGCGAAGAGGAGGCCGACGAATGCCTCTACTGGACCGCCATCTTACGTGATTCAGAATACTTCACTCCGAAAATCGCCGCCGAACTCATGGACGAAGCAGACCAACTCCTCTCGATTATCATCGCCTCCATCAAAACAGCCAAGGGCCACTAACTCCCCATTCCGAACTCCCCATTCCGCATTCCGCATTCAAATGAACCTCCTCATCCTCGCCCTCAAAAACATCACCCGCCACCGCCTCCGGTCCCTCCTGACCATCCTCGGCGTCACCGCCGGCATGTTCCTCTACGCCGCGGTCGAAACCATGCAGCACTCCCTCGCCACCGCCACCAAACAGGGCGCCGATGACACCACCCTCGTCGTCTATCGCGAAAACCGCTTCTGCCCCTCCACCTCCCGCCTCCCCGAGCACTACCTCCCCACCCTCCAAAAAATCCCCGGCGTCCGCGAGGCCATCCCCCTCCAGATCGTCGTCAACAACTGCGGCGCCTCCCTCGATGTCATCGCCTTCCGCGGCGTCCCCCCCGAACAACTCGACACGTACAACCCTGAACTCGAGGTCTTCGCCGGCTCCTTCGAGGAATGGAGCAAACGCAGCGACGGCGCCCTCATCGGTGAAAACTTCGCCAATCGCCGCGGCCTCAAGGTCGGCGACAAGTTCGAGGCGGTCGGCGTCACCACCTACATCTCCGGCATCATCCGCTCCGACAGCCCCCAGGACAACAACGTCGCCTACGTCCACCTCCCCTTCCTCCAACAAGCCTCCAAAGTCGGCCTCGGCATCGTCACCCAATTCAACGTGAAGGTCGATTCCGCCGACCAACTCGAATCCGTCGCCGCAAAGATCGACGAGACCTTCCGCTCCGATTCCCAACCCACCAACACCCGCCCCGAGAAGGCCTTCTTCGCCGAAACGGCCCGCGAGATGATCGAACTCATCGGCTTCACGCGCTGGCTCGGCCTCGGCGCCGTCGCCGCCGTCCTCGGCCTCGTCGCCAATGCCGTCCTCCTTGTCGTCCGCGGCCGCGTCCAGGAAACCGCCGTCCTCCAAACCCTCGGCTTCTCCCGCTTCGACATCTCCCTCCTCGTCACCTTCGAAGGCATTCTCCTCGGCCTCGCCGGCGGCGCCCTCGGCGTCTTCTCCGCCTTCGGATTCTTCCGATGGAAATCCTTCACCCTCGGCAACGAAGGCCTCACCCTCGCCGTCATCCCCGACGCCGCCGTCCTCCTCAATGGCATGCTCGTCTCCCTCCTCCTCGGCCTCTTCGCCTCCCTCTACCCCGCCTGGAAAGCCTCCCGCCAACCCATCGTCACCTCCCTTCGCACCGCCTAATCCAATTCTCCCATTCATCATTCAATATTCGGCGTTCGATGTTCGGCGTTCTCCCCTCTTAACTTCCGCACTCCCACTTCCGCATTCCCCACTCCCACTCTTCACTCTCCAAATTCTCATTCGCGAACATCCGCGTCCATTCGTGGTTTGGCTCTTCAGCAGAATCTGTGGGTGAATTCCGGCTCTGGCAAGTCCCCGAGTTGGTGAAACAAGGC
>JAQCFL010000127.1 GCA_027619375.1 Verrucomicrobiota bacterium | reverse complement strand
CGCCGAGGGTGATGCCGCGGTTGGCGGATATGGTGAGTTGGTTGTTGTTGCCGAGGCTTGAGTATTGGAGGGTGGCACCGTTTTGGAGGGTGATGTTGTCGGCCTCGAAACTGGCGGGAATGGCACCGAGAGAGGCTTCCGCATTGCCATTGGTCGGGTTGTAAAGGCTCAGTCGGCCGCCATTGATGACAGTCTTGCCGGTGTAGCTGAGGGCGTCGTAGCCGCTGGCGATCCGGAGGGTGCCGGGGCCGGTCTTGGTGAGGCCGCCGGTGCCATTGGCGTCGATGAAGCTGTTGATTTGGAGGCTGTCGGTGGCGGTGGGGGTGTCCACGACGAGGTCCGCGTCGGTAGCGCCGGCCTTGATGCTGGCGCTGCCGTTGATGGAGGCGATGGCACCGCTGCCGCCGGTGCGGGAGATGGAGCCATGGATGGTCAGCACGGCGGAGTCCGCGAGGGTGACGGCGGAGCCGGGGCCGGAGAGGACCAGGTTGTTCACGTCGGCGGTGCCTTGGGCCGAAACCTCCTCGTAGGCGGTGAAGGTGTCGCCGTTCTTCACATTCATGTAGCCGGAAGAGACGGTATAGGTCTTGTTGAATCCCCAAGGGAGTCCAGAACCCTCGACGCGCACGGTGGTGGCGCCGGTGATCTCCCGGACCCAGGTATTGTCGGGGAGGCCGGTGGTCGCCTCGGTGGTCGTCTCAATGGCCTGACCCACCTTGAAGATCGAGCTGTCGGCGACCGTGACCGTTCCGCTCGGGGAGTTCGGGCTGCTGCCCCCGGCGTTGACATTGGCGGTGGCGGTGGTGGTGGTTCCCTTGGCGGTGCCTTGGACATCGACGTCATCGGCGCTGGTGGTGGCACCGAAGTCGGTGGCGGGGGTGACGACGGTGATGGCCTGTGCGGGGACGGACCAGAAGGCAAGCAGCGCGGCGAGGGAACCGGTGCGGAGGAAGGAGCTGAAATAGGGGCTTTTCATGAATTGTTAATGGCTAGAGAATATTTAATAGTTGGCGGATGTTGGAAAAGAGGACGGGGATATACTCCTCGGCGCTAGGTTTTCGGATTCTCTATTACTTGAAAATTCTCCGTTACAAGGCACAACGGGTGGTTGGCATGTGGTTTTTTCATCGACTAGCAAGCAGTAAATGAATTCAGGCGAAGGGTGGCAAGAGGTTTTTTATCGTCAAAGCATTTTTTTTTTACAGACTCAAGAAACACAGGATTCGCAGCCCATGCGTTCCCTGAATGTTCCCTGAATGTTTAGGAATTCGAGCTGGGTAGGAGCTTCTTAGGGCACGCGTTTTTCGCGAGCCTCATTCCGACGACCAAACCAGATGAAGAGACAAGGACGATCCAAGCGGCCGGGAAATCCGGGGCGATTCAGGGGGCCGGCTGGGCCGGGTGTGGGCCGGGTGCTTGGCGGGATGCTGATCGTGGTTGCGATCGCCGCGCTTGTTGTGACCATGCGCCATCGACCGGCGGGCCGGCCGGGGGACGAGGTGAGGGGGGCGGGGGGATCGGAGCCCCCTGCGGCTCATGAGGGAGGAACGGCTGCGGCGGAACAAGGGATTGGGGAGTTCCCGGTCGGGGGGGGGGACTCGTGGAAGGAGATCGACGATCCGACCAAGGACGGATGGGACACCGAGGCGTTCCACGACAAGGTGAAGAAGCAGTTTGAAATTATTGGCAAGGTTCTGACCCATCCGGAGGGGCTGAATGCCGCCGGGGTGGCGGGTCTGGTGACCGATGATTTTGCGTGCGGGGTGCTGCGCCCCGGCAGTCTGCGCACCGCCTTTGAGGACGAGGCGGTGGTGGTCCGGCGGAATGCCCCGGAGCGGGACGCGGCGGGCGACCCGGCCCCGGCGGGTGGGGATTATCGCGGGGCGGAGGGTTTGGCGCAGGCCTTGGGTGCGTTGGCCGGTCCGTTTGCGGGTGCGCAGGACCTGCATTACAAGTTCAAGGTCTTCCGCGTGCTCGCTGCTTCCGGGGAGGTGACGACGCGGCAGTTTTTCGCCCTTTCCGGGCGGGTGGAGACGGGACTGTTGGAGGAAAACGCGACCTGGGTGGTGCGCTGGGTGCCGGGCGCGGATGGGGCCCCACCCCGCATGCGCTCGATCGGGGTGGAGGAATTCGAGCAGGCCGCGGGGCGGCGGAAAGACGGCGTGTTGTTCAGTGATTGCACCGCGTCGGTCCTGGGAGGCAACGCCAGCTACGAAACGCAATTCCTGCGGGGACTGAACCACTGGTTGGAACGCCTGCAGGATCCGCGCTACTTTGCGCTGCTCGGGAATCCGGGGGTGGCGGTGGGGGACGTGGACGGCGACGGCCTGGAGGACCTCTACGTCTGTCAGGAAGCGGGCCTGCCGAACCGTCTCTTCCTGCAGAACCGTGACGGAACGGCGCGGGACGCGTCCGAGGCGTGGGGGGTGGACTGGCTGGAGTCCTCGCGGAGCGCGCTGCTGGTGGACTTGGACAACGACGGTGACCAGGACCTGGCGGTGGCGATCCTCGGGGGGGTGGTGGTGGCGGAGAACGACGGAACGGGGCGCTTTCGACTGCGCGATGTCCTGGCCACCCCGGATGACACGATGTCGCTCAGCGCAGTGGACTACGACCGCGATGGACGGCTCGATCTGTATGTCTGCATTTACCACCAGAACGAAGACCCTCAAAACACGGAAAGAGCCACCCTGCCCGGCGCCAGCCTGCGGGTGGTGGTGCATGACGCCAACAATGGCGGAAGCAATTGCCTCCTGCGCAACGAGATCGCTCCCGGGGAGCCGTGGAAATTCACCGACGTCACCCGCGAGGCGGGGCTGGACGCCAACAACCAGCGCTGGAGTTTCGCGTCAGCCTGGGACGACTACGACAACGATGGGGACCAGGACCTCTACGTTGCGAACGACTATGGTCGGGACAATCTCTATCGGAACGATTCGGAGGGACCCGGCACGGCCCGCTTCGTCGATGTTTCAGAGGCCGCCCACATTGAGAATTCCGCGGGAGGAATGGGGATCACATGGGGCGATTTGGACCGGGACGGATGGATGGACGCCTTCGTGAGCAACATGTATTCCTCTGCGGGGAACCGGATCGCCTTTCAGACCAAGTTCCAACCGGAGGCCGCGCCGGAGTTGAAGCGGCGCTTCCAACGCCTGGCCCGCGGCAACACCTTGCTGCGCAACCGGGGCGACAGTTCTTTCGAGGACCTCAGTGCGGAGGCGGGGATTGAAATGGGGCGCTGGGCGTGGGGGTCGCACTTCGTCGATCTCAACAACGACGGATGGGAGGACCTGGTCGTCTCGAACGGCTACATCACGACGGAGGACACGGGGGACTTGTGAAGTTTCTGGTGGCGGCAGGTCGTGTCGCAGTCCCCCATCGAAGGCCAGGAAGAGGCCCCCAGCGAGGAGCGCCTGCGGGGCAGTCGGGCCCTGTCGCAGATGATGCGCGAGGGGCGTTCGTTCAGCAGCCATGAGCGGAACTGCGTCTATCTCAACACCGGGGCCACCCCGGCCGGGGGAGGGCGTTTTGCCAACATCTCGGCGATCAGCGGGCTCGATTTTCCGGACGACGGGCGAGCCGTGGCGTTGGTCGACTGGGACCAGGACGGCGATCAGGACCTGTGGATTTCCAACCGCAATGCGCCGCGCCTGCGGCTCATGAGGAACGACACGCCGGGCCGGAACCATTTTGTGGCGGTGCGACTGGAAGGCAACGGCACGACCTGCAACCGCGACGCGATCGGGGCGCGGGTCGAGTTGCTGGCGGGCGGTGCGCCGCCGGAATCCGGCACTCCGGGAGGGGCGCCGAAATCGATCCGGACGCTGCGGGCCGGGGAGGGGTTCCTGGCGCAGTCCGGGAAGTGGGTTCACTTTGGGATGGGGGGGGACGAAGTGATCGGGAAGGTGGTCGTGCATTGGCCGGACGGAACGAGGGAGGACTTTGCGGGGGTTGGGATCGACCGCCGCTTCCTGCTGGCGCAGGGGACGGGCCGGGCCCGGGAAGTTGCCCCGCGGGAGCCAGCGGTAGCCCTTGCCTCCTCGGTTCAGGAGGCTGCGGACTGGTCGCAGGTGGCGAGGATTCCGATGGTGGAACTGCTGACGCTGCCGGAGATCGGCTACCTTGGCTTCGACGGCGAGGCGCGGTCGCTCGCGGAGGGGGCGGAGGGGGCGGAGGGGTGGACCCTGGTGAACATGTGGGCGAGTTGGTGCGCGCCGTGTCTGGCCGAGCTGAACGAATTTTCGAAGCGCCATGATGAGATTCAGGCTGCCGGAATTCGGATCCTGGCGCTGTCGGTGGACGGGCTGGGGGACGATGCGACGGTGCCGGCCGCGGCGGCGGAGTTGGTCACGAAAAGAGCGTTCCCCTTTTCGGTGGGCCGGGCGACGCCGGAGCTGGTGGAGATGTTCCAGGACCTGCACAATCGACAGATGCCGATGCACCGCCGGTTGCCGCTGCCATCCAGCTTTCTCATCGATCGGGAGGGTCGCCTTGCGGTCATCTACAAGGGGCCGGTGTCGGTGGAGGAACTGCTGGCGGACGCGGCCGCGCCGGAGGGGAGCCGCTTGGAGCGGTTCGTGCGGGCCGCCGCCATTGCCGGGCATCCGATTGAGCACCCGCGGGTGGCGCTGGCGGCGCTCGACCGGGCTGTGGACCTGCGCTTCGGCCTGGCCCATGACCTGCAGGGGGCCGGCCGGGTCGGGGAGGCCGCCGCGCACTATGACGAGCTCCTCGGGATCCGGCCGGATCACGTTGCGTCGCTGTTCAACCGCGGGGCCGCCTTGCAGAGCCTCGGGCGGCTGGAGGAGGCGGTCGGACTTTATGAGCGCGCCTTGGGGATCGAGCCGGACAACCTAGAGGCCCACGACAACGTGGGGCTTGCGCTGCTGCGCCTGGAGCGTTTTCCGGAGTCGGCCGGACACTTTCAGGAAGTCCTGCGGATCCAGCCGGAGCACGCCGGGGCCCATCATCACCTGGGCCTTGCCTTGGAAAGCATGGGACGGATGGAGGACGCCGTGCAGCACTACGGCGAGGCCTTGCGGATCGATCCCCGTTTTGCGGAGGTGCACAACAGCTGGGGGATCGCGCTCGCCAAGCAGAATCGGCTGGAGGAGGCGGCCGGGCAATTCGAGCAGGCCCTGCATCTGGAACCCGGCCACGAGGGGGCGCGCGTGAACCTCGAAAAGGCCCGCGCCATGCTCAAGGAAAAAGGCGGGGCGGTGCGGCCTGAGTAGTTTCGGATTCGGTGTTCAGATTTAAGATTTAAGATTTAAGAGTTAAGAGGGAAGAGGGAAGAGGGAAGGATGTCGGGTAAGGGGGGCCGGTTAAGGGAGGCGCGAAAGAGGGCGAGGAAGGGTGTGATTAAGAGTGTCATGAATGGCGCTTGAATAGGTAGCCGTGTCGTTGTTTTCAGGATGTCCCGGAGGGGCTTGGTACGGTAGCCGGTGGTGCCACCACCGGGTTTCATCGTCGTCTGGACGTATACCCCGGAGGGGCGCGGTAGATCATGGAAGACGGATTGAACCGATCTCGTTGTGTCCCGCCCGCTCCCGCGCCCCTCCGGGGTGCCAATCAAATGACCGGCCAAAGTTCCGGTGGTGGTACCACCGGCTACCGTACGCTGTCCCTCCGGGACGAGGAGAACTTCGCCGGACGATGTCCCTCCGATGACTGACCAAAGTTTCGGTGGTGGTACCACCGGCTACCGTGCGCTGTCCCTCCGGGACGAGGAGAACTTCGCCGGACGATGTCTTCCGGGACGAAGAGAACGAAGCGCAAGCCTTACTCGGGCGAGGAAAGGTGCGAGGAAGAGTGTCAGGCAGGACGGCATCAGACGTCGAAGAGGGTCCACGGGCGGCGGAGCTTTCGGTCGATCATGGAGTCGATGGAGTTGCACACATGCCAGCACCTCGGGCACTGCTGGGCCTGGATGGTTTCGCGGGCCTTGCCGAGTTTCTCCTGGGTCGCCCGGAGGAGCGCCAGCAGGTCGTAGTCGTGGTTGCGGATGTTGCCGAGGCCGACGGTGTAGAAAAAGCAGGGATTGACGTTGCCGTAGCAATCGAGGGCGTAGTTGGAGGTGGCGGCCCGGCAGGGCACCACGAGGCGGTGGGGGTTGGCGAGGAAGCGCAGCGCACCGCGGACGTGGTTGCGCGCCAAGGCATCGAACGGGGAGAGGCGCCGCCACTGCATCTTTTCCTGGAGGGCGAGGATTTCGCGCACCGTGTCGCGGATGCCCTCGTGATGGAGATCGGGCCGGGCGTCGGGGCTGAGGCCCTGGTAGTAAAGGTCGCCGGAATCGGCGGCCTCGATCTTGAGGGGAATGCCGAGCGTGAGAACCTCCCGCGCGAAGGGCAGGATCTTGTCGTAGTTGTGCTTGGAGATGGTGAGGCCGATCCCGATGGAGGCGTTGCCCTCCCGCGCGATCATCTCCTGGATGTCGGCGAGGGCCCCCATGGCACTGTCGTAGTTCCCCGGCACGCCCCGGACATCGTCATGGACCTCGCGGGGGCCGTCGATGCTCATGGAAATGTGAATGAAGGGCCGCTTTCGGATGGCGAGCACCTCCCTCCAGTGGTCGGTGCAGCGGCCGGCGCGGATGCCGTTGTTGGGCACGTTGACGAGCGCGATGTTCCTCACCTCGGAGAAGGAGGCCGCCATGATTTCGACGAAGTCCCGGCGGAGATGGGGTTCGCCGCCCGAGAAGCTGATCCACATGACGGAGGAGGGGAGCTTCCGGAAGAGTTGGCGGAATTCGTCGGTCTTGAGTTCCTCGCGCAGGGCGAAGCGTTTCTCGGGGTAGATTTTCCAGATGTCGCAGGTCTTGCACCGGCTGTCGCAGAGGTTGGTGAGGCTGATGTTCAGCCGGTAGGGGCGGGAGCGGAGATTGCCCTCGAGGATGCCCCGGATGATGCGGTGGTATTTCATGTTGTGGCGGGCCCGGGGTTGTGGCTAGCGGGCGAGTTTGCACCGGAGGAGGGTCCACAATACACCGAATCCGTCCCACCAGCGGAGCTTTTTTCCGGCCTGCTTGTCCCGCGGGGCGTAGGAGATGGGCAGTTCCAGGATCGGGATGCCGCGTTTGGCGAGCTTCGCGATCACCTCCGCGCAGAACTCGAAGCGTTCGCAGCGGAGATCAAGGGAGCGGAGAAGGTCTGTTTCGATCATCTTGTAGCAGGTGGCGGCGTCGGTGAGGTGGATCCGGTAGATCCGGCAGGTCAGCCAGTTGAGGAACTTTCCGCCGAGGTAGTAGGGGGACACGGCGCAGGGTCGTCCGGGGCCGAGGTGGCGGGAGCCGCAGACCACGCGGGCCTCACCCCGTTCAATGGGGGCGAGCAGTCCCGGGAGATCGGCCGGATCATACTCCAGGTCGGCATCCTGGATGACGACCACCCCGCCGGTGACTTGTTGGAGAGCGGTCCGGATGGCGCGTCCCTTGCCGCAGTTGCGGTCGTGGTGGAAGACCCGGATGACGGGATCGTCCGCGTAGCGTTCCAGGTGGGCGCGGGTGCCGTCGGTGGAGCAGTCATCCACCACGATGATTTCCTTGTCGAGCGGGACGGCCCGCACCCGCGCCAGGATCTCGTCGATCGTGCCGATCTCGTTGTAAACCGGCATCACGATGCTGAGCTTCATACGTTTCTTCGGGAACTGTTCCTTCGGGAACTCCCCCGGGGTGATCCTAGCGGGATTCCCGCATGCGGGCCAGAACGATCTCCAGGTTGCGCTGTGCCTCGGCGTAGGCGGGTTGGATTTTGAGGGCCTTGCGGTATTGGACGACGGCCTCGGCGAGATCTCCGCGGGTGGCGAGGGCGTTGGCGAGGTTGTTGTGGGCCTGGAAGAAGGCGGGGGCATTTGCGACGGCGAGACGGTAGTGGACGACGGCCGCGTCGATTTGGCCGGTCTTGAAGAGGGAGAGGCCGAGGTTGTTGTGGGCCTCGGCGTAGTCGGGGGCGATCTGGACCGCCTTGCGGTATTGCACGATGGCCTCCTCGAATTTGCCGCTGGTGGAGAGGGCGTTGCCGAGATTGCTGTAGGCCGCCGCGAAGTCGGGCCGCTCCTCGAAAGCCCGGCGGAAGTGGGCGGTGGCCTCGTCGATCCGTCCGGTCCGGGCGAGGGCGTTGCCGAGGTTGTTGTGGGCCTGGGCGTAGTGGGGATCGGCGGCGAGGGCGAGGCGATAGGAGGCGATGGCCTGGTCGAACTGGCGGCGGTCGGCGGCGATGTTTCCGAGGTTGTTGTGGGCTTCGGCGTGCCGGGGATTGAGGGCGACGGCCTTCCGGTAGTGGGCTTCGGCCTCCTCGGTGAGGCCGCGGGCGGCGAGGGTGAGGCCGAGGTTGTTGTGGGCCATCCAGCAGGAGGGGTTCCTCGCGAGGGTGTTCTCGTAGAGCCCCTCGACGTGGGCGTAAATCCGGCTCTGCCGCCAGGTCAGGGCCGCGAGGGTGCCGAGCAGGGCGAGGATGAGGGCGTAGCCGACCGTTCGTCTCCGGCCACGGCACCGCCGCAACAGCAGGACGATCCCGGCCGAGGCGGTGGTGATGGCGGCAGTGCTCGCGAGGTATTGGTAGTGGTCGGCGACGAAGGAGTAGCGGAATCCATAGACGCTGACGGCGCCGATGGCGGGGAATAACATGCCGCCGAACAACAACAGCGCGGCGCAGGGGGTCCGCGAGCGTCCGCGCCGGAGCCAGGCGAAGGCGAGCAAGGCGAGCATGCCGAGGGGGTAGAGGTACTGCCACCAGGCGGAGGGATTGATTTCCCAGCGGGGATAGATGAAGATGAGATCGGTTGGCCAGGCCAGTTTGGCGAGGTAGAACCAGACCGCCCGTCCGGCAATCAGGAGACGTTCGGGGAGGGTGAACTCGAACTGCTCGCCCTGCGTCCCGATGAAGGTCCGCTCGACCCAGATGGTGAGGAGGCCCCCCGCCACGGCGAGCAGGAAAAAGGGGAGGAGCGGAAGCACGTCGCGCCGCCAGTCGAGCCGGCCGCTGCGCCACCAGAACACCACCAGGAGGGCGGGGGGCAGGGTGGCGGTGACCGTTTTGCTGAGGAGGGCCATCGCGAAGAGAATCAAGGAGACCGCGTAGTCGGCCTTGCGGCGGTGGCTGTCAAAACGGAGGTAGGCGAGCACCGCCGCCAGCCCCAGCACGGCCGAGAGGGTGTTTTTTTGTTCCGTGATCCAGGCGACCGACTCGACGTGGACGGGATGGAGGGCGAAGATGGCGGCGGCGAGGAAGGCCCCCGGGATGGAGAGGCGGCGCAGGATGAGGCAGAGCAGGAGGGCGGCGGCGGAGTGGAGGAGGATGTTGACGAGGTGATAGCCGAAGGTCGCGTCCCCCCAAAGTTGGTGCTCGATCCAGAAGGCGCTGTGGACGACGGGGTAGTATTGCTGGGTGGCGCCGAAATCGAACCAGATGCGGAAGAGTCCGTGCCAGTTGCGCAAATCGGGGCGGGTGATGTGGCCGTTGTCATCCCAGATGAAGTCTCCGTGCCAGGCGGGTTGGTAGGCCAGGAGAACGGCGAGGACGAGGAGGGCCGCGAAGAGCTGTGTGCCGCCGGGGAGGCCATTTTTCGGA
>JAQCFL010000126.1 GCA_027619375.1 Verrucomicrobiota bacterium | reverse complement strand
CCAGCACCACTTTACCCAAAAACTCGCGACGCGACTCAGTCATACATCTAATTTACGCAGTCCCGACCGGAATGCCCATAGAATTCCACCCGGGCGGGCTGTCTTGACGACGCCGCCCTGGTCGATTAGCAGAACCTTGTGAAAACACTGCTCACCTCCATCCTCCTCGGCCTTCTTGCGCTGCCGGCCTTCGCAGGCGGCTCCCTCGACACAACGGAAGTTCTTGCCCTCCTGAAGAAAAACAAGCCCCTCTGGGACCATCTTGGCTCCACCCTCGACTTCGACCGCATCGCAGTGGGAGTCCGCCTCGGACGGCATTGGCCGGAACTCGGCGGGGCCCGCATCGCCCCCTATCAGATCCTCGTCAAACCCAAAGGCCCCGGGGAGTTCACCCTGGAGCTCACCGTGAATTGCGCCCAGCGCTTCCTCGACAAAAACGGCAAGGAGATCCCACTCGCCGACGGCGGAGAAGACGACCCTGTCATCGCCGCATTCTCGGTGGAGGAAACCGTCACCTCGGTCCAACTCACCCCAATCCAGCCCTGAAGCCTCCGCTTCAGGCACCCGAACCGACCCAACCTTACGGCTGCGGCAGGAGAATCGTCTTCACGTAGTTGAAGGTGTTGCCCGCGATGAGCTTCTCCTTCGCGGTGCCGGCGATTCCGGTGCTCCGCAAGCGGGTCATCGCCGCATCGGTGATCACGCTGACGCTGATATCCACCGCCACGATCCGTCCGCGACCATATTCATCCGCCGGGTTGCCATCGACTTCGATGCCGCTGCCCTTCAGGGAAAAATTCTTCACCACGTCGCCCGAGCCTGTCGAAATGACCGGCACCCGCTGCTGCTTGGTCTCCAAGCGACCACCTGCGACAGCCTCGGAATACTCCACCAGGAACACCACGCTCATCTCATAAATGTTCTCGCAAAGGAAGTTGTTGGTCCGGTCCGTCTCCCCGGGCAGACGGTCAAACTCGGCCTTCAAATCCTCCTTCGCCAGAAGCTTCTCAAAGGTCTCGTCAGGATTGACGATCCTCCGATACAACGCGAACACCGGCTGATTCTCCTCGTCCTCCGTCGTGGAACCCGTGATGGGATTCTTGAAGAACAGCTCGTAACCCACCGTCGAAACATCACCACCCAAATCCTGGTTGCCACCGATGTCCCCGTTGTAACGATCTGTGGCCGCAGTGAAAAAGATCAGGCGGGCCGCATTCGGACTCGGATTGTTGGCAGGCCCGAGGTCGTTGTCCTTCGACTCCACATCAAGCCATTCAAAGTTGTTCCCCGACCGCACCACCATCGACTCAAAGTCCCGGCTGAATTGATCAAGGGCCGACTTGGCCTGACGTGCCGCACGGACCTTGTTCCGACTGATCCGCCATCCGTCCAGCGCCACTCCCGTCACGGTCACCAGGAGGGTCAGAATAATCGCGGTGATGCCCATCGCCACCAGCAGTTCGGCGAGGGTGAAGCCGCGTCCGCGGCGGGAGATTGGTTGATTCAGAGTCATGGTTGTGGGGAGTGGGAGCTTAGCGGCGCACGGCCAGGTTGCGGGAGAAGAGTGGCTGACCCAGCACTTCCTTGTCGGTCGGGTCGAATCTCTCGACATACTGGAATGTATTGCTGCGCAACAGATAAACCTGCGCGTTGTAGGCGATCACCGCCTCCGGATAGCTGTTGGAATCCAAGGCTCCCCCAGCACCACCGTGGGGGTCCACGATTTGGCCGGGCGTTCCAAGGGTCAGACTGCCGTTGTCGAACACCAGCTGCGTGGCCTTCACAAAATAAATCGGCCCAACCACGGCCTCCAGATCGTCTTTCAATTCGGAATCTCCAATCCGGCGCACCGAAGGTTGCAGGATGAATTCCTTTCCGGGCTCACCCGTCACGCCGGTGTAGGGCTCCATCGTGCCATCCGATCGCATCTGGGTCGGATCACCCTTGTAGTTGTAGAGGAAGACGGCGCTGGGATTCACATCCTTGCCGGAATCCTGAATCCACGAAAAGGCCTTGTCGAAGGCCGTGTCGAAATTCTTGTCGCTCTCTGGCCGGAGCACCTGCAACTCACGCTCCAACGCACTGGCCAGGCGGTCCGCTTCCTGAATGCTGATCGCCTTCCGAATGCCCTGCGTGGCCGGTCCAAAGACGGCCAGAAAGGTGGTGAGGAGAATGGCGACGATGCCGATCGCGATCACGCTCTCCATGAGCGTGAATCCTTTGGGATGGGTGTGCTTGTTCATCAATGGGAAGGCGTTAGTTGGAAGGAGTGATGTGTTCTGGATTGCGGAAAAGCGAGCTGCGGCCGCTGCGCCACACCACGAATCCGGCGCGGTTGTTTCCCTGCACCTTGGGCTCCACGGCACTCGGAGGCATCACCCCGCCCGCCACCACAAAGGCAGCTCCAGGCAGCGACGCGTCATTGCCGGAGTCCACACAGAGACCCTCCGCATTAAACTCATAGTAGTAACAAGCCTTGGGGCTCGCCTTGTCGCCAGGCAACGCGATGGTCATCTCCCCGTAGGTGCCGATGTCAGGCACACTACTGGTCGCCGTCTGCACCCCAACCACGTCGAAAAACACGCCGGAAGGAAGGGTCGTGCCGCGCGAAATGATCTCCCAGGACCCCTCCACCTCCACCGCCACCGCAAGGTAACGCAGATAACGGGCCCGCTGGTCCTCGGCGGGATCATTATGAATCAACACCCGCGCCCGGGCTCCACGACCCACCGCCGCACTCCGCGCTTCGTCAAAAATCGCCTCGGAGACCGACAGGGCTGTGCTCGTGGCCTGACCCTGGTCCATCTTCTGAATGCCAACCGCCGCCACCGACATCAGAATAGCGATCACCGCAATGACCGCCAAGATCTCCACCATCGTAAATCCTTGGCGCAGAGCGGTCCTCATCGATCGGGTTTCTCGAAGTCTTGTGTTCATAGGCCTAAAGTTCTTTTAAACGTAGGAGATCCCTCCGTCAAAGCAAGGATTTGTATCGACAATGTATTCATTTCTGGAAATGCCCCTTTTTCGGGCCATTCATCCAAGTCCAGGCACTCTCCACCATCTCCCGGACATCCTTTTTCCCGGCTTCCCAGCCCAAAATCTCCTTCGCCCGGGACGGATCGGCCACCAGCCGGGCCGGATCCCCCTCCCGCCGCTCCCCAAACTCCACCGGCACTTTTTTTCCGGTGACCTCCTCCACCGCATCAATGATCTCCCGTACCGAAACCCCCACCCCCGTCCCAAGGTTGCAGGCCACGCTCTCCCCACCGCCCAACAGGTGATCCAAGGCCAGCGCATGCGCCCGCGCCAAATCGTTCACATGGATGTAATCCCGAATGCAGGTCCCGTCGGGCGTGTCGTAGTCCGTCCCAAACACCGTGATCTTGTCCGCCTCTCCCGTCAGGGCCAGCAGGACCCGCGGAATGAGGTGGGTCTCCGGCTCATGATCTTCGCCGATCAATCCGTCACCAGACGATCCGCTCGCATTGAAGTAGCGCAGGCACACGCTCCGCAAACCCCAGGCCGTCCCGCAGTCGCGCAGGATCTGCTCCAGCATCAACTTGCTCCAACCATACGGATTGACCGGCTGCAACGGATGGGACTCCACCAGCGGGATGGCCTCCGGCTCGCCGTAAACCGCCGCGGTGGAAGACAGCACGAAGACCTTGCACCCATGCCGCTGCATCGCCGCCAACAGCACCAGGGGCCGCGCCGTGTTGTTGTCATAATACTTCAACGGATCGCGAACCGATTCCCCCACGTTGATGAAGGCCGCAAAATGCACCACCGCCCCGATCTCATGCTCCGAAAAAACGCGCTCCACCACCGCCGGATCCCCGAGGTCCCCTTCCACCACCGTGATCCCCTCGTCCAGAATCGCCTCTTGGTGTCCGTGGACGAAATTGTCCAACACCACCAGCTTCCGACCCTCGGCGGCCAAATGGCGGAGGGTGTGGGAGCCGATGTAGCCGGCCCCTCCCGAGACTAAAATTGCTGGTTCTGCCATGATTTCGCCCCGCGAAAGAACACGGGGCCGAGAGCCCTGTCAATGCGCGACCCCCCAGTCGGAATTTTCCATGAATAGATCGCCGCGGCCTCCGGTCTCATGAACCATGAAAACATCTTCCGGAGGCCTCCTGCCGCTCCTTGTCGCCCTCCTGGCCCTGCCCCTCCTCCTCCTCTCCTGCAGCCCCTATGACACCGCCTACTACGGCGGCGGCTACTCCACCGGCTACGCCAGCAGCGGGTATGCCAGCACCGGCTACTACGGCAGCACCGGCTACTACGGCGGCACCGGCTACTACGGCGGCACCGGCTACTACGGCGGCACCGGCTACTACGGCAGCTCCCAGCGCTACGTGGCCTCCCGCTGCTCCCGTTGCGGATACAACCCCTGCCGCTGCAATCAGAGCCGCAGCCACTACACCTCGAACCGCTACAACACGGGTCACAACAACGCATACAACTACCGCCCGGGCGGCAACAGCTATCGCCCCAGCAACAACAACTACCGCCCCAGCAGCAACAGCTATCGTCCGAGCAGCAATCACTCCGGCAATCAGAACCACGGATCCTCCGGCAACTACCGCGGCAACAGCGACCACCGCAAGCAGCCCAGTAGCAACCAACGTTCCCAACCCAGAAGCAACCAGCGTCCCTCGCGCCCCTCCAGCAATCCCTACACCACCGTCAGCCAGCGACACGATCAGAACAGGAGCAGCTCCGGCTACTCCGGCGGTAGCCACGGCTCCCAATCGGGCGGCGCCCGTCCCTCCTCCTCCAGCCGGCCCCAGCCCTCCAATCACAAGGCCTCCTCATCCGGATCACGCGGCTCCTCAAAAGGCGGCGGCTCCTCCAAGGACAAGGACAAGCGGGGCTAACAGACGGTAGGGGACGGTCACTCCGTGCCGTCCGGCAGTTGGACCTGGCGACGTGATCTCCGCCTTCGCAATCCCTTGGACCTGCTGTTGCGGTGGTCATCCCCAAGGGAACAGCTGCCTCCCGCGGCCCTCAACCTCAGCTACCCCTTTGGAAGCACCGAGGCAGCTTGAGCTATCCCTAAATATATCGTCACTCGTCCAACTCCGGTCCCTCGACGTCAATCGCCGGTGCCTCCGCCTCAGGGGCCATGGACTCGGGCCCAGGATCCACTGCCGAAACCTCCTCAATCGCGCCTCGCCCGATCCATTTCCCCACTGCCCTCCCGTCCTCTCCAAACCAAATTCGAACCACCATCAGCTCGTATTTTCCGTCGGGAACAGCCTGCAGAAAACTCCACACGACGTTTCGAATGGTGGAATCCCCCACCCTCTGCGGCCAATACTCCACAATCGGTTTGCCCAACTGCCGTCTCGATTCTCTGATCTCCTCGATCCCCTTCACAACCTCATCCCCCGGCAGGGAGGGCACGTGCCGAAACCGATACGCCCCCATCACGTCCCCAGCCGCGTACCCTAGGACGATTCCCATATACTCAACCGAGACATTGTTGATCGAAAACGTTGCACTCAGCCCAGGATTCCTTCCTTCGACCGGGCGCAACACTCCTCCCGGGCCGACCTCACTCCAGAAAAGATCCCCGGACAAGGGCGTGACCTTGAAGGTCTTCGGCTCGAGAGGAGGGGTCGGGGTCGCCAACGCTTCTCCAAGGGTGTTAGGCTCGCCGGAGAACGCCACCGACAGAATCACGAATTGAAGCAATAGCAATCGAACCAGTGAGTCCATGGTCATTCAACGAATAATCTTCGCCCCTTCTTTGATGAATCGCCGGACGCTCGTCCAAACCGATCACGCCGCCAACCCCTCGCGCCGCTGCCGCTGCCGCTGCAATTGCTCCAGCGTCACCGGACGCCGCAGCAGACGCCACACATACAGCCACCCCATCAACCCACCACCGAGGTGGTAAATGTGACCCATCGTGAAAATGCTCTCCTGACCCATCACCACCAGCCAATTCCCCACCGCACTGAATCCCGGCACGCCCAGCCCCGGCGTCAGCAAAAACAACAACAGCGATCCCAGCAACAAGCCGCGCCCCAGATTTTTCCCGCTCACCGGCACCGGCCACATCCGTGAATCCGGCGAAAGCGTGGTCAGCGCCAACAGCAGCGCCATCGCTCCCGCCGAAGCACCCACCAACGGCGCGTTCCGGATTTCCTCCACTCCCGCCCCCATCGGCTGCACCGGATGAAACAACAAATGCAGAACCGAACCCACCAACACTCCTCCCCAAAACACCTTCGCAAATCCGCGCCCCCCAAGAATGTGAAAGACCCGCCCGCCCACCAGATACACCACCAGCACATTGGCCGTCAGATGAAACCAATTCCCATGCATCAGCGCATGCGTCCCCAACTGCCACACCCGCCCCCCCAACAGCCCCTCACGTCCCAATCCGAATTGCTCATACACCGGCATCGCCGCCGGGAACCCTCCCAACAGCGCCATCACCCCCTGCACCACCACCATCACCACGCAGGTCACCGTCAACACATCCCAACCTGGCCGATGCAGGCGGATCCGGGGAAACAAGTTCGCGGGGTGCACGGAGAATTACTCTACAGGGGGGCTTTCGAATCAGGAATCAGAAAAGACAGACAATCCTCCGCCCCGATTGCTCAATATCCGCTCAAATTCGTCCCAACCGCCCCGAAAAGAGCCCCTTTCAGCTCTCCCCCCGGGCTCGCGGCTCGCCCGTCACCCGGTCCGTTCCCGGACTGGTCACAAACGGACCTCCCTCCAGCGGGGCCACCCCCGTAAAGGCCACATCCGGCATCTCGCTCGGCTTCCCGGCCAGCGGAAATTCCTTCCGCAACGGATGAAACGGATAGCCCTCCCACATCAGAATCCGCCTGAGATCCGGATGATTCGCAAAGCGGATCCCCATCATGTCGTAAACCTCGCGCTCATGCCAGTCGGCCGTCGCCCAGAGATCCGATACCGTCGGCACTTCCTCATCCTCCGACACCGCCGCGCGAATCCGCAAATGCCGCGAGTCGTCCAGCGACGCCATTTCGTAAACCATTTCAAAGCGCGGCTCCTCACCCATGTGATCAAGACTCGAGACGTCGAGCAACAACTCATAGCCGAGCTTCCCCGCGCAATGCTCCATCACCCCGCGCAACGTCCCCAAGCCGACCACCACGGTGTGCTCACCACGAAATTCCACGGTCTCCTCGATCTTCTCGCCGAAGAGGTCCTGCAAGGCTTTCACATCATCCGCACTCATCACTTCAAACTCCCATCTCCTCGATATCGGCCATCTCCCGCGCGATCGGCGTCTCTCCCTCGATCTTCCGCTGCAGCTTCATCAGCCCCTCGATCAACGCCTCCGGGCGCGGAGGACATCCGGAAATGTAAACGTCCACCGGAATCAACTGATCGATCCCCTGCAGCACCGCATAGCTCCGATACATCCCTCCGCTCGAAGCACAGGCCCCCATCGCAATACACCATTTCGGCTCGGGCATCTGTTCCCAGATCCGCCGCACCGCCAAAGCCATCTTGTAGGTCACCGTCCCCGCCACGATCATCACATCCGCCTGCCGCGGCGAAAATCGCATCACCTCCGCCCCAAATCGCGAAATGTCGAACCGCGAAGACGCCGTCGCCATCAGCTCGATCGCACAACACGCCAAGCCCATCGGCATCGGCCAGAGCGAGTTTTTCCGCATCCAGTTGATGGAGGCATCCAAACGCGTGATGATCACATTCCCCTCGATCTTGGAATCATAGGCGGCATGGACTTGGGCAGGATCGGCGTTGACCACGCCCGGAATCTACCCTGCCCCTCCCCACACTCAAGCCCCCTTGTGAAAATTTTCACAAGCCCCCCTCGCTGGGAGCGCCGGTCTGCGACCGGCCCCACTGCCCCGCCTCTTCCAAGGGAGCGTGACCGTCCCGTCCGCCACCTCCTCGGCTCTCCAGAGGGACCGTCGCTCCGCGCCAGCCGACGATTCAAGCTCCACCCCAAAAGCATCCACCTGCAAGCGGAGCGCCCCGTATCCACGGATGAAATGCCCCCGGTGCCGATCCGAGTGCGCGGGAACCCGCTCCTTTTGGGACTCTTCCGCAGAATCTGTGGGTGGCCCGGTGCCTCCCCATTGCCCACATTTCGCCCCAGCTTACAGTCGCGCCACCCAGCCCTCGCCGCTAGCCTTCCCCCATCCGTCCCATGTCCAAATCCAATACCACCGCCTCCCTCGGCTGCGGAAGCATCATCCTCATCGTCATCCTCTTCATGATCTTCGGCCGCACCCGGGGCCACGGGGACATGGAACGCGAGCTCACCAAGCTCCGCCGGGAGGTCGGCGTCCTGCAGGACACCGTCGATGCCCTCCACGACTCCGGGACCGTCAATCTGAGCCCCGAGGAACTCCAGCAGATCCTCGCCAAGACCATCAGCGACTCGGAACAGAAGCGCGTCCGCGAACTCCTCCCCAAATACCGCGCCATCTACGCCGAGTTTCTCTCCGAGGATCCTTTCAACGGCGCCGACCCCGAAACCATGGAGGAACTTCTCGCCCCCATGCGCGAAATCATTGAAGGCATCTCCGCAGACAAACCGTAACCGCCCTGGCGGCTACACTTCAATACAAACCACATACCAAACACCATCCCATCATGTTCCACCGAATCCTCCTCGCCTCCCTCCTCTCCCTCGCCCCCCTTGCCGCGGCCCCCACTCCCGATCAAAAGGTCACCTACAAGACCGTCGGCGACGTCACCCTCCGACTCCATGTCTTCAACCCGGAGAACCACAAAGCCACCGACAAAACACCCGCCATCGTCTTCTTCTTCGGCGGCGGTTGGGTCGGCGGAAGCCCCTCCCAGTTCTATCCCCACTGCAAACACCTCGCCGAGAAAGGCATGGTCGCCATCTCCGCCGAATACCGCGTCAAGGGCGCCCACGGCACCTCCCCCATCGAATGCGTCAAAGACGGCAACTCCGCCATCCGCTGGGTCCGCCAACACGCCGCCGAACTCGGCGTCGATCCCGACAAGATCGCCGCCGGTGGTGGTTCCGCCGGGGGCCATGTCGCCGCCGCCACCGCCCACACCCCCGACTACGAGGAGAAAGGCGAAGACCTCGCCATCTCCTCCCGTCCCAACGCCCTCGTCCTCTTCAACCCCGTCCTCGACAACGGCCCCGGCGACTGGGGACACGCCACGGTGAAGGACTACTGGAAGGAATTTTCCCCCGCCCACAACGTCCAGGAGGGAGCCCCTCCCGCCATCGTCTTCCTCGGCACCAAGGACCCCCTCATCCCTGTCGCCACCCTGCAACGCTACGAAGCCGCCATGAAAAAGGCCGGCTCCCGCTGCGACCTCCACCTCTACGAGGGCCAGTCCCACGGCTTCTTCAATCAATCCAAATCCAAGGGCCTCTACTACGAAAAGACCGTCACCGAAATGGACGCCTTCCTCAAATCCCTCGCGTTCCTCAGGTAGGGGACGGTCACTCCGTGCCGTCCGGCGGTTCCACCCCAACAGTGTTCGGCATAGATCGTGCTCTGATAAGCTGCCGAGTTGGCTTGGATGCAGGGTTGAATTTCCACGGGCCAATTTCCAAATAAATTCCAATCAGCAGGT
>JAQCFL010000125.1 GCA_027619375.1 Verrucomicrobiota bacterium | reverse complement strand
GGGTAGGGGGTGGGGAAATTGACCCGCGAATGGACGCGAAGGGCCGCGATTTTTTTTTGGGGGGAGATGGGGAGGTAGTGGTGGTGGTGGTGGTGGAGAGGTGGAGAGGTGGAGAGGTGGAGGGCCGGGGTAGTGGGGCGAGCCGGAGGCTCGCGGTCCCGGGTGGGGAGCGGGGGTGGAACCGCCGACCCCTTGCAAAGGGGCCGCTCCGCGGTGTGGTTGCTATGGGTGGGACCTGCGGTCGGCGGCGATGAGGGAGGCGATGGTGGCGGGGTCGAGGGTGCGGAGGGAGGAGTGACGGAGCTTGGGGTAGGGGAGGAGTTGGGAGGGGATGACGCGGCTGGCGATACCGACGAGGTGGCCATGGGCATCGAAAACGGGACCGCCGCTGTCGCCTTTGGCGAGGGGGGTGGTGGAGCGGATGACGGTGGCGTCGGGGTGGGCGGTGTTGAGGGAGGTGACCGTGCCGGCGGAGATGCCGCGGTAGGGAGTGGCCCAGTTGCCGGAGGAGAAGAGGACGGTGTGTTGGTCGAGGGGTTTGCGGCAGAGCTCGAAGCAGAGGTGGGTGCGGAGGGGGAGCTTGATGAGGGCGATGTCGCGCTCGGGAAAGAGTTTCACGATGCGGAGGATGCGGACGGTGGTGTTCTTGACGGGGAGGGCGGTGGGTTGTCCGAGGCGGGGGGAGTAGGCGACGAGGCGGTTGGCGGGGGACTTTTTTGAGGTGGGGGAATCGCCGGGTCGCCCGGCATTGAAGGGTTGGCGATGGACGTGGACGGTGGGGCCGGGGCGCTTGTCGGATTCCGTGGTGGCGATGAAGGCGTCGAGGGGCGGGTGGGTGACGACGTGGGCGGCGGTGAGGGCGTAGCCGTCGCGGGTGATGAGGGTGGCCATGCCGAGGCCGCCGTCATAGGCGAGGCGGTTCTTCCCGAGGGTCACCTTGCTGGCCTGGATGATTTGCACGGAACGGGCGAGGCCGAAGTCCTTGGGGGAGACGGCGTCGTGCCACGATTCGCGATGGGCGGAGTAGGCGGCGAGTTTTTCCGCGGGAGAGGAGCTGTAGAAGCTGTTGCACCCGACTATCACGAGGGTGAGGGCGGCGACGAGGGTGGTGAGGGTGACGCGCTGCATGGGGGGATCAGTTATCGGCTATCCGTTATCGGGGGAAGAGGGGAAGGGCATGCTAGGGGTTGAGGCGGTCGGCGTCGATGAGCTTTCGGAGGGTGGAGGGGGAGATGCCGACGGCGACGGTGGAGGTGATGCGGTTGGCGAGGAGGTCGGTGCGGCCGCGGGAGACGATGCCGACGAGGGTGCCGGAGGCATCCATGACGGGGCCGCCGCTGTCCCCTTTTTGGAGGGGGATGGACGTGTCGAGGTGCCAGAGGGAGGCGGCGGGGCTGAGGCTGCGGGCGCGGGAAAGGTGGAGGGTTTCTCCGGCGGAGGAGTTGCCGGAGAGGTTGCTGCCGTAGGAGAAGAGGGTGCTGCCGGGGGGAGGCGGGGCGTCGGCGAGCTGGAAGGTGTGGGCGGTGTTGAGGGGGAGTTTGACGAGGGCGAGGTCGGTGCCGCGGAAGCGGTGGACGAGGCGGATGGGGAGGGCCTCGAGGTCGGCGATGGCGAGGCGGGTGGGGCGCTCGGGTTTGCCGGGGCTGAAGAAGACAGGGCCGGCGGAGGTGAGGGCGAGTTGCCCGGGCCGGGGGGACCTGAGGCGGAGGACGGAGACGGGGCCGGCCTGGAGGACGTGGGCGGCGGTGAGGGCGTAGCCGTCGGGGGTGAGGAGGGTGGCCTGGCCGGTGCTGGCGGCGTCGAGGCGCCGGTTGGCGGGGTCGAGGGTGGGGTTGCTGAGAAGTTGGACGGTGCGGGGCTGGGCGAACTGGTTGACGAGAAGGTCCGGCTGCCAGGCGGCGAGGTGCGCGGCAAGGGCCGCCGTTTTTTCATGCCGGGTCGCGCCGTTGGAGTCCAGTGTTTGGCAGGAGGAGAGTGCGGCGGCGAGGAGCAGGATGACCGGCAGGCTAGTCTTCATCGCCGCCTCCGAAATTGACCTGTTCGACAGTGGCCTTCCCGCGGTGTTGGGCGGCGAAGGCGCGGAGAGCCTCGCGGCGTTGGTGGAAGGAGAAGCGTTCGCCGAGTTGTTCGCGCAGATCCTCGAAGGGGGTGATGATGGAGGGTTTGAGTTCGGTGACCTTGATGAGGTGGAGGGCGTTTTCGTAGGAGACCACGGGACTGACCTCGCCCTCGCGCATGGTGAAGATCATCGATTCGAAGTGGTTGCCGGGACGGTCGAGGGTGATCCAATCGAGGTCGATTTCGCCGGATTCCTTTTCGGTTTCGCGTTTGGCGATTTCCTTGAAGTCGCCGCCTTCAAGGGCGTCTTCGCGGATGAGACGCATGCGTTCGAGGAGGCCGATGGGGTCCTCGTGGCGATCGAGGAATTTGACGAGGTGCAGGCAGCGGGCCTCGGCGACGGTGCGGTAGTCGTCGCGGTTTTCGTCGTAAAACGCGCGAAGTTCCCCGTCGGTGGGGTCGGCGAGGTCCTTGGTGAGATCGGCGAGGAGCTTTTCCATGCGAAGGTTGGCTTCGCATTCGTTGCGGAGCTGATCGCGCTGGGCTTCGAGCATGTCCCAGCTGGCACCGTGTTCGCGGTAGGTCTTGAGGGTTTGCTCGAGGCGTTCACGGATCTCGTCGTCAGGGATCTTGGGGTGGAGCTGTTCGGCTTCCTGGGCGATGACGATGGAATCGATGACCTCCTGCTCGGCCTCCTTCATGAACTCGCCGTCGCGTTCGCAGCAGGAGACCTGAAGGCGGGCTTCGGCTTCGGATTTGATGCGGGAGAAGGTCTCCTCGATCAGGTTTGGGTCGATGAGTTCACCGTTGACGCGGATCATGCGGGGAGGGTAGCCGCAATTCTGGGAGGGGCTAGGGATTTGTGCGGGGGGGCGGAAGGGACGCGGCTTGCGACCGGGACGGTCACGCCACCCTATCGGATGCGTTGGGCGAGCCAGGGGAGGAGGTCGGCGATGGGGAGGCGTTCCTGTTCCATGGAATCGCGGTGACGGATGGTGACGGTGTCGGTGAGGGATTTGTCATCGCCTTCACCTTCGCCGATTGTTTCGAAATCGATGGCGATGCAGAAGGGGGTGCCGACCTCGTCCTGGCGGCGGTAGCGGCGGCCGATGGCGGCGGTTTCGTCGTAGAAAATGTTCATCCATGGTTGGAGAAGGGCCTGCACTTCCTTGGCCTTGGCGACGAGTTCGGGCTTGTTTTTGAGGAGGGGGAGGATGGCGGCCTTGATGGGGGCCATCTTCGGGTCGAAGCGCATGACGGTGCGGATGTCGGGTTTGCCGTCGTCCTTGGAGAGGTCCTCCTCGTCGTAGGCTTCGCAGATGAGGGCGAGGACGGTGCGGTCGCAGCCGGCGCTGGGTTCGACGACGTGGGGGAGGAGCTTCTCCTTGGTTTGCTCGTCGAAGTATTCGAGGGGCTTGCCGGAGTGGCCCTGGTGTTTGCCGAGGTCGTAGTCGCCGCGGTAGGCGACGCCTTCGAGTTCCTGCTGGCCGAAGGGGAAGTCGTATTCGATGTCGTAGGTTTTCTGCGAGTAGTGGGCGCGTTCTCCGTCGGGGATGTCGAGGACGTGGAGTTTCTCGGCGTCGAGGCCGATCTCGGCGTAGAACTCGAGGCGTTTGGCGAGCCATTCGTCGGTGAGACGGAGGCCGTCCTCGGGGCGGCAGAAGTATTCGATCTCCATCTGCTCGAACTCGCGGGAGCGGAAGGTGAAGTTGCGGGGGTTGATCTCGTTGCGGAAGGACTTGCCGATCTGGGCGATGCCGAAGGGAAGTTTGACGCGGTTGGAGTCCATGACGTTCTTGTATTGGACGAAGATGGACTGCGCGGTTTCGGGGCGGAGGTAGGCGGTGGCGTTGGGATCGTTCTCGTCGGCGGAGGCCCCCATCTGGGTTTTGAACATCAGCTCGAAGTCGCGGGGCTCGGTGAGTTCGCACTTGTCGTGGGCGCCGGGGATGCAGGAAGGCTTCAGCTTGCACTCCATGGAGTCGAGGGAGTCGGCGCGGAAGCGGCCCTTGCAGGTTTTGCAATCGACCATGGGATCGGAGAAGCCGCCGATATGCCCGGAAGCGGTGAGGACGGCCTGGTGGGTGAGGATGGAGCCGTCGAGGCCGAGGATGTCGTCGCGTTCCTGGACGTTCCTGCGCCACCAGTAATCCTTGAGGTTGCGCTTGAGTTCGGTGCCGAGCGGGCCGTAGTCCCAGCAGCCGTTGAGGCCGCCGTAGAGTTCGGCGGATTGGAAGATGAAGCCCTTGCGTTTGCAGAGGGAAACAATCTTCTCCATGCGGGCGGTGTCGGTTTGCTCTTTGTTGGCCATGGGTCGGTTTGGGTGGGCGGGGAGGTAAGCAGGGGAGGTCCCGAGCGGCAAGGCGGGATTGCCGGCCAGTTCTACTGGATGGGGGCCATGAGACGGGCGGCGCGGCAGGCGGCGCGGAAGAGGAAGGAGCGTGAGGTGAATTCGGCGACAGAGGCTTCGCGGGCTTCCTCGAAGTCGCGGGTGAGCATGCCTTCGATGCGGCTGACGAGGGTGGGATCGGTGGAGAGGGCGGTGATTTCGAAATTGAGACGGAAGGAGCGGTTGTCGAGGTTGGCGGTCCCGATGGCGGTGTGGATGTCGGAGAGGAGGACCTTTTGATGGAGGAAGCCCTTCGTGAACCGGAAGAGGCGGATGCCGGTGGGGATGGCGGCCTCGTAGAAGGAGAAGGAGGAGAGGTAGACGAGGAGGTGGTCGGATTTCTCGGGGAGGAGGATCCGGACGTCGACTCCGCGCAGGGCGGCGGCCTGGAGGGCGGAGAGGACGCCATCATCGGGGACGAAGTAGGGCGAGGTGATCCAGAGGCGTTTGGTGGTGAGGCTGGCGGCCTCGATGACGAAAAGCTGCCAGGAGTCGTTGGGATCGGCGGGCCCGGTGGGCATGATCTGGAGGCGCTGATCCGCGGCGCAGGGAATGGGTGCGGCGGTCACTTCGGGGACGTCGTCGGCGGCCCAGAACCAATCCTCGAGAAAGACCAGTTGGACGGCCTGCACGGCGGGGCCGCAGAAGCGGAGGTGGGTGTCGCGCCAGGCGCCGAAGCGCTCGCTTCTGCCGAGGTATTCGTCGCCGACATTCAGTCCGCCCAGGAAGGCTTCGCGGCCGTCGATGACGACGATCTTGCGGTGGTTGCGGAAGTTCAGCTGGAGGCGCGACCACCAGTAGCGGTTGGCGCCGAAGGAGCAGGTCTGAATGCCGGCGTCCTCCATCTCGCGCAGGTAGGATTTGGGGAGTTTGTGGGAACCGAACTCGTCGAAGAGGAAGTGGACGCGCACGCCTTCGCGGGCCTTCTTGACGAGGGCGTCCTTGAATCGGGTGCCGACCCGGTCGCTTTTGACGATGAAGAAATTGACGAGGATGTAGCTGTGGGCCTCCTTGATGGCGCGGAAGAGGGCGTCGAAGGTGGCCTCGCCGTCGATGAGGACCTCGATCTCGTTGCCGTGGACCTGAGGGAAGCCACCCAATTTTTCGGCGGCCTTCATGAGGGCGGTTGATTCGTCGGCCTCGAATTTCATGAAGGCGATACGGAGGTCCATGGACAACTGGATGAGGCGCTCGTCATCGGCGCGGCGGGCGCGCAGGGAGCCCTCGAATTTGCTTCTACCAAGGATCCAGTAGAAGGGAATGGCGACGTAGGGGATGAGGGCCAGGCAGACGATCCAGGCGATGGTGCCCTGCGAGGTTCGGACATGCATGAGGGCGTGAAGGATGTGGAGGATGCCGATGCAGTGCATCAGAAGCACGACGATCGCGGTGAGGAGGGCGATGGATTCCGGGTGCGGCACGTTGGAATGATAGGGGCAAAGGGGGGGGAGGTCAGGACAAAAGCGGAGGGGGCGCGAGGGGGAGGTCGGGAGTGATGGCTTGCGATCCGTTGACGCATCATGATCTGTTGATCGATTGAAAGTTGAATGAATTGCCTGAATAGATATTGACGAGTGGGCGTCCACTGCCTAGGGTCCGCCCCGCATTCAACAGACCAACTCATGAACACGATGAACAAGCAAACCCCACTCCACGGAGCAGCATCGCTGCTTTGTGCGATTGAGGGCGTGTTTGGATTGTGTGCCCAGATCGACTCCCGTGGCGACGACCGCAGTGTGGTCGAGCATGGAAATCCTGAGAGTCTTGGTAGCAGGGGGTCTCCTTAAAAACTGAAGAAAACCAGTCTTTTACGGAACCCTGCTCCCTGACGGAAGCGGGGTTTTTTGTGGTCAGAAACGAGAACTGAACAAGAAAGGAAGAACGAGAAAGAACAGAGAGGGGGAGTGATCCCCGCGAAAGGAACAACGACAGATTTTACAGAACCCGGAAAAGGATAAGCCGTCGCCAGGAGCCACCGGCGACGGCTTGGCCAAACAGATGCGAATCGAAATTCGTCGACCCGTCATGACAACAGGGAGACTAGAAAGTTATCGATCCGCGTCAAGGGAGAGTTTTGCCATTATCTCTGAAGATAATGGAAATTCACCGCCGGGGGACGCGATCGGCTTTGAGGGAGGTGTGCCGGAAACACCGAAAGGTCCGCCTGGAAATACCTGCGGCCACGGCTCCGAGAGGAGTGGTGACGGTGTTCGTTTCCAAATGGGTTTGGAGTGTTCACCGGACGAGCGGGCCGGTCGCGTTTGCTAAACGCTGAGTTCCTAATCAGGGAATGGGGGGCAGGACCTCAGCGCTCCGCCAATTTTTGGGGCTTGTAGCTCAATGGGCTAGAGCTGCCGGTTTTTACCCGGTCGATTCAGGTTCGAGTCCTGGCGAGCCCACCAAATTTATTTCGGGGAGTGGCGCAATGGTAGCGTGCTCGGTTCGGATCCGAGAGGTTGCTGGTTCGAGTCCAGTTTCCCCGACCGCCTTTTTTGCTCCTGTGGTGTAACTGGCAAGCACACCCGACTTTCTATCGGACGATCCGGGTTCGAAGCCCGGCAGGAGTGCAGATTTGTTCCCCGCCGCGGGTCCCGGCCATGAGCCCCTCCTCGCCTGCGGCGACGGAGGGCAGGCTTGCGACCGGGACGGTCACGCCACTTTGAACGAGCCGGAAGAGCGGCGAACGATTCTCATTGCAGGTGGTAATGGGGTAGAAAGGAGGCCCGACCGGGTCGGCATGGTGCCGACCCGGTCAACTTTTCGATGGAAACGAACAACGACAAGAAGTCGGGTGGACCCGGGAGGGTTTGCTCGGTGGAAGAATTCTGGGTTTTCCCGGAATAGGAACACGAAGGAACAACAATGAAAGACATACTCTACAAGAACATCGTCTTGGTGCTCAATCGGAACTGGCAAGCGATCAACACGACCACGCCGGCGGATGTCTTTGGCCAGATGGCCACGGATGCGGCGACCGGGTTGGATGTGCATGGCCAGGACTGGATGGTGCCAGTGACCTGGGCGGAGTGGCTGGCGTTGCCGGTGCGGGATCAGGATTTGAGCATCGGGACGGCCCGCGGCCAGGTGCGGGTGCCGACGGTGGTGGTGCTGAGCCGGTTCGACCGGGTGCCGATGATGCGGCCGAAGTTCTCGTTGTGCGGCCTATGGCATCGGGACGGGGGGATGTGCCAGTATACGGGGCGGAAACTGACGCTCCGGGAAGGGAACATCGACCACGTCCTGCCGCAGTCGCGGGGTGGAGCAACCAGCTGGGAGAACTGTGTGCTTTCGGACCGCGAGGTGAACCAACGGAAGGCGGACCGGACGCCCCGGGAGGCCGGGCTGGAGTTGCGCAGCGCTCCGGTGCGGCCGCCGGAGATGCCGGCGACCTGGTTCATTCGGAACGCGTACGGCATTCCGGATTGGGAGGTCTTCCTCCCGCGACCACGCGGAAACAACGAACACAACGAAGGAAGAAACGACTAACAACCGACTCATTGCGGGACCGCTTGACCCGCTGATGGGATTTCTGAAAAAGTAACTTAGTCTCCCGGACCGTAGCGGCGGTCCGGGGGCATGCTTGAGAACGATGATTTTGAATGGAGATGATTTGATCGAGGCTGGCTATGAGCGCGGGCCGGTGATCGGGGAGATGCTGGCCAAGGTGGCGGAGTATGAGGCGCGGGGTATTTCGGAGAAGAAGTATGCGCTGAAGTTGTTGAAGCGGGATTTCAAGGCGCCGCCGCCGAAGATGGCGATGCGGGAGAAGGCGGTGAAGTTCACAGAGGCAATCGCACCGCAGGGGAAGGAGGAGAAGCTGAACGTGGCGAAGGTGCGGCGGCAGATGGGGGAGTTGCTGAAGAGTCCGATCATTCAGCGTGGGGCGGTGATGCCGGATGCGTGTCCGGCGGGATCGGCGTCGGCGGTGATTCCGGTGGGCGGGGCGATCGCGGTGGAGAACGCGATCATCCCCTCGGCTCATTCGGCGGATATTTGCTGCTCGATGTACGCGACGTTCTACGAGGCGCGATCGGAGGCGAAGAATGAGATCAATGCGCTGGCCACGGCGACGCGATTTGGTCCGGGAGGCAGGCATTTTGATGATCTGGTGCACCATAGGGTGCTGGAGGAGGAGGTGTGGGAGAATCGCTTTTTGAAGGGGCTGGAGGAGCGGGCCCGGATTCACATGGCGGACCAGGGGGACGGTAATCATTTTGCATACATCGGAGAGGTGACGCTGACGGAGGGGCAGTTGGGGAAGTTGCGGGCGGCGGGGTACAACAAGATGGTTGACGAGCTCGACCGGGTGGGGAGGCGGGACGCCACCGTTACGGCCTGCGATGGGCCGCCGCAGCCACGGGTGTATCGGGTCCTGGTGACGCATCATGGGTCGCGGGGGTTGGGGGCGCATTTGTACAAGCGGGGGCAGACGGCGGCCTTGAAGCACACCGCAAGGGTGGGGGATCGGATTCCGAAGGCGGCGGCTTGGCTGCATATGCGGTCGGATGAGGGGCGGCTTTACTGGGAGGCGTTGCAGTATGTGAGTCGGTGGACGCGGGCGAATCATGAGGCGATCCATGCGCGGTTTCTGGAACGGATCGGCGGGGTGGCGGTGACGCAGTTTGGGAACGAGCACAATTTCGTGTGGCAGCGGGGGGATGTGTTTCTGCACGGGAAGGGGGCGACGCCGGCTTGGAAGGATGGGGAGGGGCGGCCCTTGCTGGGGTTGATTCCGTTGAACATGGCGGCGCCGATTCTGATGGTGCTGGGGGCGGACAATGAGGAGTTCCTGTCGTTTGCTCCGCACGGGGCGGGGCGCAACATGTCGCGGACGGCGTTGAAGCGCTCCTATCCGAATGCGGAGAGTCGAATGCTGGCCATTGAAGAGGGGACAAGGGGGATCGATGTGCGGTGGTATTGCGGTGGGTCGGATTTGAGCGAGACGCCGGTGGCTTACAAGAATGCGGAGCAGGTGACGGCGCAGATTGCGCAGTTCGGATTGGCGGAGGTGGTGGCGGAGATTCAGCCGCTGGGATGCATCATGGCCGGGGACAGTGGGCCGCCGCCGTGGATGCGGAAGGAGGAGTTGTTGAGCCCGAAGCAACTGCGACAGATTGAGCATCGGGCCGAGCGGCGGCGGACGCGGCAGGATTTGCGGGGGGATGGGGGATGGGTGATGGGTGATGGGTGATGGGTGAGGGGTGAGGGGTGAGGGGTGAG
>JAQCFL010000124.1 GCA_027619375.1 Verrucomicrobiota bacterium | reverse complement strand
CTTGGGATTATTAAGCCAGGTTCACCTCCGAATCTTCCCATTGTTTAAGTTATATTAACTATAAATGTTAACTATATGTTGCTAGGTAAATTTATTTCGACCAAGTAATCAGTTCAGCGTTTCATCTTGGCGTTGACAGCAGTCAACCAACCCCCAAGAAAAAATGAAATCCGCATTCATCCTCACCGCCTCGCTCACCCTGGGCACCCTCGCCGTCCAAGCCGATTCCCCCGACCCCTACCGGCCGACCGGTCGCCTCAACGTCAGCCAGCACATGGTCCGCCAGGGCGTGCAACCCCTCCTCGATTGGGAGATCACTTATCCCCTCAAGGTCACCGAAATCGTGGACATCGACCCCACCGACGATTCCATCACCCCAAAAATGCGCACCCTCATGGAGGTCCGCGCGGTGGGTGCCGGCTTCCAGATCGGCTCCACCCACACCAAGTTGGCCCTGCAGGCCAAGATCGGCGGCGGCTCCTGGAACACCCTCTTCCTCGGCAGGGACAACCAGGTCCAACCCTCCAATGTCCTCTACAGCCAGATCGTCAACCCCGGAACCCGCGTCGATTTCGCGGCCCGCGCCCAACAGCTGAGCGGATCCTGGTATAGCTCCCGAAACACCCTCTCTCCTTCCCCCACCGTCCGGGCCCTCACCGCCGGATCCTACGTCCCGAACTACCTGCCTGCCTACAACCAGGGCAGCGTGGCAAGCTTCCTCACCCAATACATCTCCTCCGACAATCAGGTCACCATTGGCCCGCGCGATGTCATCTACCTCTACGAACTCTACTCCACCGACCCTTCCTCCAGCTACTTCGATATGCAGGACATGGTCGTGGTGGTGAGCTTCAAGGACGTCCCCGTGACCCCATGACCCCTCCATGGAGAACTCCCCAACCCCAGTTCTCCCACTACTCTTGAGGGCGCTAGTCAACTGACTGCTGCTAGTCCCCCGAGCACAACGCCCCCCAAACCGGCTGCGGAGACGGTTTGGGGGGTCTTCTTTTACCCCTCCGGAGGCCCCTCTGAGACCCGTTTTGCAGGGATAGTTAAGATTCCTTAATTATTCTCATTGTTATTTTTTATTACTTTGGAGATATTTTTTAACATTCTCGAGGCGCTCTTTGTTCACTATGGAAAAGCTCGATTCCGAGCGACCAAATCTGGCTTTGAATCCTCCCTAACTGCTCTTGTTTAACATGTTATGAATATTCAAAGCCTCGCCATCTTGCGCCCCCTCTCCCGAAACCCCCCTCCGAAAACAAGGCCAATTACCACGCCTCCCTTGATCACCAACCAAAGAATGCCGTTGTGAAATTTTAGTAGTTCTAGCATCCTGATCTCCGTTCGAAGCAAACATCACTCCCAACAAGAAATGAAAGCAACCCTTACCACCCTCCTCCTCGGCACCTTGGTTCTGATCAGCCCCGCCGCCCTCGCCGGCAAAGGCTCCAGCAAAAAAGGCTCCGACACCAGCGACACCGGCAAAATCACCCCCGTCACCCCCGGCATCAACGATCTCCGCCCCACCGGAACCCTCTCCATCACGAAGAGGCTCGTCCGCACCGGCACCCATCCCCAGATCGACTGGGAAATCAACTACCCCCTGAACCTCACCTCCATCGTGGATATCGGCCCCGATGATTCCTTGGAAACCCTCACCGAGACCCAAATGAAGATCCGCGTGGCCGGCGCGTCCTACCAGCCCTACGGTTACGACGCCGTCGTCGCCCTCCAGACCCGGATCTCCTCCCTCAGCAGCAGCTGGCTGACCCTCTTCCAAGGCACCAACGGCCAAGTCGATACGAATCGGTATATTTTCAACGGCGTGGTACCCTCCAACACCAGCATCGATTTCTCGGTGCGTGGCCAACTGAGCCGCAGCTGGACCCCTTCCCGCGACACGCTCAGTGAGAACCAGAACATCACCGTCCTCCGCAATGGAGACGACGTCCCGCAATACACCCCCGCCTTCAATCAGGGCAGCATCGAGAGCCACGTTTCATCCTTCGTCCAGAACGGCAAAATCGTCCTCGGCCCCCGCGACCTGATCTACCTCGTCGAAGTCGGCCAGACCAACATCCTCTCGAGCGGCTTCGACATGCAGGATATGGTCTTCATCGTCACCTTCGACGATGTCCAAACCACCCGCTAAGCGGCCCCCCCACGCAGATTCCCCGGGGGAGTTCATACCCAGCAGGTAGAACCCCCTCGGGACCAACAAACTCCCTGGATCTCCCCCGATCCAGGGAGTTTTGCGTGAATCCTACTTGCCGATCTCCCCGAGCAGCCTGCTCAGCAACCCGTTCATGTTCGCCGCCGCATCCGCCTCGCTGGTCCCCAACCCCGCCGCCAACAACGCATTATCCGCCAACTGCCGTGCCACCGCACCCGCCAGCTCCTCATGGCCACCCCGCAGGCGATTCAACTGCTTCACCAACTCGTGCCGCGGATTGATCTCCAACCGCGCCTTCATCTCGAGAGCCGGCTGCCCCATGGCCTCCATCATGGCCCGCAGCTGCGCGTTCGGCGCGTCCTGGGGGATCAAGGCCACCACCGGATGACTCACCAACCGCTTGCCCGCATCCACCCGCTCCACCCGGTCCCCCAGCGTCGTGTTGAGCCACTCCACCAAGCGGTCCGTGTCTTCCGGCGAGAGCGATTCCCCCTCCGTCGGCACATCCTCCAACTCAATCCCCGCCCGATCCGCAGACACCAACTTCTTCCCCTTGAACTCGCGCATCGACTGCAACACGTAGTCGTCCACCTGCTCCACAAACAGCGCCACCTCCAGGCCCCGGGCCTGAAAGGCCTCCACAAACGGCCCCTTCTCCAGCGCCGCCTTGCTGTCACCCACCAGATAGTAAATTTCCTCCTGCCCCTCCTTCATGCGGTCCACATACTCGTCCAGCGAGGTCAGGGCCTCCCCCTCCGCCATGGTCGATTGGAACCGCAACAGCCCCGCCAGCGCCTCCTGATGCTCCGGCGAGGCCACGATCCCCTCCTTCAGGAAACGCCCGAACCGCTTGTAGAATTCCATGTAATCCTCCGGGGCATCCTTCCCCTGCTTCGCCAGAAACTTCACGAAACGCTTCGTCAGCACCCCGTTCAACTTGCGCACCAAGGCACTGTCCTGCATCGACTCGCGGGAAATGTTCAGCGGCAGATCCTCGCTGTCGATCACCCCGCGCAGGAACCGCAACCATTCCGGCAACAGACCCTCCGGATGCTGATCGATGAGCACCTTCCGGCAATACAACGCCACCCCCGCCGGCTGCGGCCCCATCCCGAACCGCTCCATGTTCTCGCCGGGCACAAAGAGCAGCGCGTTGATCGTCAACGGCGCGTCCGCGCTGAAATGCATCGTGTAGCGGGGAGCGTCCATGGCATGCCCCACAAACTGATAGAAGGCCTCATACTCCTCCTCCGTCACGTCGCTCTTCGACTTCAACCAGACCGCCTCCACCGTATTGACCCGCTCCCCGTTCAGATTCACGGGAAAGCCCACGAAGTTGGAATATCGCTCCACAATCTCCTTCACCCGGTGCGCCGTCGTGAACTCCTCCTGCCCCTCCTTCAGATGCACCACGATCCGACACCCCCGCTGCTGCCCGTCCGCCTCCTCCATCGTGTATTCCCCACCCCCGTCGCTGGCCCACTTCAGGTGCTCACCTTCCGGATTCGCGGAATGCGTGTAAACCTCCACCCGCTCCGCCACCATGAAGGAGCTGTAAAATCCCACCCCGAACTGCCCAATGACGTCCGCCCCGGCCCCACTCGATTCCTTCATGGCCTGCAAAAAGGCCTTCGTCCCGGAATGCGCGATCGTCCCGAGATTCTCGGCCAGTTCCTCCCGCGTCATCCCGATCCCATGATCCGCAATGGTGATCGTCCGCGCCGTCTCATCGGTCGAAATATTGATCTCCAGCGGCAGATCCGCCTCGAACACGTCACCGTCCGCAAGCTGCTTGAGCCGCATCTTCTCCAGGGCGTCCGAGGCGTTCGATATCAACTCCCGGACAAAGATCTCCTTGTCGGTATACAGGGAGTGAATGACTATATCGAGGATCTCGCGAACCTCGGCCTGGAACTCTCTCTTTTCGATCTCGGTCGTGCTCATGGTCGTTGACGGCAGGAATCAACACTCCCCAAGGAATCTGTCAACCGCCTTGGACCCCGCTCCCAAGCCCCCGATCTGTCCCCCAGGCCCCGTTTCGCTCCCCGGACCAGATCCCGGGATTTACCCCAGGGCTCCGACACAAGGGAGTGTTGACTTCCAAACGGAGAGAGAAACCGCTGATTTCCCTGATTCCACAGATTGATTTGGAAAGAAAACCAGAGGAACGCTGGGAGCCTGGCTCTGGCGAATTGGTTGACTACGAGAGATTTCCAAGAATCAGCGGGATCAGTGAAATCAGTGGTCAAGATTCCCCTCTGTTTCCCTTGTGTAGGAGCCTTGGGATTTACCCCGAAAATCGCTCTTTCCCTTAATTCAGGCATGCGCTAAGTATTCCTCCTCAACACCGTATCACCCACACCATGCCACGCGTCTGCATCACCGTCCCCGGCAAAAATTCCCAGCCATACCGCTTCTCTCTTGATCGCAAGATCGTCCGCCTCGGCCGCGCCGCCGACAACGACATCATCATCGATTGCCCCTCCGTCTCCTCCCACCACTGCGAAATGCGCCGGGTCGAGGGTGGCTACATCCTCCAGGACCTCGACTCCACCAACGGCATCAAGGCAGACGGCAGCCGCATGGAGGTCCTCGATCTCGAGAATGACGTGGATGTCTCCATCGGTGACGCCGATCTCGACTTCGAACTCACCGACGACGAACGGACCGACCTGAAGAAGGAACCCCACAAATCCCACGGCAAGGTCAAACTTCCCCCGATCTCCAAGGACAACGATTCGGACGAGGACCGCTCCAGCGATGAAGAGGACAAACCAAGGCCCAGAAAGCAGAAAAAGCGCGTCGCTCCCGCCCCGGCCCCTCCCGCCTCACGCCCCTCTGGCGCCCCCCCCCTCGTCAGCGCCCAACAAAGTGGCGGAGCCAGCTTCGCCATCAGCATAGCCTTCCTCCTCCTCGCCGCCATGGCCTTCTACTTCGGCATGTCCGCCCATCACAGCGACAAGTTCGACCGCAGCCTCTGGGACGACCTCTTCGGCACCCCCGCCCCCGTCGAGGAAACCTCGGAGACCGAGTAAGGCAGGAGACGGTCGCTCCGCGCCGTCCGGCGGCTCCACCAACCGCACCCCCTCGCCTCTCCCCTCTCAATACCCAATAACCAATAACCCCTACCCAACAACCCCCTTCACCTGCCCCTCGCCGCGAACCCGGTATTGATACGAAGTCAACTCCCGCAACGCCATCGGTCCCCGCGCATGCAGCTTGTCCGTCGAGATCCCGATCTCCGCGCCAAACCCGAACTCTTCCCCGTCGCTGAAGCGCGTCGAGACGTTGTGGAACACACACGCCGAATCCACTTCGCGTAAAAACCGCTCCGCCCTCCCCCCGTTCGCCGTGACGATGCAATCGGTGTGCTGCGAGCCATAGGTGTTGATGTGCTCCACCGCCTCCTCCATCGATCCCACCACCTTCACCGCCAGGATGTAGTCCAAATACTCGGTGCTCCAGTCCTCCTCGGTCGCCGGCAGAACCCCCTTCCCCAAAATCGCCCGCGTCTTCCCGCATCCCCGCAACTCCAGCGGCCGCGCCCCGAGCTTCTCCACAAACAACGGCAGAAACTCCGCCGCCACCCCCTCGTGCACCAGCAGCGTCTCCAGCGCATTGCAGACACTCGGCTTCTGCGTCTTGGAATCAATCGCAATCTCCGCCGCCATCGAGAGATCCGCCTCCTCATCCACAAACACATGGCAGACCCCGTCGTAGTGCTTGATCACCGGCATCCGCGCCAGCGACACCACCGTCTCGATCAAGCCCTTCCCGCCCCGCGGAATGATGAGGTCCAGATACTTGTCCATCCCCGCCATCACCTGCACACTGGCCCGATCCGTGAAGGGAATCAGCTGAATGGAATGTTCCGGCAATCCCGCCGCCTCCCCCCCCGCCTGCAGAGCCGCCGCAATGGCCCGGTTCGAATGAATGGCCTCCGACCCGCCACGCAGGATGGTCGCGTTGCCCGATTTCAAACAAAGCACCGCCGCATCACTCGTCACGTTCGGACGACTCTCGTAAATAATCCCGATCACCCCGATCGGCACACGCACCTGCTCGATCCGGATCCCGTTCGGCCTGGTCCGCTCGTCCAACACCTCTCCCACCGGATCCGCCAGCGTCGCCACCTGTTCCACTCCCGCCGCCACCGCTTCCAGTCGAGCTTCATCAAGACGCAAGCGGTCCAATAGCGCCCCGCTCAACCCCCGCTCCCCACCCGCCGCGAGGTCCTTCGCGTTCTCCGCCAAAATCTCCGGGCCGCGCTTCCGCAACTCCGCCGCCATGGCCCGCAACATCGCGTTCTTGGCCTCCGCGTCCAACACCGCCAGGGCATGCGCCGCCTTCCGCGCTCCCCGCCCCATCGCATACACCGCTTCGTGAATCTCTTCTTCCGTCATGATCAATTCCTCCCCTATAGGCCCGCTTTTGCCGTCCCGCGAGGACGGAAACGGGTCGCATGGCCCCCGCCCGCCACGATCTCCTTCAAGCGCTCCGGATGACGCCCGTTCGCAATTACCGTCTCCACCCCCGCCTCCACCGCCAACTGCACCGCCTGCAGCTTGCTGCGCATCCCCCCGATCGAAAACCGGCCCTTCACATCCTTCGCAAAGTCCAACACCTCCTGCACATCCGCCACTTCCTTCACGATCTCCCCGCCATCCGGCGGCAACAACCCATCCACGCTCGTCAGCAACACCAACAAGCGCGCCCCGATCAGGGTCGCCACCCGCGCCGAAAGCAAATCATTGTCCCCCACCCGCAATTCCTCCACCGCCACGGAATCATTCTCATTGATGATCGGCACGATCCCCGGCTGCGAAAGAAGCCGGTGCAGCGTGTCACTGATCCGACCCGACCGCTCCGGCGAACTGAAGTCGTCCGCCGTCAGCAGAAGCTGCGCCACGTTCGTGTCGAAACTCCCGAACAAATTCTGATACGCATGCATCAACCGCGTCTGCCCCACCGCCGCCGCCGCCTGCCGCGTGGTGATGTCGTTGGGATACTCCGTCAACCCCAGCACCGAGGTCCCCGCGCCCACCGCCCCGGAGGACACCAGCACGCAGCGACGATGCTCGGTCGGCAAATCCGCCACCGAATTCACCAACCGCGCCAGCGAGGCGCTGTCCAGCGTCCCGTCTCCCTTCGTCAGCACTCCCGTGCCGATCTTAATGACCACAATTTCCTGCTCAGCCATGGCCATGACAATCTACATTCGCTCGGGAACCGCAATCCCCAAGAGACTCAAACCCTTCTCCAATACCCGCGCCGTGGTGTCACAGAGCACCAAACGCGAGTTCCGCACCCCCTCCTCCGCCTTCAGGACCGGGCAGGCCTCAAAAAACGAGTGAAAGGCCCGCGCCAACTCCAACAGATAGGTCGCCAAGAGGTTCGGCCGGTAGTCGTCCAGCACCACCGGCACGGTCTCCCCGAATCGCACCAGCATCCGCGCCAGATGCACCTCCGCATCCTCCTCCAATTGCACCGCCACCGCCTTCAGGTCCACCTCCCCCTCCACCTTCCGGAAAATCGACCGCACCCGCACGTAACTGTATTGGAGATACGGTGCCGTGTCCCCCTCCAGAGCCACCATCTTCTCCAGATCAAAGACATAGTCCGACATCCGATGGTGTGACAACTCCGTGAACTTCACCGCGCTGATCCCGATCAACTCCGCCAGCGCATCCTTCTCCGCCGCATCATCCAGCTTGCTCCGCTCCTCGATCGTCACCCGCGCCGCGTCCCGCGCATCGTTCAACACATCCTCCAACTGCGGCAGATCCCCCGAACGCGTCTTCAACGGCTTGCCGTCCTTCCCAAGGATCGTCCCGAACGACACATGCGCCAAATCCAGATCATACCCCCGGCGCCTCGCCACATCGAACAGCTGGCGGAAGTGCAAACTCTGCCGATGGTCCACCACATACAAAATTTTCTTTGCCCCCCATTCCTCCACCCGGAAGTCGATCGTCGCCAGGTCGGTCGTCGCGTAGTTGAAGCCCCCGTCGCTCTTGCGCACCAGCATCGGATTGTCCTCCCACCCTTCCTTCTTCTGAATGCGAAAGGGATCCTCCTCCGGCTTGCCCTCCCCCGAGCTGAAGACACACAGCGCGCCATTGCTCTCCCGCGCCAGCCCCGCCGCGATCAACGAATCCACCACGCGCTGCAGCCGCTCATTGTAGCTGCTCTCACCCTTCCAGTGATCAAACTCCACCCCCAATCGCACATACATGCGCTCCAGCCCGCGCAGCGAATACCCCACGCATTCCGTCCAGATCGCAAAATTCTCCGCATCCCCCTGCTGCAGCTTCACCAACTCCTTCCGACAGGCCTCGCGGATCACCTCATCCGCCTTCCCGCCCTCGCTCGCCAACCGATACAAGCGCAGCAACTCCGCCAGCGGATCGGCCTCCAGCGCCTCCCGATTCAGTTCCTTCTTCCACGCCCAAACCACCATCCCGAACTGCGTGCCCCAGTCCCCCAGATGGTTGTCGGTGATCACCTCGTGCCCGAGAAAGCGCCCGATCCGGCTCAGCGAATCACCAATAATGGTCGAACGGATGTGCCCCACGTGCATCGGCTTGGCCACGTTCGGCGCGGAAAAATCCAACACAATCCGCTCCGGCTCCGTCACCTGCGCCACCCCCAGTCGCTCGTCCCCGCACAAGCCCGCCACCCGCTTCGCAAAGGCCTCCGGTAAGACCCGGAAATTCAAGAACCCCGGCCCCGCGATCTCCATTTCCGCCAATCCCGAGACATCCGTCTTCGCCACCACCGCCTCCGCCAGCGCACGGGGATTCTGTTTCGCCTCCTTCGCCAGCACCATCGCCGCATTCGACTGATAGTCCCCGAACCGCAAATCCGCCGACTGGCTCACCCCCACCCGCTCCAGCACCGCCTCGTCAAATCCACACGCCGCCAAGCCGGCTCTCAGCCGTCCCTTCAATTCCTCTGCCAATGTCATCGCCATGTCTCCTTTCTAACCCTCACATTCCTGCAGGATCGCATAAATTTCCTCTCCCGTCCCGGCCTCCTTCAGCCGGTCCCGCACCTCCCGCTTCGAAAACAAACCCGCAATCGCCGCCAAGGTCTGCAGGTGCATCTGCGACTTCTCCTGCGGCACCAGCATCAACATCAGATAATGCACCGGCGCATTGTCGCAGCTCTCAAACTCAATCCCCTCCACCGACCGCCCAAACACCACCTGCGCCTCCTCCAAATGATCGCAATAGGCATGCGGGATAGCCACTCCGTGACCGATTCCAGTGCTCACCTGCTCCTCCCGCCCATGCAGCGCCGCCAGAACCCCCTCCGTCTTCTCAAAGGGCAGACGCCCCGTCGTCACGAGATGCCCCACCAACTCGCTCAGGGCCTCCCACTGCGTGGTCGCCTTCATTTCCGGAACAATGCGACCCGCCGAGAGCAAGGATACGAGTTTCATGGGCAAAAACGTCCCGACCGACACTGCCGGGGCCCGCCCGGGTAGCCCGAAAACTCCCTGCAATCAAGGGTTTTCCCGATCCACCACCTGCGAACA
>JAQCFL010000123.1 GCA_027619375.1 Verrucomicrobiota bacterium | reverse complement strand
TGGTGGTGCGGTAGGGGGGGGAGAGTCAGGACCAAACCTATCACGAGTTGTGGTCCGGCGCTGGTTGATTGCCAGGGGAAGATTTTTATGGATACTTGGCGCACTTTCAGACAATAAACCGCCATGAACCATCGCAATCGGATTCTACCTCTCGCCACGCTTGCCCTGTTGAGCGCCCTGTTCTGCTCCTGCGGCACCTCGACCACCCGGACGGCGGGGAGTTCGTTTTCCTTCAAGCCGACCGTTGTAAAGCCAACCAGCCGCTCGGCGGTTTCGGTGAAGATCAGCACGGGCGCCCAGCGGTTGTATGTGATGGAAGGAGACAAGATGCTGCTGGCCACACCCTGCAGGGTGGGCAAGTCGGCGACACCGACTCCGAAGGGCAATTTTCGGATCGACAGCAAAAGCCGTCAGCGTCGCCGTCAAAGTGCCCCCGGTGCGGGTTATCCGATGACCTACTGGATGTCCTTTTACAGTCCTTCCTACGGCATGCACTGGGGTTTCGTGAAGCCGTATCCCTCCACGGCCGGTTGTATCAGGCTGCCGCTCAATTCGGCGCGTGAAATCTTCGATATGGTGAACGTGGGGACGCCGGTGAATGTATCGAGCAGCCAGCCGTGGGATTCGACGGTTGGGGCGGCGCTGCCCAGGCTCGACGACACACCGCTCCCGAATCCGCCGATGTCCTATTTGCTCAGCCCAAAGGTATTCCAGGATGCCGAGCAGGGCAAGATGTGGGACTTCTGAGTCTGCGCCCCGCAGGGCTTCCGTGATGGACTCAGGGGTGGAGTCCCTCTCGGTCCCAGGAATCGACCTTGTCACCGCGGAACCAGACCGTGGCGGAACGGGTGGGGATGTATTCGATGCTGGGGCCAAAGCCCAGGCCGTAGCCGCGTCCGTGATAGCCGTGGCCACCAAAGCTGTAGGAGCCATAGAAGTGCTGGTTGTAAACCGGTCGCAGGGAGTTGTAGGTCCAGCGTTCGTAATCGGTCCCGTTCCGGAAGCCCTCCGCCTTTCCATCGGGTGTGCCGAGGGCGAGGAGGACGCCCTTTTTGGGCATGCCCTTCTCGATGCGTCCGCGCTCGACGAGATCCTGGTGGCGGGTGCTGAGGGATTGGTAGGCGCCGGGATTGCGCTCGATGCGCGTTTTGGGGGTATCGACGGCGCAGCTGCAGAGGAGCAGGGAGAGTCCGGCGAGGGGGAGGAGGAGGAGGCGGTGGGAGAGGGTCATGGGGAGGGGTTGGGGCAGTTGGATCATTTAGCCGGATTTGCCGGACCTCAAGGGAAATTCCGGGTGGCGAGAAACAGGCTTGCCAAGGTGGTTGCGCTCGCCGCATTTTCGTGACGATATCAACAATTGCTCTGCTCCATGTCCGATTTGCTCGATCAAAAAGAACTCGCCGCCGCTCTGAAAAAACTTCCCGAGTGGGAGATCGAAGGGAAGGCCCTGGTTCGGACCATCGAGTTCGAGGAGTTCACGGAGGCCATCGACTTTGTCAATGATCTGGCCGAGGTGGCGGAAGACGCCCAGCATCATCCGGACATCGACATCCGCTACGTGCGGGTGACGGTGAGCCTGACCACGCACGAGGTGGGCGGGATCACGGATGACGATCTGGAGATCGCGCAGCGGATCGACAACCTGGTGGACTGAGGATCGGGGGGGCGGGTTTGCCACCTGCGGCGGGATGCGAGGAGCGGGGGGCTGGGCAGCGGGTTGCAAACCCGCTCTCCCCATTAGCGGGGGAGGAGGACTTCCTCGGTTTCCAGACCGGTCAGTTTGCGCAGGCCCTTGACGAGGCGGAGCATAATGATGGAGAGGACGACGAGGATGGGGACGCCGATGAACACGAATCCCCAGAGGTTGAGCTTGCTGATGGCCTCGTTGTAGAGGGTGAGGGCGTCCTCCGCCTGGGTATTGATGTCGGCGAGGAAGTATTGTGCGACGAAGTAGTTGAGGACGGTGCTGATGAGGAAGGAGCAGGAGAAGATGATGGTGCTGGAGAAGAGCAGTTTGCCGTAGGGAACCATGGCGTCCCGCGCCCGGACCTCCTTTTCGATGCGCTTGATGTCGAAGACCTGCGGGCTGTAGAGGAAGATGTTGAGCAGCGGGCTGCGGGTCCAGTGGGAGAGGAAGATGGCGCTGCCGAGGACGAGGGGGATGGAGGCTTCCTTGATGCCGAAGAGTTGGGCGGCATTGGGTTTGATGGTGCCGTCCGCGTTCCAGAGGTAGAGGGTGAGGCCGCCGGTGAGGATGACGGAGCCGAGGCCGACGAGGGAGAAGAAGTTCGTGCGGCGGTGCTTCAGGAAGAACCAGATGCCGTAGCCGATCGGGAAGGCGAGGGCCACGATCATGGCTTTCCCCGGGCCGATGTGCCAGAAGTGGACCGTCTTTTCGAGTTTCTCCTGCAGGACCGGGTCCTTGCTGAGATGGCTGAGGGCCAGGACGGGCAGGATGACGTTGACGAGGATGTTCGTCAGCGGGCTTTCCTGCGGTGGCTTGGCGTCGATTTCGGACATGGGGGTAGGGAGAGCGGGTTTGGAACCCGCGGGTCTGGTGAAGCGCGGGTTGCAAACCCGCTCTCCCCATTAGACTTTACCGAAGATCGTGTTGCCGGTGGAGCGGAGGTCATTGCAGGCCACCATGAGGCGGTCGCAAAGGCTCTTCTCGGCCTTCTTGAGGTAGCTGCGGGGGTCGTAGAACTTCTTGTTGCCGACTTCGCCGTCGATTTTGAGGACGCCCTCGATGTTTTCGCACACGTGGGTGACGATGGGGCGGGTGAAGGCGTATTGGGTGTCGGTGTCGATGTTCATCTTGACCACGCCGTAGTCGAGGGTCTCGCGGAGTTCCTCGAGGGAGGAGCCGGAGCCGCCGTGGAAGACGAGATCCATTTCGGCCTCCGCGCCGTGCTTGTCGGTGACGGCCTTCTGGCCGTCGCGGAGGATGGTGGGCTTGAGTTTGACCGAGCCGGGTTTGTAGGCGCCGTGGACGTTGCCGAAGGTGGCGGCGAAGAGGAAGCGTCCGATGGGCTGGAGCGCTTCGTAAACGGCGACCATGTCGGCAGGAGTGGTGTAGAGTTTCTCGGCGGGAAGGCCGGAGGTGTCGTGGCCGTCCTCCTCGCCACCCACGCAGCCGGCTTCGACTTCGAGGATGATGTCGAGTTCCTGGCACTCCTTGAGGAGTTCCGTGGAGATGGCGAGGTTCTCCTTCAGGTCGACCACCGAGCCGTCGAACATGTGGCTCTGGAAGAGGGGGCCCTTGCCCTCTGCGATGCGCTTGCGGGAGGCGTCGAGGAGGGGGCGGAGGAAGCTGTCCACCTTTTCAGGATGGCAATGATCGGTGTGCAGGGCGATGAGCACATCGTATTTCTCGGCGAGGGTGTGGACCGCTTCGGCGAGGACGATGGCTCCGAAGGCGGCGTCGTTCACATTGAGTCCGGAGGCGAACTGGCCGCCGCCGGTGGAAACCTGGATGATGCCGTCGGAATTCGAGTCGGCGAAGGCCTTGAGGGCGCCATTGGCGGTGGTGAGCGAGGTGATATTGATGGCCGGGTAGGCATAGGCACCCTTTTGGGCGGCATCGAGCATGGCGCGATATTGTGCAGGTGTGGCGACTGGCATGACGGCGGGGCTTAGCGGATGGAAAGGGGAATGACAAGGGTTGCGTTGGAGGGGCCCTGTGGCCAGGGCCCCGAATTTTCCCTTGTCAACCCGTCCCCCCCTGCGTATCTCCCTGCCGTCCCCGCCACGGCGGAGCACATTTATGGGTAGGTGGCCGAGTGGTTAAAGGCGACAGACTGTAAATCTGTTCACGAAAGTGTACGAAGGTTCGAATCCTTCCCTGCCCACCATTTTAACCTCAATAAGTTACGAGGGAGAGGCGATATTTTGGGGGTGAGGGGCCGCTTGAGGTGAGCGCCATTTGCGGGGGCGGTACTCAGAGGTCAAGTCCGCCCAGTGGCGCTCCTTCTCACCCTGAAACTGCAGGACGCCGCTGGTGCCATGAAGTCCCCCTGCCTCGCGGAGCCGAACTGGGACCAGGGAAATCTCGTCCTCGGAGTCGGCGGCACCGCCGCGCTCACCTTCTGCAACGTCACGATTGATAAAACAAAACCATAGAACCCAAAAAATGAATCTCCTTGCAAAGTTCCTGTTCCGCACGGCCCCTGTGCTGCTGTTCCTCGCTTCCGGATTACTCGGGGCCGAGCCCGATCCCACGGGGATCCTGCGGAAGCCGATCCCGGACAGATTGATCGTCCTGACCTTCGACGACGCCCCGGCCAGCCATGCGACGGTGGTGGCTCCCATCCTCAAGGAAATGGGCTTCGGCGGGACGATGTATGTGTGCGACTTTGATTCCTTCAAGGTGCGCAAGGACTGGTATCTGACCTACCGCCAGATGCAGGCCATGGCGGCGGACGGAATCGAGATCGGCAATCACACCGTGGGGCACGCGGGGGGGCTGTCGAATTTCCGTGCCATGGAGGACGCCTTGTTGGCGCATGGTTGCCCGAAACCGACCACTGTATGCTGGCCGGTCTATGCGGCGGCACCGAGCATTTATGCCGACCTCGCGGCGGACGGTTACCTCTTCGGCCGCGGCGGCTATGAGCGTCCCTACCGCCCGGCGGTCGACAATCCGTTCGATGTCCCCTCGTTCACGATCAGGGACAGCGTCTCCGTGGAGGCCTTCATCAAGCAGGCGCAACAGGCCTGCCAGGGGCGGGTCGTGGTGTATTGCTTTCACGGCGTGCCGGACATGGAGCACCCGGGAGTCAGCCTTGTGCCGGCGACCTTCAGGGTGATGATGCAGTATTTGAAGGACAACAATTACAAGTGCATCGGCATGCGCGATCTGGCCGAGTACATTGATCCGGCGAAGGCGGCCACGCTGCCTCAGACGGCGAACCAGGTTGCCGTGGAGTCGCCCTTTGAGACGCTCAAGGACGACAAGCCACCCGTCGCCCTGCCTGTCGCCCCGCCGAGGCCAGCCCCCGCGAAGGAGCCGGTCCCCAGCGCGGAGCGGAACATCAGGTCCTTTGTGGTCCCGGGGGCCTCCTCGACGGACATGGCGGGGACGCGGATCGGCGTGATTGTGCCGGCGGGCGCGGACGTGAAGGCGCTGGCGCCGACATTCTCGATGGCAGCCGCCGCCACCGCAGTCCCGCCATCCGGGACGGTCCGGGATTTCACCAGTCCACAGAGCTATACGGTCACCGCGCAGGATGGCTCCAGGCGGGTTTTCGAGGTAACGGTGGTGAAGGGCGGGGAGCCCGCCGCCTTTGCCTGGAAAGGTCCCGGGGGAGGCAACTGGAGCGACGTTTCGAAATGGTCGGGTGGCACGGCCCCGGGGGGGCGGTTGGCTTGCTCCCTCGATTTCGACAAGATTGCCCAATGCTCGATCGCAAACGACCTCGAGGGCCACTTCCCGCTCTGTCGGCTCGTTCTCGGGGAGGGAGGGGAGGGGTTTTTGCTGACCGGCAACCCCATCAGGTTCACCAAGAACAGCGTCAGCGGCTTTCCGCCGTTGATCACCGTTGGCGGGAACCGGAGGAGACTCACCTTCGATCTCCCCGTGGAGCTCGCCTCCAACCTCCACGTGCAGACCGCCAACAGCGTCGGTCCAAACAGCCTCATTGCCTTCAGGGGCGTTGTGTCGGGAACCGGGGGACTGGTTCTCGACAGCTATGGCGAGCCGGACCCGGAGAGGATCAACAGTCACGACGCCAACTTCGGCATCCTGCAGTTTGAAAACACGAACACATACAGCGGTGGAACTGTCGTCAATGGCGGCAAGGTCCTTGTGCTGCGGCCCGACGGACTGGGGACGGGGCCGGTCACGTTGAATGACTTCGGGACCCTCGCCGCCAACGGGCGCATTTCGAACGCGGTCACGGTCAACGCGGGACGGATCTGCGACAGCACCTGCGACGGACCAGTCACTTTGAATGCGATGACGGACTTCTACGGCAATTGCGACATCCACGGCGAGATGGGCGGCCCGGGTGGCCTGACCATGCTGGGGAGGATCGGGAACTACCTCAGCATGATCCCCGGCGGGACGGTCACCCTTCACGGTGCCTGCACCTACGCCGGACCCACCACCGTGTTTCCTGGAACGCTCCTCATCAAGAAGGCCGCCGGACTCTACGGTGGTGATTCCGCGAAGTGGACTCCCGGGAACATCGTGGTGCACAAGATGGCGACGTTGCGACTGAATGCCGGTGGCAGGGACGAGTTCACCGGCGAACAGGTGGGACGCCTTCTGGGGAACCTGACCAGGGATGCCGACAATAACGGCCTGATGGGCGGCTCGTCGTTCTGCCTGGATACCACCAATGCCACCGGGACCGTGGTCCTCTCGGAACGCTTCACGGACTCTCCCGGATCCGGGGGCGGCCCGATCACTTTCAGGAAGTGCGGAACCGGCACGCTGCAGCTCGCCGGAGATAACAGCTATTCTGGACGCACGTATGTCGAAGGCGGCACATTGATCGTCAACTCGCTCAATAGCGTGGAGAAGGGGAGAGCGGGCAGCAGCTTGGGCGCGCCGACGACCCTGGAGGACGGCATGATCGATCTGGGGGGTGATTGCGCCCTGGTCTATGTCGGCACGGGGGAGGCGACTGATCGGGTCCTCGACCTCAACGGGGAGAAGCAAACCGTGACCCTCGACCAATCGGGTGCCGGACTGTTGAGGTTCACCAGTGCCTTTGACATTTCCGGCTACGGTTTCGACAAGGTGATTGTCCTGCAGGGTTCCGGCACCGGTTCGGGTGAGCTGGCCGGTGGTATTGCCGACCCTCACGACCGCAGGAAGGAGGCGACCACCGCCATCACCAAGACGGGCACCGGCCTCTGGACGCTGTCGGGCACAAACACCCAGACCGGCCCCACCACCATCCTTCAGGGCACCCTCGCGATCAGCACCGTGAAGAGCCTCGGAGGCGGCGGGGTTTCCATCGACGAGGGGGCCCTGCTCGCGCTGAAGTTCCAAGGCGAGGCAACGGTGCGCAAGCTGACACTCGGAGGAACGGAGCAGGCCGCCGGCACCTACAATGCGGCCAATGCCCCCGGATTCATCAAGGGGACCGGATCAGTGACCGTGCGGCCCTGACCATCCATGTGCCTGCGCGGGGACGGACGGGCATGGTGAGGTGGCGTCACCTCGACTCCGAAAGGGCAGCCGTGGTGGGACTGGTGGGTTCCAGGCCTGTCCACCGGGCAGGTCGATCACTGGTGCATCAACTGCGGCGAGGCCGTCTCCACCCATCCCGCCTCCCGCTGGCCCGCACCGGGCCGGGCCTCGTCGCCAAGGTCGGAGCGGGCCTTTTCCGCCTGCGCCATGAGGCGTTTGACCACCTCCGGATGGTCCGCCGCCACGTTGTGGTCCTCGTGGATGTCCGTGGATAGGTCGAAGAGCAGCGTTTCGGTGTTTGTCTCTGGCTTGCCCCAGTTGGATTTTTTCGAGGCCATCGGGACAAACAGTTTCCAATCCCCCGAGCGCACCGCCTGCAACTGGGCCATCTGGTAGTAGTAGAACGCCTCGTGCGGGCTTGCGGCCTTCGGGTCGCCACTCAGGATCGGCCAGATGTCCCGTCCGTCGATCACCCGGTCTGCGGGCACCTTCCCCCCGGCCAGGGCCGCGAAAGTCGGCAGGAGGTCGATGGTGCTGGTGAGTTCGCCGCGGCTCGTGCCGGCGGGGATGTGGCCCGGCCATCGCACCTGGCAGGGCAGGCGCATCCCGCCCTCGTCGGTGCGGCCCTTGCCCCCGCGCAGCGGCAGGTTGCTCCCCTCCTTCACGCGCGAGGATCCGTTGTCGGAGGTAAAGAGCACCAGAGTCCTTTCGTCGAGACCGTTGGCCTTGAGCGCCTTCAGGATCTCGCCCGTCGACCAGTCGATTTCCTGGACCCAGTCGCCGTAGGCCCCGTCCCGGCTCTTGCCCTGGAACGCCTCGCCCGGCACGAGAGGCACGTGCACCGCCGTATGGGGCAGGTAGAGAAAGAACGGCCGCTCGCGGTTTTCCGCGATGAACTTCACTGCCTCCGCCGTGTATTGCGCGGTGATCGTGATGTCCCCCTGAATGCCGTTCGCCACGACCGTCTCGTCCCGCACCAGCGGCAGGGGCACCTCTTTCCGGTTCATGTCATTGCTGTAGGGGATGCCGAAGTAGGAGTCGAACCCCTGCTTGGTGGGGAGGAAGTCGGGGTGGTCGCCGAGATGCCATTTGCCGATGCACATCGTGGCGTATCCCCGCTCCTTGAGGACCTCCGCGATGGTGATCTCGTCCGGGTTGAGGCCCTTCCGGGAGGCAGGAAACAGCACGCACCGGCCCTTCTCATCCACGTGCATGTTCACCCGGCGCGGATAGCAGCCGGTCATCAGGCTCGACCGGGAGGGGGAGCACACCGAGCAGGTCGAGTAGAACGCCGTCAGTCGCATCCCCTCCGCCGCCATCCGGTCGAGCACCGGAGTGTCGTGAGTCTTGGATCCGAACGACCCGATGTCCGCGTAGCCGAGGTCGTCGCAGAAGATGATGATGAAATTCGGGTGGTCTGGAGCGGCCAACGTCCGCGATCCCAGCGTCAGCACGATTAGTCCGAGAAGGAGTCGAGCGCATTGCATGCGCGCATCCTGCGAAACCGTCCCGCCCAGGGCAAGCATCCGCTCGTTCGGCCCTCCCGTCGCCGCGGACAGATATCGAGGTCTTCAGCGTTCGCAAACTCACCTTCAGCCCGGAGTCCCTCCTTCTTCGCGATCACGGCAGCTCTTGACGGCACTTCGAGGAGAGGTGGTTTGGGGCGCTGTTGGTCTGCACAAGGGAGGTTCGAAAGGAGGCAGATGCTCAATTTGTAGAAGAATGCATCCAGATTCACTCCGCCCCGTTCTGCAATCGGCATCCTTGATGGCCACCTGTTGATGATCGGCTCGGACGGCCTGAGTCCGTAGTCAGAACCCGGAGCGGATCCGCCTCCGTGAACGGGGGCCTTGGGGGTAGGATGGGCGCGAGGAGCCGGGGCCCGTACGCAAGACCGCCGGAGGTTGCTGACACCTCCGGCGGCTTAGAGAATCAATCAACACGACCTATGGGCCATGGACTGAGACTGCTGTTCACCCTTACTAAAGACGCGATAGTCGCAATCTTCAGAGGGTATAGACAGGTGGGTAGTCAAAATGTTCGAATATTTCGGATCTTTTTTCTCATTCTAGGTAAATATCTGAGAATCAAGAATTTGTGGATTTGGAGCCTGGAGATTCGACCGCGCACTTCGATGAACTTGGGAAAAGTTCCACTCCCCAAGAGCCCCACAAAATTCGAATCCACATCCCAAGAACCAAGTCCAGAAGGCCGGGGCTTCGCCTAGCAGCCCGTTGAAAAACCCGTCAACGAAAAATGAGGGGGGTATGGGGCCCTGCGGGATCGGTCGCTGGTCTAGCGCGTGTCTTCGTCAACAGGCGGGTGGGAAGGGGAGGCGATGGCCGGACACAAGACCGCCGGAGGTTGCTGACACCTCCGGCGGCCCCGAGAATCAATCAACACAGGCCTATGGGCCTAGCGACTGAGACTGCTGTTCACCCTTACTAAAGACGCGATAGTCGCGATCTTCGGAGGGTATAGACCGTCGGGTAGTCAAAACGTTCGAACATTTCGGAAATTTTTTCCTTAAAGGCGGAAGAATACTGATTGTCAGCGGGTTAGGGTGGCTGATGAAGGGGGTGAGGA
>JAQCFL010000122.1 GCA_027619375.1 Verrucomicrobiota bacterium | reverse complement strand
CGCCGCGAAAGCTCTCGGCGTCCTTTTCTCCAATTCTTCCTGACCAGAAAATCAGCTAAACTGTTACCATTCCTTGAGAAAATCGGTTCCTCCCAAGGCTCGGTTGTCCGATGCGCGCGGTAATGCGCGCGGACTCCGAGCCGGGAAGGTCGCTTGAAGAGGATGTGTCTGCCGGTCGTATCTGTTAGATCATTGCCCAATGTCAAACTGTGATGACGGACATCTGTTCTGGCCCGCCGCGAAGCGGCAATCCAGCAGATTGCTCGATTTCATGACCCCTTTCTGGCGCGGGCCAGCGAACACTCAAAGGGGCGGCGGGACGCCGCCCCTCCCTTAAAAAGAAACGGCGACCTCCCGAAGGAAGTCGCCGTCTCTATTGGATTACCAGGGAAAGTCGCTTGATCCGACTTCCCTTGCCGCTGGCTGGCCGGCGGCAAGGGAGTTGATTCGGATCAGTTCTCGGTCACGGGGCGATCGTCACGTTGAGGCGGACGTAGAGCGCGCCACCAAGCTCGAGGGACTTCGGAATCTTGACGGTCACGAGGCTGTAGTCCTCGCCGGGCACGTCCACGGGAGGATCGGTGATGACCCCGTCGGCGACCCCGTCGTCAATGTTGTTGTTCCAACTGCTGAGGTCGGTGCCATACTCCGTCCTGACCGTCGTGTTGGCATCGGCCGCGGCCGCATCACTCAGACGGTAGGTGTAGAGCAGGTAGGTGACATCACTGGTGCTGTCCACGGTCGGCGCAAGGCCGGCGTCGTCGCTGCCATCGGTAGGATCACCACCCACCACCCACTCGATTCCGGTCTGCAACCCGCCGCCGTCGAAGTCGACCGTGGAGGTCGAATCGGTCAGCGGAAGCATCGAGGGGAACGGACCAGCGGACCAAGTGTCGTAGGGCGAGGCCCCGCCCACAACATCGTAGGTGAGCGTGATCGTCCCCGACCAAGTGCCGCCAACGGTGGGACCGCCGTATCCGTTTCCGAGGAAGACCCCGGAGGAGTTCAGGTCGATGTCGCCGAGGGCGGACCAATCGGCGTCGGTCTTGGTGTCCACCAATGGGGTGACCGGTCCGTTGTCCGCGGCGCCGGGCCAGCCGAGCTCCAGAGTCGCGCCGAAGTGGCTGCCATTGCAGATACCCAGGGAGTAGTCGCCACCGGGGGTGCCGGGGGTGGGATCGATCAGGAAGGCCAGTTCGGAGGCCCAGTTGTCGTTGTCAGTTGCCTCCAGGGCGAGGTTGGCCTCAACTTTCCTCAGGATGGAGCCGACCGGAAGGGCGGGCAGGGGCAGGGAGCCGAGCCCATAGGTCCCGGAGGTGCTGCCCTCGATGACGGTGCCGGCTCCGAGGTCGATCACATAGGTGGTCGTTTCGGGCAGCACGGTGACCGTCACGGTGAAATTGTTCACGGTGGGTCCGTCGGTGACGGTGTAGGTCGCGGGGTTCTGCGCCGCAAAGGTCGGGGAGGGCGGCGAGCCGCTGGTCTGGTTGCACGACCCGGAGGTCAGGGTGAAGTCCGGCGCGAGGGTCGCCAAGTCCGTCCCGAAGGGGACGGCCAGGGAGATGGTTTTGGCGTCGTTGTCGATGACGCCATCCGAGCCGGCAATGCCGAAGGAGTCGAAGCCCGCCACGACCGGATTGTATGTAGTGCTGAGGCCGTACTTGTTCGCAAGGTAGGCACCCACCTGGGTGGCTTCCGCCGGGCTCAGGACGCGGTCGAACAGGATGAACTCGGCGATGTCGCCGTTCAAGGCCTGGCCGCCTTCCGGTCGGTTCCCGATGACCCAGTCCTGACCGGATCCACTGTTGTAATCGCCGCCGGTGGTCCCGAGTTGGTCGCCGTCGATGACGAAGGTATAGGCTGAACTGTCACTCTCCATCGCGATGATGTGCGATCCGCTCTGGGGCCAGCTGCCGTAAGCCGGGAAGGCGGTGCGGCCGCCGCGGAAGACGCCGGGGCTCGACTCGCTCCAGGTGTCGGCCACCCAGCGGGAATCGTTGGTCCGGTTGTCGAAGATGTTGTAACGGCCGTCGGTGTTCAGGGTCGCCACCGCGAACATGGATCCCGCGGTGGGGAACTGCGCGCTGAGGTCCCCGAGGAAGAGGCGGTCGCCGTTGTCGTCGTTGTCCTGTGTGAGGCGAACCACCGGCAGGCCGTTCAAGCCGCCGGCGACATAGGCCGGCCGGTCGCCGGAGGCGGGGTTGGCGGCGTCGTTGCCGTTGCCGCTTGAGTCGAGCCACTGCACAATCGCTCCACCGCCGTCCACCTCGGCCGGATTGCCGCTGTTAATGGCGTCGGCCTTGAGCCACACGCGCAGGCCCGAGAAAATCATCGGTGATTCGGTGACCGTCACGGCGTAGGCGTTGACCACGTCGGGATCCGGACCGGTGTCGGTGATGGTGTAGGTCAGGGGGTTCGCGTCGGCGAAGGTCTGCGGGCTCGGCACGGCACCGCTGGTCCGGTCGCAGGTGCCGGAGGACACCGTGAAGTCCGGGGCGAGGGTCGAGAGGTCCGTCCCGATCGGTACATAGAGCTGGATGGTCAGGGCGTTGTTGTCGATGGATCCGGAGGCACCGGGAATGCTGAAGGAGGTGAACACGGCCGCGGAACTGAGGCTGAGCACGCCGGAGGCCTCGTCGAAGGTCCAGGTTGAGGCCCCCACCTCCTTCGTCCAGACGTTGGCCGTTTCCATCCAGCCTGCGCCGCCCATGCTGAAGCTGGCCCCGAAGGGCTTCGTGGCGGTGTCGACGAGGGTCCATGATCCGCCGGAGGCGGTGACCGCAGAGGTGTCGAGGGTGAAGGTTCCGTTCAGGGTGGCGTCTCCGCCGCCCGTGATCTTGTTGGAGGAACTATTGGTAATGGTGAAAGTGTAGTTGCCGCTGGTCCCTAGGATCAGGGCGCTGCCGCCGCTGACGGTGGTGTTGCCCAGGAAGGTGCAGGCACCATCGAGGGTGACGGTGCCGCCGCCGCCCACGGTCAGGGCTCCCGGGCCGGAAATGGCACCCGAGAGGGTCTGACTCGCGCTGCTGAGGTAGTTGAAGATGGTGGTGGCCCCGAGGGTGATGTCACCCGGGTAAGCGCCTCCGCCGAGCGATCCGGATCCGGGGGTGGTCACATTTCTCGTGCGCAGCCCGCCGACCGTCAGGTAGGACGTTACGACGGCGTTCCCCTTCACCAGCGTGATCGGCCCGGTGAAGGTGTTCAGGCCCGGCAGGCTCGCGTAACTCTGCGAACCGGTCTGGGTATTGTAGGTGAACTGGAGGCCCAACTTATCGTCGGCGGTGTCCGAGATCGGTCCGTTGATGATGACGGCCTCGCGGTCGCCATTGCCCTGAAAGCCCATGACGACGGCAAGGGTCTTGGCACCGGTTCCGGTGGCCGTCACCGCGCCGAAGGTGAAGTTGGTGTCGTTGTCGTTGAACCTGATCGTGACCGTTCCCCCGCCGGCTCCGGCGAGGTCGAGGGTCCGATCGGTGGTCTGGTCAACGCGGGGGCTGGTGCTGCCCATCTGGAGGGTGACTCCGTTGTGGATCCCGATGACCGCATCCGGCCCGGCGGCTGGTGCGCCGAGGGGGCCAGCCACGCCGGCGGCGGTGATGCCGGTGGGAGTGCCCATGCCCAGTTGGACGGTGCCTCCCTCGATGATGGTCTTGCCGGTGAAGGAGTTCAGGCCGTTGATGGTCAACTGGCTGCCGCCGGACTTGGTGAGAGTGCCCGCGGTGATGACTCCGGCGGCGCCGCCCACGGCGGAGCTGTTGAGGGTGTAATTTTCGGCCCCGCTGTCGAAGGTGGTGCTGAGCGGCGCGACATTGATTGCGACGGTAATCGTCCCGCCGCCGGTGTCGAAGATTGCATCATCGCCATCGGTGAAGGTGGTTGGCGAACTTCCAGGATCGAGCCAGTTTTGGGTGCTGGCGTCCCAATTGCCTCCGCCACCGACCCACTTGACGGGTGCTGCGGATGTGGTTCCCATCGAGAGCACGACACCCGCCATCAGGGCGAGTCCGAGATGCTTGATGGTTGTTCCTGTAATCAATGTTGCTCTGATTTTCATTACTGTTGTCGGGGTTGTTGTCGCCTACGCGAAGGGTTGGGGTTTGCTTGTTGATTTGGGTTGTTGACGGGAACGATGCGCTCAGGAGGTTCCCTCCGGACTCGTGCCATCGCGGCCCGAGATGCTGGTGCCGGTGGGGAGGACTGCAGCAGAGTTTAGTGGATCTCGCCATTTCACTTACCTACATTCCTGAGTTCATGGTTGGCGGCGGTCAATGTCGAAAGTGTCAGTTGGAAGGAATGGTTTCTTGTTTGAGTTCCGGTGCGGCAAGGGAGGGAGATGGGGGTGATCAACTTGTTAGGTTGATGATTAAGGGTGGTTAGGTTTTGCTGGTGGGGCACGTTGAAAAAAGCGCTCCCGCCCTGCGGATGCTGCTAGGATTTTGGTTTTCGCTGAGGCCCCTGCTGCTAGGATTTTGGTTTTCGCTGAGGCCCCTGAGCCAGCCGTTGGGCCGGACCGGAGGGCGGGGAAATGGGGGTTGCTCCGCGAAGCCTTGGGCCAGCTGAAATTGCCGGCCTCCAGCCGTTTCGCCGAGACCCAGAGACCCGTCCCGTCGAAATACAGCGTCTTGATCCGGTTGCGCCGCTTGTTGCAGAACACGAAGAGGGCCCCTGCGCGGGGATCCTCGCCCAGGTGCTCCTCGGCGGCGGCATAGAGCCCGTTGAAGGATTTCCGCATGTCCTGGGGTTCGAGAGCCAGGTAGATCTTGAGCGCTCCGGTAAACCCGATCATGAGCGGCCTCCTTTCCGCCTTGGCCGTCGCAGATACTCGATGAGCTCGCCCGCCAGCTCGATTGCATCCCGATCCGCCACCAGCAGGCGCACTCCGCCGCCGAGCTCCACCACCATCCGCGTCCCGGCCGGGGCCGCAAACTCCACTTCCACGAATCGCACGTCCTTGACATGCCCGACATCGCCCCGTCGCGGGGCCATTCTTGATCTAGCCATCCGGTCATCCTACCCCGGACCGGCCCCGGCTGGTAGGGGGTGGCTTTTAGGACGCTTACTGTATTTAGGTTCACACCACTACCGTAACTGTCCTCGGTAATGTTGGTGTTCTTGGCTCTTAAGCTGCCTAGACTTCGCAGCTTCTCCATCCCGTCCGCGCCAAGAAATCTATCGTTTCTGCTTAATGAGAAACAACGCTCCCGAGGCTAGTATCACAATTATCAACGCAACAATGTATTGAGCGTAATGTGGTTGTGGGTGCTCGTCACCTTGGTTGGCAGTTGGGGCCTTGGGAGAGGTGGTGGTGTCGTCATTTTCAATTAGCTTGCCGGTGGGGTCTCTAATTTGCCCCAGTTCCTGATCTAGACGAGCTTGGGCATCGTTGAGGTGTTCGAACGCTTCTCCCTCGGCGTACACTTGTCCACTGGGCGAATCCAAAGAAAGGGTCGCTTTCCCTTCCGGGGGCTTAGAGTTCTCGATGCGTGCGCGCTCTTCATCCCAGCCTTTGTGCCTTGGGGCATTCCACCCTACACTCAATCTCACATACCAAGGATACTTCGGGTTCATGCTTCTGTGAATTTGGATGTGCACAGCCGGATAGTGATTTGGTGCGACGTTTCCAAAGGACTTCGCACGCCTATCCGGGGATTCAGCTTCATGAAACCACTCTTCAATTCGGTCCGTAGGAATTCCGAACGCGGCATGAAAATCTTTGGCGATTTGGTAAGCTTCTTTGAGAGGTAGGACTGGACCGGTAGTTGCGAGAGTTTCCATCATTTCATCTTTCGCAGAAGCGGAACCCCGTTCGATTTTCTGATGAATTGTTCGTCCGCCCGGCAAACGGATACGCAATTCTTGCTTGTTCAAGGAATAGCTCGTCCGGTTGGCAGAGGAAACAGTGTCCTTGGTGAAGTCTGCGTCCGCTTGCTCCAAGATCTTCGCAGAATGACCAGCGGAGAAATCGAGTTCAACTTCCCTGCCCCACTCCTCACCATCACAAGGCGAGGTCGCTACCACGTTCCAGAACGTGAAGACCGCGAGCAAATGTAATCGGGAAGGAATCATGCCTCTAACGTAAAGGAGGGGCTAAATTGAAGGTGTCAGCGCTATCCCGAAGAATGACATTCGCCGCAATCACACGATCATTTCTGGTAGCATCGGTCCAGAGTTTCCACATCCCCTGGGTCGGGTCGGTAATCCATGTCCACCGGTCGGCAAATATTGCGATGTTCCCTCCCGGAACTACAGTTTGGAACGATGGGCCTCCGGGTACGGGATTCTCAGCTGCGATGGAGAAGAACCAATCCATTCTAACGTTTTAACGGAAAAAAATCCGCTTCCCCTTCTCAAGGCGAATGCACCAACCGCACCAGTCGGTGCCGGTGAAGTTGATCAGGATCGGCTTGTTCTCTTTTTTGGCTTGGGCTTTGGCAGCGTCCCAGTCGGTGCCCCATTCGCCGGCGAGGGCCAGCGAGGAGCTTGCGATCAGCAGGGTGACGGCTTTGAGAATGGTTTTCATAGGATCGTTTCAGGTAATTCGATTTAGTTCGTCGGTTGCCGACCCGAGGCTGGGGCGGAGTGATTGACCCCCTACCTGTTATTCGGGCTTTTGATCTCTGCAAGGACTTCTGTCCTGCAAGCATAGATCTGCGGACGGAACTTCCCCGTATCCGGGTCCAAATAGAATCGCTTCGACCCGCGAAGTCAACGCGGTCGGGCGCGGTGGAAATGCGTTGATCAGGCCCATCCGAGCATGCGCATCACGTGAGTGAAGGCACCGATGAAGGCGATGATCAGGAGCACGATGAAGAGCTTGATGCTCAGTTCGATCTGCGAGCGGGTCATGGCGGCGGGGTTTTAGGGTGCGGTGGGTCGGGAGCCAAGAAAAATGGAATCCTCAAGTCCACGGTCCGGTGATCGCGACGGTCGTGCCCAATCCCTGAAGGTTGACGAACAGCCATTTGCCATCGGGCGAGAAGCAGCACCCGGCGAACTCGGAGTTGTTCTTTGCATTGCGTGCAATGGTGTAGATTTTGCCCTCCGGGGTGACACAGCGGACGTGGGTGTGCTTTGCAAATGAGCCGTCAATGAGATCTTCACAGATGACCACCCCACCCCACGGGGCAGGGCAGAGGTTGTCGCCATTGGTGAGAATGTCGTCCTCACTGGACTGGAGGAAGAGTTCAAGTTGGTCCGGCTTGTCGGCTGATCCGGATGGATGGAGGCGGAAGAGTTGGCCGCGACGATCCGGGCCGCCGTCGGTGCAGCAAATGAAGATCCCCTCGTCGCTGAAGTGAATTCCTTCGCCCCGGGCAAAGCGTGCGGCACCTGCTTTGAAGCCGGTGATGCGCAGGTCGTCGCGCGGAGACTCCGGGTCCGCCACATCGATCCACTCGACTTTGATGGATGCGCCTTCCGCCGGCCAGGTCGCCTTCGGATTGTAGTTCCTGAGATCGGCACCTGGCTTGCCGCTTACCGCGAGTGCCTGCAGCTTACCTGCGGTGAAGTCGTTTTTGGTTTTCGGCAGGAATCGGTAGAGCAGGCCATCGTTCCGATCCTCCGTCAGGTAGAGAATGCCTGTGGCTGGATCGAGCGCGACGGCTTCATGCCGGAAACGACCGAGCGCTTTGAGTGCCACGGCCTTCTGGAGCCCGGGCTCCTCGCTGGCCTTCACCTCGAAACACCATCCGTGGCGGCTGCCTCGCGGCGAGGTGAGGTCCTCCGATTCCTCGCAGGTAATCCATGAGCCCCACGGCATTGGGCCTCCTGCACAGTTGCGATCGGTGCCCAAGAGCGAAAGAAATTCGGCGACCGTTTCGCCAGTCGCGGGGTCGAAGACCAGATTTGTGGTGCCCCCGAGCGAAGGTTCGCGGCCCTTTTCTCCGGCATCGTGGCAGAGTGATGCATCGATCGATTCAGGCAGCTCCAGATTGTTTTCGAAGGGACCGAGCCGACTCATGGCGAGTGACAGCTCGTGGTTGCGGACTAGCACCACCTTGCCATCGGTTCCCGGAAAGGCGGCCATACCATCAGGCTTTCCAGGCGTGAGGAAGCCATCGCTCATCGGCTTCCCAGCTTTGGAAAGGACCCGGTAGCTAAAGCCTTCCGGCAAATCGAGAAGTCCCGCAGGATCCTTTTTTAGTGGTCCCAGTGGCTCGATCACTCGGTTCGTGCCGGCAGCATGCGAATACTGCTGGAGGCTGGCGAAGGCGAGACTGGTGGTGGCGAGAAAGCGTCGGCGACTAAGCATGGTAGAGAGTGGGTCAGGGGGTCGGAAAACGAACCGGGATAGGCTAAGTTATCAGCCATCTTCGCGGAATAGCCCAGCGAAATGGGTGATTTGTGACGATATCGGGACAGGCGGACCGGTGGGCACCGTGTGAATACCATGTTTTCCTTCGTGAGATGGAGGTTTGACACACCCTCCGAGTCAGTGTTTTTTCCTCTCTACAGAAAAAATCCCCAACCTCTGCTGCTAGGAGTTTGCTTTCGCTGCTAGGAGTTTGCTTTCTGCGGGAGGCCCCTGAGCCAGCCGCTGGGCCGGACCGGAGGGCGGGGAAAAGGGGGTTGGTAAGCGCCTTAACGGGTTTCGTCTATCTCCCTCAGCTCAAACCACTTGACCGAGACGCCTCGCTGGTTATCCGGAAAAGCGAAGCGTATCGTATCGGTCGCCGGTAGCTGAAACTCCCATTCCCGCGCGCTGTCGCCCCACAATCCCGTCGTGTTGCGCAGATGCATCCAACCAGGACTCTTGTCACCTATGTAGATCCGCAGGCGGCACCTGCCGTTGCAGACGGCATGGTAGGTCTTCAGCCCGTACTTGCCCGGCTTCGGAATGTCGACCTTGAATTCGATCCAGCCTCCGCGGTTCTTTGCGAAGTTGACCTGCTTCCCGCCGACAAACGAATCGTGGACATAGGCGTCTTTGCTATCCGCGAAGTTGTACGCATACAAACGCTGCACGCCTGCTACGGGCTGATAGGCAGGTTCCGGGGTCGGTTTGAAGGGGCGATTCACTTCGCCCAGTCGATTGGCCGTCCTTGGCCCCGTAGGATTGTTCTGGATCTTCGTGGCGATGCTCCTGACAGCTTCCGCCTGTTCCTTGTTCGCCAGTGAGTCGGCCAGCCATCGCAGATGCTCCGCCTGCGAGAAGTCAAGGCGGTACTCGCGAGCCGTTGCGAGGGCGACAAACTGGTTGCCGTTCATGCCGCCCCAGGTCGACTTGTCCCAGCCACGTCCGTACTGGACTTTCCAACCCGTGTCACCCAGAAACCCGACTGCCGCATGCGCGGGCTGCTTCACCCCCCACGCAGGCACGCCGAATGCCTGGTTGATAAACCTGCCGAACCATGCCCGCGGCCCGCACTTGCCGCCGCCCCCCAGCACGTTGGCGAAACGATGCGGCGGATTCCCCCAGTCCGGCTTCGTGTACGGCACTTCGCTCACCTGCCTGACGTAGCGCTTCTCGATGACCAACTCCGGCCGCATCGTCCTCAGCATCTCCCGCCCCCATGCCAGGTCCTCGTCCGAGCCCCATGAACCGACCACCTTCTCCAGTTCCCAGACCGAGAGATTGTCGAACATGGGATCCAGTTCCTTGCCCTGGTGAGCCGCCTTGAAGTGCTGGTAGCGCTTCAGCGGATCGATGGGGCTACCGTCAAAACTGTTGGAGGGCGTGGAATGCGCAAGAGACGTGGCGATGGAAGCGGATTTTTTTCCGTTAAAACGTTAGAATGGATTGGTGCTGGTTGATCGGGCGATGTTCCGA
>JAQCFL010000121.1 GCA_027619375.1 Verrucomicrobiota bacterium | reverse complement strand
CCGCCCTTCCAAAGCGGAAGTCAACGGCCTCAAGCCCCTCTCCGAAGCCAAGGCCCTCCGCTGCAAGGTCCGCTTCTTCATCGACGGCGTCGCCCTCGGCTCCCGGAGCTTCCTTGGAAAACTATTTGACCTCAACCCAGGTCACTTCGGCCCCAACCGCCGAACCGGCCCCCGCAAAATCCGGGGCATCGACACCTCCCTCTGCACTTTTCGCGACCTCCGCCGAGAACCAGTGCAGAACCTAACCCAGTCCTCTTCGAGGGCCGACAACGCTCAAGCGAACCACTCTCTTGATCAAGCCAGATAGAGCAAAATCCCCACCACCACCGGCGAGAGACTGCCCAGCAGCCCCATCCCGAATAGGACGGGCCGGAGCTTGCGCCCGGTGACCGGATAGCCCAGCGCGACGATCACCAACTCCACATAGGGGCCCAGGCAGAAACAAATGTTCGCTCCCAACGCGAACAGGACGATGCCCACCCCGATCTGAATCAGAAGTGCCGTCGCCGCGGAACTGTGCCCGTCCGTCCACCACACGTTGTCGTGGTAGAACAAGGTCGCAAACAGGATGCTGGGCCCGACCATCACCCCGTTGTAGATCAAGCGGAGCTTCTCCCATGACCGGACGATCCCCCGGGTCAGGAGAATGTCTTCCCGCTCCTTCACGGTCTCAGGCTCATTCATAGAAACTGGCAATCGCATCAAACACCTCCTCCGCCCGTTCCGGCATGCGCGGCAGCCTCCCAATCACCAAAGGCTGTTCATCCTCCGGCACCTCGTCCCGTCCATGCGACCCCTTCACCAGCGTCGCATCGAGCGGAATGACATCCAGCAATCCGCGGAACCCCAGCTTCTTCTTCAGCAGGAACTTCGCCACCTTCCACTGCGGACACTTCAGCTCCGGATCGATGAACAACTCCACCGGATCATACCCCGGCTTGCGATGAATATCGATGCACCGCGCATAGTCCGGCGCCACCGCATCGTCTTCCCAGAAGTAGTAGGTGAACCAGGCGTCCGCTTCCGAAACCACCACGAAGTCCCCCCCGCGCTCCGCCCCGATCTCCTCTCCGAAACAGCCCTCCCGCACCTCCGCCACCCCCTCCGTTGCCTCCAAAACCCGCCGCACCTCCTCCTTGAGAGTCACATCGTTCACATAAACATGTGCCACCTGGTGATCCGCCACCGCAAACACCTTACTCGCCCCACAATCAAGCGTCTCCAGTCCCAACTCCTCCTTGATCGTGATCCACCCCGCCTTCCGCAACACCCGGTTCAAATGCACCGGCTTCCGCACCGGGGAAATCCCATACTCCGACAACACCACCACCTCCACCCCCCGCGCTTCGTAGAACGCAATCTGTTCCCCCACCAGCGTGTCGATGGCCCGCAATTCCTCCCGCAATTCCTCCCGCGCCTCCCCACTCCCCGGCCCGCACTTCTGCAGCACGTAATCGAGATGCGGCAGGTAAACGAGATTCAGATCCGGCCCATGTTTTTCCTCCACCCACCGCGCCGAGGCCGCGATCCATTCCGAAGACTCAATCCCCGACCGCGGCCCCCAAAAACTCGGAAACGGAAACTCGCCGAGCTCCGCCTTCAGCGCCTCGCGCATCTCCATCGGCTGCGTGTAAACATCGAACACCTTCCGCCCGTCCGCGGGATACATCGGCCGCGGCGTCACCGACCAGTCCGCGCTGGAATACATGTTGTACCACCAGAACATCTTCGCACAGGTGAACCCCGGACGCTCCCGACGCAGCCGTTCCCAGATTTTTTCGCCCCGCACCAGATGATTGCTCTGCTTCCAAAATTTCACCTCGGCCGCCTCCCGGTCATACCAACCGTTCCCCACGATGCCATGTTGCGTCGGACTCGTCCCGGTCAAATACGATGATTGCGCCGTGCAGGTCACCGCCGGAAAGGCCGGTGGAAACACCACCGTGTCCCGGCCTTCCGCAAACTTGACCAGATTCGGCGTATCCTCCCCGAGGAGCCCCCGGCTGAGACCCACCACATTGAGAACCGCGAGACGTTTCATGGTGATCAGGCCGTCCGCTCAGACCGGCAGCTGTGCGGTGGATCGCTCCCTCAGCTCCTCCATGCACTCATCGAGACAGGACTCATCCAGCTCGTGCACATCAAACCCCTCGCCCAGTCCCTTCAACATCAGCACCGTCAAGCGGCCGCCGAGATGCTCCCTGAATTCCTCCAGGCCATTGAAGACCTCCCGGCGTCCACCGGCATCCCGCAAATCGAGGCTTTCATGCCAGACCGGCAGCAGAAGCCCCTGCAACACCGCGAGGACCCTTTCGCTCTCCTCCGCCGTCAACCAACCCTGCCGCGAGGCATACAGCGTGTCCAGCGCCACCCCCACCGAGACCGCCTCGGCATGACTGAGGGAAAAATTCGTCAACTGCTCCAACTTGTGCGCGGACCAATGTCCGTAGTCAAGCGGCCGACTGCTCCCCGTCTCGAAGGGATCTCCTCCCAACGCGATGTGCCGCGCATGCAAAATGGCGGAACGTTCCACCGCCTCTTCCAACACCGCCGGCTCCAGCTTGCGCAAACCCTCCGTGTTCTCCTCCATCCACCCAAAGAACGCGCTATCCTTCACCAGCGCCACCTTCACCGCCTCCACCAACCCTCCCCGACACGCATCCTCGGGCTGCGTATACAGGAACTGAAAATCATTCACCACCGCATAAGGCACCGCGAAGCTCCCAATGAAGTTCTTCTTCCCAAAACCATTGATCCCGTTCTTCACACCCACTCCGCTGTCATCCTGCGAAAGCGTCGTGGTCGGAAAGCGCACCAGCCGCACCCCTCGATGCGCGGTCGCCGCAGCCAGCCCGATCACATCCAGAAAGGCCCCCCCACCGATGCAGAACACATAGGAATGCCGGTCGATCTTGTTGCGCTCAATCGGCGAAATGCAATCCATGATCTGCGTCTTGCTGATCTTGCACACCTCCCCCCCGGCCATCTCCACGATTTCCGTCAGCGTCACCCCTGCGATGGCCTCCAAATAGGACGTCAACTGCTCTTTGAGCCCCGGAAAGTGCCGGACAATCTCCGACTCCACGTAAACCAGGACACGGCAGGATCGATCCGCCTCGAAAAGGTCGCGCACCACCGGATTTCCGGACGCAAAGGCATCCTTCGTGAAGCGGATCCGATGCCGGAAGGTCACCGGGATGTCAAAATCATACTGGGCCATGAATTGCGGGGGCTAGTTAGCCCACTCTACGGACCAACTCCAAGGTTTCTTAGCGTCAACCGGCCATCCGGGGGCTCGAATCGCCGTTCCCGGGTCCCCGTCCCCCTCTTTTGACTGGCCTCCGGAAGGTCTCTCCTCCAGCCTCGCAGAAAACCCACCGACACCCATGAAACGACGCCAATTCCTCGCCACCACCGCCCTCGCCGCAGGGGCCTCCGCCCTTCCCAGCCCCGCCCAAGAGGCCACCACCGCGCCCAGCCGCATCCTTCTCTCCCTGAAATGCGGGATGTGCAGGGATGGCAAAACACTGGAGGAGAAATTCCAACTCCTCAAGGAACTCGGCTACGACGGCGTGGAACTCGATTCTCCCGGCGGACAAAACAAGGAGGAGGCCCTCGCCGCATCAAAAAAGGTCGGCCTCCCCATCCACGGAGTCGTCGATTCCATCCACTGGAAGACACGCCTCTCCGATCCCTCCGCAGAGATCCGCGAAAAAGCACTGCAGGGTCTCCTCACCGCCCTCGATGAATCCCACGCCGTCGGCGGATCCGCCGCCCTCCTCGTCCCCGGCGTGGTCGATCAAAACACCACCCACGAAGAAGCCCGGGAGCGCTCCATCGAACAAATCCGCAAGGCCCTCCCCACCGCCGCGCGTCTCCGCATCCACATCCTCATCGAGAATGTCTGGAACGGCATGTTCTACGATCCGAATGGCGACAACAAGCAGTCCGCCGATCAACTCGTGAAATACATCGACGAAATCAACAGCCCCTGGGTCGGCTCCTACTTCGACATCGGCAACCACCAGCGCTTCGCAAAGCCGGCCGAATGGATTCGTCAACTCGGTCGCCGCATCGTCAAAGTGGACGTGAAGGGCTGGGGCATCGAGGCCGGCTTCTGCAAGATTGGCGCGGGTGACATCGACTGGCCCGATGTCCGCAAGGCCCTCGCCGAAATCGGCTTCGCCGGCTGGGCCACCGCCGAAGTCGGTGGCGGCAACCGGGAACGCTGCGCGGAAATCCTCGCCAACATGCGCACCCACCTCCTCGGCGCCTGAACCCGCCCCCCTCATGCCAGAGGACCAGCAACGCTTCGGCGGCATCGCCCGCCTCTATGGCGCCGCAGCCGCAGAACGCCTCGCCCGGGCCCATGTCGCCGTGGTCGGCATCGGCGGAGTTGGCTCGTGGACCGTGGAAGCCCTCGCCCGCACCGGCCTCGGCAGGATCACCCTCGTCGACCTCGACGACCTCTGCGTCACCAACACCAACCGCCAGATCCACGCCACCTCGGAAAGTTTCGGTCGATCCAAGGTCCGCGTCATGGCCGAACGCCTCCGCTCCATCAATCCGCGTGCCGAGATCAGGGAAGAGCACGCCTTCTTTTCCGAGCGCTCCCTCGAATCCATTTTAGCGGAGCCCTTCGACGGCGTGGTGGATGCCATCGATGTCGTCCGCCCCAAGGTCCTCCTCCTCGCCACCTGCCACGCCCGGTCCATCCCCGTCGTCACCAGCGGAGGCGCGGGAGGACGACGCGATCCGTTTCAAATCAAACAAGCCGATCTGGCCCGCACCCACGGGGACACCCTCCTCGCCCAGGTGCGCCGCCTCCTCCGTGCCGAGCACGGCTTTCACGCCGGGAACTCCAAACCGAAGAAGTTCGGCATCCCCGCCGTCTTCTCCCCCGAAATTCCCGTCTTTCCCCAGTGCGATGGCGAGGTCTCTCCCGAACGCCCCGAAGGCCTCCCTCCCGGCCTGCGCTGCGACGCCGGCTACGGCACCGCCACCCACATCACCGGCAGCTTCGGCTTCTTCGCAGCCTCCCTCCTCATCGATCAACTCCTGCAACCCTGAACGAACAAAAAAAGACGACCCGCAGGCCGCCTCTTTTGAAAACTTGGATGAGATGAGGCCTCGCCCCTACCTGGGACCCTACTTGACGCCCTTCTTGGAGAGCTTCGTTCCCCGGGTCGATCCCTGACGGGCCTTGAACTTCGGGTTGGTCTTGTTGATGACGTAGAGCGTCCCTTTGCGCTTCACGACCTGGCAACCAGCGTGACGGCGTTTCATGGAGGAGAGAGAGGAGAGAACTTTCATGGCACTTTCGTGTGGGGCGCGAACCCTACCCGCCTCCCTCCCCCTGTAAAGCCGATTCTCGCAAAAATCCCCCTGTGAATCCCCTGAATTCTATGATTTCTAAAGCTCCGCGGACGATATGGCCGAAAACTTCTACCAAACAGCCACCGAGGCTCCCGAATCCCCCTTCGACCTGTCCCTCCGACCCCCGGATTTCAAGGACTTCCACGGGCAGGACAAGGTCAAGGAGCGCCTCGTCCTCATGGTGCAGGCCGCCAAACAACGCGGCGACGTCCTCGAGCACATCCTCCTTTCCGGCCCCCCGGGCCTCGGAAAGACCACCCTGGCCAATATCGTGGCCACCGCGGTGGGCTCCAACATCCACACCACCTCCGGCCCCCAAATCGAAAAGGCCGGGGACCTCGCCGGCATCCTCACCAACCTCCAAAAGGGCGACCTCCTCTTCATCGACGAAATCCACCGCCTCCACCCCGCCATCGAGGAATACCTCTACCCGGCCATGGAGGACTACCGCCTCGACATCATCATCGACTCCGGCCCCTCGGCCCGCTCCATCCAGCTCAACCTCCCCAAGTTCACCCTCGTCGGCGCCACCACCCGCTCCGGCATGCTCACCGCCCCCCTCCGCTCCCGCTTCGGCCTCGTCAACCGACTCGACTACTACAGCGTCGAGGAACTCGCCGTCATCATCGAACGCTCCGCCGCCCTCCTCGGCATCTCCATCGACACCCCCGGCGCGAAGACCATCGCCTCCCGCTCCCGCGGCACCCCCCGCGTCGCCAACAACCTCCTCCGCTGGGTCCGCGACTTCGTGCAGGTCCGCTCCGACGGCACCATCCAGGAGGTGAACGCCGCCCAGGCCCTCGCCATGATCGACATCGATGAGGACGGTCTCGACGAAATGGACAAACGCCTCCTCGAAACGCTCATCTACAAATTCAACGGCGGCCCGGTCGGAGTCGGCTCCCTCGCCGTGGCCGTCGGCGAGGACGCCAGCACCATCGAAGAGGTCAACGAACCCTTCCTCATCATGCAGGGCTTCCTCAAGCGCACCCCCCGGGGCCGCGTCGCCATGGCCGCCGCCTACCAAAAAATCGGCGCATCCTTTCCCTCCGGCCCCCAGGGCGAACTGCTCTGATTTCCCTCCAATCCGTCCTTCGCCACCGAAATTGCTGCCGCCCGCCCCCGGCCCGTTGTAGAATTCCCCAGATGTCCGTCTCCGCCGAAGACACCTTGGCCCGCTGCCGCTCCGCCGGCCTCCGCCGCACCAAAGCCCTCGAAGAACTCATCGAGGCCCTCCACGACTCCGGAGAACCCGTCACCCTCTCCGATCTCTCCGACTCCCCGCGCCTCGCCTCCCTCTGCGACAAGGCCACCCTCTACCGCCTCCTCCACCGCCTCACCGACAAGGGCATCGTCCGGCGCCTCGGCCTCCACGAACGCGCCGCCTACTTCACCCTCATCATCCCCGGCGAACACCGCGACTACCTCATCTGCACCCAGTGCGGTTCCATCGCCTCCATCAATGCCCCCTGCCCCGTTCACGAACTGGAACAGGAAATCCGGACCACCACCGGATTTCAGGGACTCTATCACGAACTCGAATTCTTCGGCATCTGCCCGAAGTGCGCCTGAACCCTCCCCGATGTGAGCGATACCCCACCCACCGACCCGCTCCAACTTGAGTTCGAGCGCTACCTCACGGTGGAGAAAAACGTCTCCCCACGCACCGTCGAAAATTACCGCCAGGCCCTCCGCTCAGTCCACGACTGGATGGGCGCTCAGTTCAAGTCGTGGAAGGAATGCCTCCCGGACCAATTCCGCGGCTATCTCTTCGACTGCATGAAGCGGGACCTCGCCCGCTCCACCATCCGCGTCCACTTCTCCGCCCTTCGCACCTTTTACAAATTCCTCGTCCATCGCCACGCCCTCCCCCTCAGCCCGGTCGCCGAAATCCAATTGCCGAAACTCGAACGCTCCCTTCCCGTCGTCCTCACCGTCGCCCAGATCGACCACCTCTTCTCCCTCCCCCACACCCTCCCCCGCGAAAAACAGGCCCCCGCCTGGCTGGCCCATCGCGATCTCGCCGTCCTCGAACTGTTCTACTCCACCGGCCTGCGCCTCTCCGAACTCGCCTCCCTCGACGTCAACGGCATCGACACCCTCGGCAGCTCCGCCCGCGTTCTCGGCAAAGGCTCCAAGGAAAGACTCGTCCCCATCGGCTCCGTCGCTCTCAAAGCCATCGCCGAATACCAAACCGCCGCCAAAATCACCAGCGGCCCCCTCTTCCTCTCCAAACTCCGCAAGCGCCTCTCCACCCGCTCCATCAACTCCCTCCTCAAAAAATACCTCGCCGAGTCCGACATTCCCTTCAATGTCACCCCCCACAAACTCCGCCATTCCTTCGCCACCCACCTCCTCGACAACGGAGCCGATCTCCGCAGCGTCCAGGCCCTCCTCGGCCACTCCTCCCTCTCCACCACCCAAATCTACACCCACGTCACCAAGGAACGCCTCCGCGATGCCTACGACGCCGCCCACCCCAGGGCCGACTGATCCCCCCCAAAGAAAAAGACCGGAGCCCTTCGGGCCCCGGTCTCGTTCAGATTGATTTAAAAAGCCTGTTCAGAACTTAGAACGCGGCACTCACGATGACGCCACCGAAAAGCTCGTCGTCTTCGTTGCCCGAAATGCTCAGCACACCGTTCTCGGCACCGTCCTGCGCAAACGTCGCGGACACATACGGGGAGATCGTCAGCACGTCATTGAACGCGTAGTTGACCACTGCGGACAGGCCGTAGTGGTGAACGTCGGAGGTCTCAATGTCGTAGGAGACGGTCGCGCCAAGATCGAGGCTCGTCTTCGAGCAAAGCTCGAAGGAACGATCCAGGGTCAGTTCCGTGTAGCCATCGTTGTCACCATCGATCGCCCAGAAGTGGGTCAGACCAATGCTGAATCCGGAAAACTCAGTGCTCAACCCGAAGGACAGCTCCTGGTTGAGGACATCGGGTCCGGGAACACTCGGGAAATCATAGTAAATGTAACCGATCGACGCCGTCACACCACATCCGAAGGCGCGGCTGGCGCTCGCGTAGTAGTCCACTTCGTCCGCGAACCCGGTATTGCCGTTGCCGGACGCATACCAGATCCCCGCTTCGAAATCCCATCCGGCGAGGGCTCCAAGGCTGAGATCGATCCCTGCCTCGGTCATGGAGTCGCTGGTGTTCCCGCCACTCTGGTCGATACCACGCCAAATATACTCGGAGTTAAGCCCGACGTGAACACTACCCTCAATCTCTGCTTGGGCTGCCCCAAACATGACCACTGAGAGTCCGGCAATAGCTGAAACGTGAATTGGTCTCATAACGCCACTGAGAAAGCACGGATTATGCCATCATTACAAGAAAAACTTTTGTGGATTTGTTGATAATTCAGGAATGTTAATCTAAAAAACCCGAGCGCCCTGATCTTAACTGCCTTGAAATCAAACTGATATGACCAAATCGCCCCCGAACCGCTCCAAAGCGTAAATTCAACGCCCCCCGCTCCCCGGCCTATTCTTCCCGGAGTGCGGAGGCTCGCTTGCCCGTCATAGCTCGGAGAGCGACGACGGGACTCCGCCCGACAGGACGGGGCTTGACCCGCGCGGGGGAGAGGAGTCTTCCCGCACTTCGAGGCATCTCTCGAGGGCTTCAAGCATCGTCCCACCTCATCGGCCAAATCGGAGACTGTCCAAAGACGCGCCCTCTCGGCGAGCCCCGATCTCCCCACCCCCCGATTGCAACATCGACAACACCGCGCCCGCCGCCCCCCAATGAGGCAGGATTCCGCAAATCCCGGCACCCACCCAACGCCACTAGGAATCCAAGGTGTAGGCCGTCTCCCCGTGTGACGCCTGATCCAACCCCTGCTCCTCTGTGTCCTGTCCCACCCGCAAGCCGATCGTCTTCTTCAGACCGATCGCCAGCACAAAGGTCACCAGACCCGACCACACCGCCACGAGGCCAACACTCTTGAGTTGGATCAGGAACTGCCCACCCGAGGTCATCCCCTCCGCCAACCCCATTCCCCCGAAGCTTTCCCGCGCAAGGAACGCCACCAACAGGGTTCCCATGATGCCACCCACCCCGTGCACCGCGAACACGTCCAGCGAGTCGTCGATCTTCAGCTTGTTGCGAATCACTCCGCACATGAAGTAGCAGACAAAGCCGGCCAGAACACCGAGAATCATCGCCCCCATCGGTCCTACCGCACCGGAGGCGGGCGTGATGGTCGCCATTCCCGCCACCATCCCGGTCACGATCCCCACAAGCCCCGCCTTGCCGGTCTTGAGCCTTTCGATCAGCGCCCAGGTCAACGCCGCAACACTGGCAGAAATGTGCGTCACCAGCATCGTCATCCCCGCCGCCCCATTGGCCGCAGTCTGGCTGCCCGCATTAAATCCAAACCATCCCACCCAGAGCATCGAGGCACCAATCATCACCATCCCCGGGTTGTGCGGCGGTTGCAGGTGCTTCGGAAAGCCCATGCGCGGCCCAAGCACCGCCGCCAGCACCA
>JAQCFL010000120.1 GCA_027619375.1 Verrucomicrobiota bacterium | reverse complement strand
CACCCGCCCCTCCCCGCCGGAAAACGACCTTGCCCCGGAGGGGGAATTAAACTTGCATGCCCTTGAGACGAAAGCCATTGAACAGGCTCTCCAGCGCACCAACGGAAACCGCACCCAAGCCGCCAAACTACTCGGTATCAGCCGTCGAACCCTCCAGCGAAAGCTGAAGGATCCCGCCTGACCCACCTCTCCCGTCATGAGCCCTTCCGATTCCAACAACACCTTCAACGCCGCCGTCCTTACCCGGCGCGTCCTCTTCTTCGTCGTCCTCATCGGCCTCACCCTCATCCACCTTCTGATCACCTTCCGCGGCCTCAGCACCGCCACCGGCATGGACCAGGCCCAACTGGCCCGCGAACTGGCCCGCAACAACGGCTTCACCACCAAGGTCCTGCGCCCCATGTCCATCGGCCAAAGCCAAAGCGCCACCGAGGGCGAAGGCACCCTCGTCATGGCTTCCCGCGATTCCTACCACTCTCCCCTCCACCCCGTCCTCCTCGCCGCCATCCTCAAGGTGGTCGATGGCGGCAACGCCGACAAATGGCGCATGACCAGCGAGGAAACCGTCTACCGGCTCGACCGCGTCATCGCCGCCTCCTCCGTCATCCTCTTCCTCCTCTCCATCGGCGTCACCTACCTCCTTGTCTGCCGCATCTTCGACTCCAAGATCGCCGGCGTCACCGCCCTGCTCATGCTCCTCTGCGACCTCTTCTGGCAATACTCCCAGTCCGGGCTCCCGCAAATGTTCATGCTCTTCCTCTTCACCTGCGCCTGCTACTTCGCCTTCCGCGCCGTGGAAATCTCCGAGGACGGCGGCATCGCCCTCGTTCCCGCCCTCATCGCCGGCCTCTTCTTCTCCCTCCTCGTCCTCACCCACTGGCTCGCGGTCTGGCTCGTCCTCGGCTACGTCATCTATGCCGCCATCGCCATCCGCCCCCGGGGCATCGCCGCTCTCGGCACCCTCGTCCTCCTCCTCCTCCTCTCCTCCTATTTCCTCATCAAGAACACCGAATACACCGGATCCCCCGGGGGCACCGCCCTCCTCGCCATCCACAACGGCCTGGGCGGCAGCGAGGCCGATGTCATGCGCACCTACGACCCCGGCGATACCTTCCTCGACCTCCGAAACCTCATCCTCAAGATCCTCCGCGTCTCCCTGCTCCAGGCCAACGGCCTCTATGCCAACCTCGGGGCCATGCTCACCGCCCCCATCTTCTTCCTCGCCCTCCTCCATCCCTTCAAACGAAAATCCATCGCCAGCTTCCGCTGGTGCCTCCTCCTCATGTGGGTTTTCGCCTCGCTCGGCATGGCCATCTTCGGCCTCTCCGGTGCTGTCGACCCCAACCAACTGCACATCCTCTTCGGCCCCCTCATGGCCGCCTACGGCCTCGCCTTCGTCGCCATTCTCTGGAGCAAACTCACTCTCCCCACTTCCATCCCCCAACTGCGCAACGCCCACTTCGCGATCATCGTCCTCATCAGCGGTGGCCCGCTCCTCCTCGGCCTGCCCTCCGGACTGAAGATGGGACTCTCAAATGACAAGCTCCCTCCCCATTGGCCCCCCTACTACCCCTCCACCCTCAACACCCGCCTTCCCAAGTACTCCCTCGACAACGAGATCATCGTCTCCGATCAACCCTGGGCGGTCGCCTGGTATGCCGACCGCAAGAGCATCTGGCTTCCCAAAAAGGTGGAAACCCTCGAGCGCCTCGAAGCCATGGCCGAGGCCGAAGACACCCCCGTCACCGGCCTCCTCATCTCCCCCGTCTCACACAGCGTGGACCCCATGCTGAGCAACTACCGCAGCTACACCGAATGGGCCCCCCTCATCTTCGACGGCTGGGCCACCCTCGCCCTGCGCAATCGCCGGGCCGGCTTCCTCGCCCTCCAGGACGACGAAATGAAAGGCGTCCTCGCCCGCTACCCCCACGAGGCCTACCTCGTCAATGCCCTCCTCATCTACTGGTCGTCGCAGCCCATCCTCGACCGCGGCGAGTAAACCCTCTCCCCCGCCCCATGGCCCGCAAAGCAGCAGCCCAAAACCCGCCCGCCTTCGAGGACGCCCTGAGCGACCTCGAAAACCTCGTCGAGGCCATGGAGAACGACCAACTGCCCCTCGAGGAGCTCGTCGCCCACTACGAAAAGGGGGCCAAACTCCTTCAGCATTGCGAACAAGTCCTCAATGCGGCCCGAAAACGCATCGAACTCATCGAGATTTCCGCCCCAACCGAAAACGGACTGGAATCAACCCCTTCCCCGACAGAGGATCCCGAAGACCCGGGCGCGAAGGATTCCGGGACCGCCGATAAAGATGACATCCGACTCCTCTGACTCCCACGGAACGACCCCCGCGTCGACTCCGCTCCTCCCGGGCATCACCTCGCCCTTGGACCTCAAAAAGCTCAGCGAACCCGACCTCCTCCGGCTCGCCGAGGAGATCCGCAGCACCCTCATCAACACCCTCGCCGAAACCGGCGGCCACCTCGGCCCCAACCTCGGCGTGGTCGAACTTTCCATCGCCCTCCACACCATCTTCGAGTCCCCCACCGACAAATTCCTCTTCGATGTCTCCCACCAGGGCTACGTCCACAAGATGCTCACCGGCCGCGCCGACAAGATCGACACCATCCGCCAGTTCGAGGGCCTCAATGGCTTCCTCCTCCGCACCGAGTCCGAGCACGATTGCTATGGCGCGGGCCACGCCGGCACCGCCCTCTCCGCCGCCCTCGGCATGGCCGCCGCCCGGGACCTCGCTGGGGACAAAAACCACGTCGTCGCCGTCGCCGGTGATGCCGCCTTCACCTGCGGCCCCACCCTCGAGGCCCTCAACAACATCGCCCACACCACCAAGCGCTTCATCGTCGTCCTCAACGACAACGAATGGTCCATCGACAAAAACGTCGGCGCCATCGCCAAATACTTCAACGCCCTCCAAACCAACACCGCCTACTCCGGCGTCCGCCAGAAAGCCGCCGAGTTCGTCGAAAAGATCGCCGGCGAGGGTGTCCGCAAGTTCGCCCACAAGATCGAACGCAGCGCCAAGAACCTCCTCTTCCCCAACGTCCTCTTCGAAAAATTCGGCCTCCGCTACTTCGGCCCCATCGACGGCCACAACCTCCCCCTCCTCCTCAAGACCTTCGACTACCTCAAACGCCAGGACGAACCGGTCATCCTCCACATCATTACCGAAAAAGGCCGCGGCTACCAACCCGCCCTCGAAAAACCCGGCAAGTTCCACGGCCTCGGACCATACAAGGTCGAGGACGGCTCCACCGAATCCGGCGCCATCACCTACTCCGAACTCTTCGGCCGCGCCGTCACCGACTTCGCCAAAGAGGACCAGAAGGTCGTCGCCATCACCGCCGCCATGCCCGGCGGCACGAAACTCGAGATCTTCAAAAAGGAGATCCCCGAACGCTACTTCGACGTCGGCATCGCCGAGGAACACGCCGCCCTCTTCGCCTGCGGCCTCGCCACCCAGGGCTTCAAGCCCTTCCTCGCCATCTACTCCACCTTCATGCAGCGGGCCTACGACATGATCATCCATGACATGGCCCTCCAGAAACTTCCCGTCCGCCTCTGCATGGACCGCGGCGGCCTCTCCGGCGACGACGGCCCCACCCACCACGGCCTCTTCGACATCGGCTACCTCCGCCACATCCCCAACATCGTCCACATGCAACCCAGGGACGAGGACGAGTTCGTCGACATGCTCTGGACGATGAACAACTACGACAAGGGCCCCATCGCCATCCGCTACCCCCGTGGAGCCGGCACCGGCGCAAAGCCCAAGGACCAACCCGTCCTCCTCGAAATCGGCAGGGCCGAAGTCCTCCAGGAAGGCAAGGACGTCACCCTCATCGGCCTCGGCGATCTCTTCTCCCTCGCCGTGGAAACCAAGAACGCCCTCGAAGCCCAGGGCCGCTCCGTCACCCTCATCAACCCCCGCTTCATCAAACCCCTCGACGCCGAAGCCATCAAACGCGCCGCCAAAGACTGCACCGTCCTCTGCACCTTCGAGGACCACGTCCTCTCCAACGGCTTCGGCGCCTCCATCATCGAACTCCTCCACGACGCCGGCATCACCACCCCCGTCGAACGCATCGGCTGGCCCGACCAGTTCGTCGAACACGGCAAACCGGACATCCTCCGCAAGAAGCACGGCCTCACCGCCAAAAACGCCCTCGCCAAAATCGCCCCCCACCTCCCCGCCAAAGCCGCCACCGCCTAAACGTGGCGGCGGTTTCCACCTGTCCCGGCGTAGCTCCCAGCAAAGACGGAACCGCCCAGCCGATCGCCGACCAAAGTGGCGTGACCATCCCGGTCGCAGGCCCTCCCCCACCGTGGCGGCGGTTTCCAACCAAGAGTGTTCGGCACGAGTCCTGCTTTGGGCCTGACTTGAGGCTTGAGCTATTAAAGACGCGGCCTGACGAGGTTTCTGAGCCCTTCTCGGCTCACTCCTTTGCGAGGCACCTCGCCATTTGTACACGTCAATGCTCACCGATTTCAAATCGGGCTGGTGCCTCCAAGGCCTTTTACAGATTTTTCCAGAATGGCTCCCGCGGCTTTTTCTCGCGTTGAGCCTGCTCCATTGCGAGCTGTTTGGCCAGGAGGGCCTGCAACTCCCCATCCTCAAGCATTCCGCTCTGATGCCATTGCAGCAATTCCCACACCCGCTTGGAAGGACGATGACCCAGCTGGAGTTGGAGCAGGAGGGATGCTATGAGTGCCAGGTAGATCTGGATTGTCGCTCCGTTGCGACTCTCCGCCATCCAATGCCCACAGCCCATCACGCACTTGATCCAGCGGAAGTAGTATTCAATCTCCCAGCGCTTTCTGTAGAGTAAGGCGACATCTGCCGCACTCAACTCGTCAATCCCAAGATTGGTGGCCAAAACGAGGATCTCGCCACTCACGCCCCGCACGTAGACGAGCCGCAGCTTTGGACTTTGAGTGTCCGCAGCTCTCTTTCCCAAACCGAGCCGCACCAAGTGCTGCTTTACCACCCCGCTGCGTTTATCCGATTCGCTAAGAGCAAGCTCCTCGATGATCTCGATTTCTGCGCTGTCCTTGATGCGAATGCAGTAGCGACACTTCATGTCCTCCAACTCTTTGAAAAATCCATATTCCAGTCCATAGAGCCTGTCCGCGACATAGGCTCCGCCCCGCTTGAGATTCTCGCGCAGGTGCCCCCGTTCGCATTTCTTGGCTTCGCATACTGACGCCGCGGCGGGAGCATCGTTCTCCACATCAAAGGACAGGTGCAGCCTCACTGCCTTCGCACTTCCGTTTTTCCCTCCTCCGTAGAGCGCCCAACTCATGCGATCCAGAGCCGGAAAGATCGATCCATCGTGCAGCATCCATTCCACAACCTCCGCCGCCTTACTCGCCGTCCCCTGATTGGAATTCGCTTCCTTCTTCTCCTCGCGCCGCCTCTCGAGGAGATCTCCAAGAACTCGTTCAAGAACTTGGATGTCCACCAAGTGCTGCGCTTCAGAGGCACTACCCAAGCTCACCGGGCGCGAGCACACGTCTTTCTGCACTTTCTTGAAATGCGAAGCGTGGCACAGACCACGTATCGTTCGGGCCACGGGATTGAGCAGGCCAAAGAGGACCAACCCGACATAGTCACCGATCCCGAGCAGACGCGCTGGATGCGAGAAGCTCCGATGCAGTTCCACTTCCTCCTGTGCTTTGGCCAAGGCCTCGCGGAATTCCCTGAGCACACGGAAATACCCAAGATCCTTTTGCGTGAAACTCGGCTGCGAGGAAGCTGACGAACTGGGCGAGGTGCTCAACTCCACTCATTATCCACATTCTCTCTAATCGTACAAGAGACAATTTGTCACACCTGGCAACAATAGGCACCCCAGCATATAGCGTGCCGAACACTCTTGGTTTCCAACCGCCAAGCCGATCCCCCAGTGTTTCAAATCGATCAGGGTCGTGAGGTGGGAGCGAGTTGAATCGTTCGATCAGCTCAGGCAGATTGTCTGAATCAGAAACCGGCCTTGTGGTCCTCATCATTCGCAAAAGGGCCATGGGCTTAGCTGTTCTTAACGAGAACAATGTTCGCGATAAGAACTCTCCGGGCAAGGCAAATAGCTAGATTGCCGCAGTGAGAAACCCGCTGACTAGCTCAAGTTCGCACAAGAATATTGTCGCCACCCGGGTTCGGAAGGCGCGATTGGCGTTCGAGCCACCTCTGACCCAAGATCAACTTTCAGGACGGCTGGCGGCGAAGAATATAACCTTGGACCGGGTTGCGATCACGAAGATCGAATGCGGACAACGTTGCGTGTTCGATTTCGAGGTGCCCGCACTAGCAATCGTACTGAAAGTGGATGTTCGCTGGCTATTGGGGATCCAAACGGGTGGCGGACCAACTGAATCCGGAAGGAAAACCTCATGAGTTTTGATGTCGCCATGGCCCTCAAAAAATCCACGGGGCGAGCAAAATCTGACGTAGCCAACAAGCTTGTGAGCATGTTCCTTCACGAGGTAAGCAGAAAAGTCTGCGTGGCGGGCGGCATGGCGGTTTCTGATCCACTCTATGGCGAGTCGGTAATCCGCTCATTTGGCCAGAACTGCGCATACTGCGGGAGTAGTCTCGAGAACGACCGCTCCGCGATTGAGCATCTCGACGGCATGAATCGCATCCGCGTGGGGCTGCATGTCCCCGGAAACGTGGCTATGGCTTGCAAGCCCTGCAACAATGAGAAACGTCGCGACGACCAGATACCACAACTGATATTGGCTAATTCAGGTTGGGAGTCCTTCCTTTGCCACGACGGCTCCCGGTGCCTGGAAGACTGCAAAACCTGCGCCTACTGGGCATACAAGTGGCCCTCTGAGGGAACGCGCCGCACTAGCTCGCAAAGGCAAAAGAGCGCATTCACGGTTTCCAGCAGCCCTATCAGCGCTTTATCGACTGGTCGGTTCGAGCACGTGAATTGATCCAAAAACGTGTGGAGATGCTCTATCGCGATTGCCAGAACTTCGCCACCGATGAAATCGACAAACTGACCTCAGGTACCGAATTGAACTTCTCCGCCTTGGCTACCCCTGATCGCAGGCCCTAAGTTCCTACGCGAAGCGCCCCACATCGCCCCCCCTCAATCCCCCGCCCAAATCTCCCGGAATTCCACTCCGTGGAATTCCAAATGCCATCCAAAGTCCGGCCAATCCCTCCGCTCCACCACCAGCGCCCACTCCCGCTCATTCTCCACCTCCGCCGGCAACCAAAGCTTCGGCCGACACGCCACCTCCGCAACCGCAACATCCCCCGCCGCATACTCCGTCAACCGCCCTTCCGCGATCTCCAACACCTGCCCCAACCCCCGCCAAGATCTCCCGCACCAACGGCGTCGCCAAGACATCCCTCCCGCCCACCAATCCCGGTCGTCCGATCTCCACCGTCATCGTCAAACGCTCACCGAATAACACCTTTCCGCAGCCCCTGCCCAGCCCCGACCCCGCGGCCAAATGCCCTCCCCCCCAAAAATCCTCCGTGTCCTCCCGCCCCACTGTGCTTCAATCCCCCCATGCCGCAGGCTGCAAAGGTTCTCATCGACGGACCCTCCGAACTCGTCTTTGACTACGCCATCCCGGAAGGCATGGCCGTCCTGCCCGGCTGTCGCGTCCGCATCCCCCTCCAACGCCGCAATGCCACCGGCACCGTCCTCGCCGTCGCCGAAGCCGAGGTCGCGAGCTTCAAGCTCAAGCCCATCGAGGCCCTCATCGATCCCGAACCGCTCGTCACCAAGAACCTCATCAAGCTCGCCGCCTGGATGTCCGACTACTACGGCACCCCCCTCGAGCAAATCATGCGCTCCCTCGTCCCGGGCGCCGTCCGCCAGGAAACCCACAGCGCCAAAACCAAACTCGTCGTCCACCTCAAGAGGATGCCGGAGGGCGAGGATCTCGACAAACTCACCAAGCGCGCCCCCCGCCAACACACCATCCTCGCCCTTCTCTCCGTCAAGGGTGCCCTCTCCCTCACCGACCTCGGCGGTGGCTCCGTCCGCGCCTCCATCAAGGCCCTCGAGGAAGCCGGCTACGTCGAGGTGAAATCCGAAGCGGTCCGCCGCGACCCGGAAGGCGGCGAGGAGTTCCTCGAAAGCAAACCCTTCCCCCTCAACCCCGGCCAGCAGGCCGCCTTCGAAGCGATCTGCAAAGCCGTCGATGCCTACGCCGACACCGATCCCGACGCCACCCTCCCCAAACCCATCCTCCTCCACGGCGTCACCGGCTCCGGCAAGACCGAGGTCTACCTGCAGGCCGCCCAGTATGCCCTCGATCGCAACCGCTCCGTCCTCATCCTCGTCCCCGAGATCGCCCTCACCCCACAGACCGTCCAACACTTCAAGTCCCGCTTCGCCGGCCTTCAGGACCAGGTCGCCGTCCTCCACTCCCATCTCTCGCAAGGCGAACGCTTCGACGAATGGCACCGCATCCGCAGCGGCCAGGCCCGCATCGTCGTCGGGGCCCGCTCCGCCATCTTCGCCCCCCTCCCCGACCTCGGCCTCCTCGTCGTCGATGAGGAACACGAGAACACCTACAAGCAGGAAAACCCGCCTCGCTATCACGGCCGCGACCTCGCCGTGGTCCGCGCCTCCATCGAACGCTGCCCCATCGTCCTCGGCTCCGCCACCCCCTCCCTCGAGTCCTTCCACAACGCCCGCACCGGCAAATACGACCTCATCCGCATCAACGAACGCGCCGACGGCGCCTCCCTCCCCCTCATCCGCATCATCGACATGCGGTTGGAGGCCAAAAAGCAGAAGTCCAAGTTCGCCATCCTCTCCGACAAACTCCGCAACGGCATCGAGTCCCGCATCACCGATGGCGAGCAGGTCATCCTCTTCCTCAACCGCCGCGGCTTCGCCCGCTCCCTGCAGTGCCCCGACTGCGGACACGTCTGCGAATGCCAGCACTGCGCCCTCCCCCTCACCTACCACCGCTCCGAGGAACGCCTCGTCTGCCACCTCTGCGGCTACCAAGCCATCGTCCCCCGACGCTGCCCGAAGTGCAACGAACCCGGCATCAACCTCCAGGGCTACGGCACCGAAAAGGTCGAGGAGGTCCTCCGCGCCGTCTTTCCCAAGGCCCGCCTCGCCCGCCTCGACGCCGACACGGCCCGCAAAAAGGGCGCCGTCCGCGAAACCCTCCGCGCCTTCAAGGCCCGCAAGATCGACATTCTCCTCGGCACCCAGATGATCGCCAAGGGCCTCGACTTCCCCAACGTCACCCTCGCCGGCATCCTCAACGCCGACCTCTCCCTCCACATCCCCGACTTCCGCGCCGGCGAACGCACCTTCCAACTCCTCACCCAGGTCGCCGGCCGCGCCGGCCGCGGCGAAATGGAGGGCGAGGTCTTCATCCAGACCTTCACTCCCCACTCCCCCTCCATCCAGTTCGCCCGGCACCACGACTACGATGGCTTCGCCGATCAGGAGTTCGAGTTCCGCACCCAGTTCGGCTACCCGCCCTTCGGCCACGCCGCCCTCCTCCTCTCCAAATCCACCCACGAACGCCTCGCCGAGTTCACCCTCCAGAACCTCCACAAACGCCTCGAAGCGGACCTCCCCAAAAACATCTCCCTCGGCGTCCCCAATCCCTGCCCCACCTCAAAATCCCACGGCCAGTTCCGCTTTCAACTCCTCCTCCGCTCCTCCTCCCCCCGCACCCTCTCCCGTCACGTCCAAAAGATCCTCGCCCAAACCACCCTCCCCGAAGAAGTCACCGTCGTCTTCGACATGGACGCCTACGACTTCGGATGATCGTGGCGTGACCGTCCCGGTCGCATGCCCTCCCCATCGTGGCGGCGGTTTCCAACCAACAGTGTTCGGCATGGATCGTGCTCTAAAAATCTGACAG
>JAQCFL010000119.1 GCA_027619375.1 Verrucomicrobiota bacterium | reverse complement strand
AAGAGCACCCCGGAGGGGCGCGGTAGATCCTGGCATACGGGTTGAACCGATCTCGTTGTGTTCCGCCCGCTCCCGCGCCCCTCCGGGGTGCCAATCTAATTCCTGACCAAAGTCCGGTGGTGCTACCACCGGCTACCGTACGATGTCCCTCCGGGACGGAGAGAACTTCCACTCACCTATGAAATCGAGTCCCAAGAGGGTCTCAATTTCGTCGTATTTTAGCGCCATTCAGCTTAAACTTGTTGTTTCTGGGTAGGGGACGGTTGCTCCCCCCTTCGCGCGAGGCTACGGAGGGGCAGGCCGCGCCGTCCGGAGGTTGCGCTGCGACGGCCGGCACCCCCGACAGCTCCCAGCTCACCACCACCACTGCGAATTCTGCCTCGCTTCGCACAAGGAATTGTTCTCTTCTCCTCCATTCGCACCGATCCGCGTCCATCTCGACCACCTCTTAAAACTCAACTCTCAACTCCCCCACCGCCTCAGACCAGTCCCCTGACCATGCGGTGCTCCAGCGCCCGCCGAAAGCTGGTCAACTCGCGCAGCAGGCTGTTGTAACGGGCATAGGCCCCATTGCCGAATTCCGCAAGATGCCCGTAGAGCCGGTGCTCGCTGTCCAACAAGGAGCGGACCGCCGGCAGGGGTGAAATCCCGGCCGTCTTCAAGCGGGGCAGAACCATTTCCACCAGGCAGCCTGCGATGGTGTCCCGCCCCTCGTTGACGTCGGCAAGACCTTCCCGAATGAGGATCTCCCCCGGTAAACCGAAAAGAATATCGTCGTGTCTGTTCATCAGTGATTCCCGCACCAAGACTCAACAGTCTCCGAAAATGAATCTGCCTCGATTGCCGGGAACCGGATCAGCTCCGGTTTGATGGCGGAAAAAAGCGCGCTCAATAGAGGTGCCTGCACCAGCCCCCGTCGGGACATCTCCTCAACATCGTTCAGATCCCGGGGGTGCCCGCGCTCAAGTTTTGCCAAGGCCTGCCCGTAGAGATCATAGTGATAAAAATCGATCTCGCCATGCCTCACAACAAAGATCGAGCGTTCACGCCAATCCGGCAGGGCGGGAATGAACAGATCCGGGGAGGCGAGTTCGAGGTTGATCTGCAACTGCTCCTTGAGTTTGGCCAGTGCTTCGAAAAAGCGTTTCGGCTCAGGGTCCGCCTTGAGATCGACATCAATGGTCGTCTCCCGCCACCCATACAGGAGCGCCGTGGCTCCCCCCGTCAGAAAAATCGAGGCCTCTCCCCCCGTTTCACGGGCAAGCGCCTCAAGGAAACTGAGCAACTTCTCTCTTTCTACCACCGGACGCATCGCGAAAGTTGTGAAGATTGGTACCCTCGACTCCGCCTAAGCCGTTCACGGAGCGACTCCCTTTCAACCAACCGCTTCGGTCTGCCGGTGTGTTCCTGTTTGAACCCCGGCGACTGGAACTTATTTGAAAATTGGTTGGTGGAAATTCAGCTCCATCACCGAGTCCGCTCCGAAAGATTTCCAATTCACAATTTCCAACTAAATTTCAAATCCAAATCCCAATGGGAAGGCAAAACACGACCGCAAAATGTCGCTCCCCAGGCTGATTGGTCCCGGCTTCAAGTTGTTGTTCGTGGGTATGGGACGGTCGCTCCGCGCCGTCCGCTCTCCAGCTTTCCCAGTTGGATCAGCGCATCCAGATCCTCGCTGGCATCGGCGAGCCACTGGGAAATGACGGCTTGGGTGGCTTCGATATCCTGATCCGAAGCGCATCCCATCATGCGGCTGACATCGGCCAGATCCTGCACCCGTCCGGCATTGAGCTTGAGCAACACCAGCCACCTGAGCGCGAGCACGGGATCTTGTGATCCGGAAGCAGCACAACGTGCCGCAGTGAGCGCCTCGACTACCCACGCGCCACTCTCGGCGATGACATCAAGGGTAACGGCATTATTGAGGCGACAGGTGAAGCCGTCGATGGTCAATGGCCTCATGGCCACGGCACCCCCATTCTCCACATCACTCCTCGCCTGCTCCAGATCATTGGCGTCGACCAGGACATCCCAATCCAGGGTCGTGCGTTCCGGCATGTAGAACTTGGTGGCTTGTCCACCGATGAGCGCATAGGGAACCGAGAAGATTTCGTGAAACATTTCAGCGGGTTTTGATGGGGTGATCGCTAGAATACTCCCGGAACCGGGTCGCTGTCGGCGGCGGGCGATGTCGATGAGGATGGAGGACATGGTGGAACCGACTCTCAGGGTATCATGATCGCTTCCTCGGGGCAAATCTTGGATGCGCCCCACGGAATGCGGTGGAAAAGAGGCGTTCGAGGACGGGGCGACTATTCTCCTCCCCGCCAACCGAGCCGAGTCTTCCTCCGCTTCGTTTGTATTTTGAAAACTGTTTTTGAAACTTTTTGAAAATTGGTTCGTGGAAATTCAGCTCCATCACCGAGTCCGCTCCGAAAAATTTCCAATCCACAATTTCCAATTAAATTTCAAATCCAAATCCAAATGAAAAGGCAAAACGCGACCGCAAAATGTCGCTCCCAAGCCTGAACGGTCCCGGCTTCAAGTTGTTGTTCGTGGGTATGGGACGGTCGCTCCGCGCCGTCCGGCGGTTGAGCTGTCGCCGGCGGAAACCACCGACCGACTCCAGGGCAACACCATCGATGCGGATTCCGCCTCGCAGCCGTCATCTTAACCGCCCCTTAACCCCAACCCTTACCCGGATACCCTTAACCGACCAACTTAACCGTGTTCGGTTGAGCATTTCACCGAGACGGGCCTTCTCAATTTTGAACGCCTACACAATCATCCCCGCCTCCCGTCCCGTTCGTCCCCGGGACCAGCAGGATTAATTGCCGGAAATTGTCACAACATGCGCCGCAAAGACGCGAAAATCGTCGAGGCGATGGTGGACGATTTCAAAGACCCGGTCCCAATCCACCCGATCGTAAGCGTGCACGGATAGGTTCCGAAAGCCGACCGCTTTGCGCAAAGCCCCGGCCACGGAATCGGGAATCAGGCCATCGCGGGCGAGAAGCAGGAAAACCTCGCCCATGGTCTCCGGCGGCGGAGTATTGGTGTCGGCAAGCAGGTGCGCGCCGAGATCAACGCACAACTGCACGGCCCGTTCCAGATTGATGCTGAGAATGTCCTGGCAGTCGGGATCCTCGGAGAGTTCGCCCGCTGTCAATGGCCGCTTCGCCTCGAGCCGTGCCAGGCAGCGGGCGAGCGAATCCAATTTTCGGGCGACGAGATGTTTATCCATGGTCGGTGGCGAGGAGCCGGGCGCGGCGGGTTCTGAGCAAGGACTCCACCGCCGGGGCAAGGTCGGCCTGCCAGTCGAGAAAGCGCTCATGGAGCCGACCCAGCACCCCGGGAACTGTTTCTATCACGATTGTTCCGGTCCTTAGAATCTGTCCATGCAAGGCCCCACCACTCGCGGCAAGGTCAATGAGGTCGATGGGTCTGCCCACCAGTCCTGCGAGACGGTCCGACAGCTCTTGACGACGTTCGGAGGACATCTCCCCACCCGTGCTGATGGCAAGATCAAGGTCGCTCTCAGCAGTCGCCCTCCCCGTGGCGAGCGAGCCAAAAAGAATCGCCAGCTGCACATCCGGCTCCTCCGCAAGCAGGGAGCGCAGGGCATCCAGATCAATGGTCATGATGGAGTGGCGGGGTGGTTCTTGAATGACGGGTCTGTCTCGACCCTCTGGATATGATAACAGGGCAGGCAGCCAATGGCAACGAAGTGATCAATTCCTGTTGGCGGCGCCCCCCGTACTGCAGTTGAAAAGAGGCTTTCGAGGACTACTTGACTATCCTCCTCCCCGCCAACCGGGCCGGGTCTTCCTCCGCTTCGTTTGTATTTTGAAATCTGTTTTTGGAGATTATTTGGAAATTGTGGATTGGAAATTTTTCAGAGTGAACTCGGTGATGGAGCTGAATTTCCAAAAGCCAATTTCCAAATAAATTTCAATTTCAAATCCCAAAGGAAGGACAAAACGGGACCCCAAAATGTCGCTCCCAAGGCTGATTGGCCCCAGCTTAAGGTTGTTGTTCGTGGGTAGGGGACGGTCGCTCCCCCCTTCGCGCGAGGCTACGGATGGGCAGGCCGCGCCGTCCGGCGGTTGGGCTGTCGGCGGCGGAAACCACCGACCGACTCCAGGACAACACCATCGATGCGGAATCTGCCTTGCAGCCGTCATCTTCAACGGACACTCAACCCCAACCCTTAACCGGATACCCATAACCGACCGACTTAACCGTTCTCGGTTGAGCGTTTCACAGGCCTTTCGACGTCTCGCCATTCATTTGGATTCTTCCGCAGAATCTGTGGGTAGCTGACTATTTCCTACGAGCGGAATTGTTGCCGTTACGCATCCGATGGGAGTCGGTCGGTTAAGTGTGTTCGACTAAGGGTGGCGTTCAAGTGTGCGACTAAGAGTGTGAGACTAAGAATGTCAGTCATGGACGGCGGCCCTCCACCCCACCAATCCGGAATAGGGGAAGACGGCTTGGGGCGCACGAGGAGCGGGAAATCGCGAACTATCGGATCTCCACCAAATCCTCTCCGGTGGCGAGAAGGTCCAGCACCTCAGCCAGGTGTTTGGCGACAAATGGTCATCCAGCCAGATCATGCTGCAATCACCGGGTGGTCGATCCCCCGAGAAGCATAGATGATCGCCGCAACAAGGTCCTCCCGCTCAAGATCGGGCAATTCATCCAGGATCTGGTCGAAGCTTAACCCCGCAGCAAGTAGATCGAGCACATCTGTGACCCTGATTCTCATCCCACGGATACACGGACGGCCGCCGCACTGCCGGGGATTGCTTGTGATTCTTTCCAGCGTCTGACTCATGAGGCTATTTTACGCCCGAATTCTCGTCGGGGCGACGGGTTTTCATCGAGCAGCAGTTTCACCCGCGCTGAAGGCTGTTTTTCGCTCCCGGCTTTCGCGGTGCGGCTTGCAAAGCCGCGCTCCCTATTGGGTGTCACGCTGCCGCCTTTGGTCATTTGTCAGAGAGAGGACAGAACCAGAGGTGAGAATCTTGGGGGCGGGGAGAAGACCGGGTATCCGGTCATCGGAAGGTAAGACAGCAGCAGAAGGATCGAGTTCAATATATTTTGAACAAAGATTGGGTAGAGTCATTGATCGGGCGACGGCGGGTTCACTCCCAGATCAACCAAGCACCAACCAAGAGGGGCAGAGTCGTTGGCCTCCGTATCCTTGTTTGAATCCTGGCGACTGGAACTTATTTGGAAATTGGTTGGTGGAAATTCAGCTCCTTCAACGAGTCCGCTCCGGAAAATTTCCAATCCACAATTTCCAAATAAATTCCAAATTCAAATCCCAAACTACAAATCCTGAACATTACCACCCTCTACACGATCATCCCCGCCCCCACTGTCTCGTTGGTCCCCGGATCGATCAGCAAAAACGAGCCCGTATTGCGGTTCCGACGGTAGGCATCGTGCAGGAGCGGCGTCGCGGTGCGGATCCGGACCCGGCCGATATCGTTCATGATCAAAGAATCCACTCCCTCCACCTTGCGCAGGGTGTTCACGTCGACCTGATAACGAATCTCCTGCACCACCGCCGGCGTTTCCCGGGTGGTGTGCCGGAGCAGATACTTCCCCCGCCCCTGCATCGGCGTTTGCGAGAACCAGCAGACCATCGCCTCGATATCCTGCTCGACCTTCGGTTGGTTGTTCGGCTTCGCCAACATGTCCCCGCGGGAAATGTCGATCTCGTCATGCAGCGTCAGGCAGACCGATTGGGGCGCAAAGGCCTCGTCCAACGTCCCGTCCGCCGTATGAATCGCCTGAATCCGCGTCTTGAAGCCCGACGGCAGCACCACCACCTCGTCCCCGGCCCGGAACACCCCTCCCGCCACCCGGCCCGCGTAGCCGCGGAAATCATGAAACTGATCGCTCTGCGGCCGGATCACCCACTGCACCGGGAACCGCGCATCCACATGGTTCTCCTCACCGCCGATGTACACATTCTCCAGGTGATAGAGAAACGAAGAGCCCTCATACCAATCCATGTTCTCCGAACGATCCACCACATTGTCCCCATTGAGCGCCGAGATCGGGATCGGCTGGATGTCCACGATGTTGTCGAGGCGCGAGGCGAAGGCCTGGTAGTCCGCCACGATCTTGTCGTAAACCTCCTGCGAGTAATCGACGAGGTCCATCTTGTTCACCGCAAGAATGACGTGCTGGATGCGGAGCAGGTTCGCGATGAACGAATGCCGTTTGGTCTGCTCGATGATTCCCTTGCGGGCATCGACCAGAATGATGGCCAAATTTGCCGTCGAGGCACCCGTCACCATGTTCCGTGTGTACTGCACGTGGCCCGGGGTGTCCGCGATGATGAACTTCCGCTTCGGCGTCGCAAAGTAACGGTAGGCCACGTCGATGGTGATTCCCTGCTCCCGTTCCGCCCGAAGGCCGTCCGTCAACAAGGCCAGGTTGACGCGCTCGTCGCCGCGCTTCTTGGAGCTTTCCTCCATCGCCTCCAACTGGTCTTCAAAGATACTCTTCGAGTCGTAGAGAAGCCGGCCGATCAGGGTCGATTTGCCGTCATCAACCGAGCCGGCGGTCGTAAATCGTAGTAGGTCCATGAGAAGTGTTAAGTGCGGTAGTGTTAGGTGTTAAGCGCTGGATCCAAGACGACCGATGAGGCTGTGCAGCCTGGACGAAAGTTCACGGGATTCCCGCACGACGGACTGTGCTGCCTCATCGCTGATCAGTCGCAATCTCTCGGCAATGTGGGCCTGGGTGCGGAGTTCCGCGGAGGAGCCCTTTGAATAGTGGAGGAATCGAATGAAGTCCGCATTGCTCCCCCTTTCCGCTCCCTCCGCGATGTTGGACGGGATGGAGAGGGAAGACCGGATCATCTGATCGCGGAAGGCAAACTCCTTGGAGCCTCGAAACAGCTCGTAGACATCAACCGACAATTGACAGCCGCGCTTCCAGACCTCCAGGTCTTCGAATGAATGGTATGACATTGATTATTGGTGTTGTTTATTCGTTAAGCCAAATACGAACTGGGTTCATTCCGCTCAGGGGATTCTTAAACCTTAAATCTTCCGCGCGAAGCGCCCTTAACACATTCTGCATTCCCTACGTCCGCGTCATACCGTCCCCCGCGCGGTCCAGAAAACCATCGCCACGCAGACTCCACGATCACTTCGATCCCCCGCTCCGCCTTCCACCCGAGAATACGCTTTGCCTTCGAGGGATCCGCGATCAACTCGGCCGGATCTCCCGCCCGCCGCGGACCGTGCTCCACCGGCACTGTCTTCCCCGAAATCCGCTCCGCAGCGTCAATAATCTCCTGCACCGAGGTCCCCGTCCCCGTTCCCAAATTGATCGCCTCCGATGCCCCCCCATTCTCCAGATAGCGGACCGCCAGACCATGCGCGGAGGCCAGGTCATCCACATGAATGTAATCGCGAATGCAGGTCCCGTCCTTCGTCGGATAGTCAGTTCCAAAGACCCGAATTCTCTCCACGCCCCCGGTCAAACTCATCAGCACCAGGGGGATCAAATGCGTCTCCGGCTCGTGATCCTCCCCAATCTTGCCGTCCTCGGAACAACCGCAGGCATTGAAATACCGCAGGCACACACTGCGCAATCCCCACGCCACCTCACAATCCTTCAGGACCTCCTCGAACATCAACTTGCTCCGTCCGTACGGATTGATCGGATGCTGCGGGTTCTCTTCCGTGATGGGCAGCGCTTCCGGCTCCCCGTAGGTCGCGCAACTCGAGGAAAACACGATGTTCCTGCAATCGAACTCGCGCATCACCCCCAGCATCACCAGAGGAGCCGCGACGTTGTTCTCATAATACTTCAGCGGATCCTCCACCGACTCCCCCACGTAGGCATGGGCCGCGAAGTGAATCACCGCGCTCGGCCGGTGCTTCTCAAACACGCTCCGCAATAGTGCCCGATCACCGATCCCACCTTCCACAAAGAGCACCTCCGCATCAACCAGGGCCTCGCGGTGCCCTTCCGACAGATTGTCCAGCACCACCACCTCCGCACCTTCCCGCACCAGATGCCGGACCGTATGCGAACCGATATACCCGGCCCCCCCTGTGACGAGAATTTTGCTCATTCTCTCCGTTCTCAAATCTAAGCTCTTAAATCCTAACACTTAACACTGGCCGGCTTCGCCGGACCTAAAAATACCCTTCCTTCTTCCGATCCTCCATCGCCGTCTCGCTCCGCTTGTCGTCCGCCCGGTTGCCGCGTTCCGTCTGGCGGGCCGCCGCCACTTCCTCGATAATCTTCTCCATCGTGTCCGCCGTTGATTCGATCGCCCCGGTGATCGTCGCATCTCCCATCGTCCGGAAGCGAATCACCTTCCGCTCCACCTGTTCCCCATCGCGAGGTTGCACGAACTCGGACACCGCCAGAATCGTCCCGTTGCGCATCACCGTGTCCCGCTCGTGCGCATAATAGAGGCTTGGCAGTTCGATCCCTTCGCGGTTCATGTACATCCACACGTCCATCTCCGTGAAATTCGAGAGCGGGAAGACCCGGAAGTGCTCGCCGTGATGCTTGCGTCCGTTGAAAAGGTTCCAAAGTTCGGGCCGCTGGTTCTTCGGATCCCACTGCCCGAAATCGTCCCGGTGCGAGAAGAACCGCTCCTTGGCCCGGGCTTTCTCCTCATCCCTCCGACCACCACCCAGCGCCGCGTCAAATCCGTTCTCCTCGATGGTGTCCAGCAAGGTCGTGGTCTGGGCCCGGTTCCGCGAGGCGTTCGCCCCCTTCTCTTCCGCCACCCGGCCCTTGTCGATCGAGTCCTGCACCGAACCGACCACCAGGCGCGCCCCGATCCTCTTCACAAACTCGTCCCGGTAGGTGATGGTCTCCGGAAAATTGTGGCCGGTGTCGATGTGCACCAGCGGAAAGGGCAGCTTCGCCGGCCAGAAGGCCTTGTAGGCGAGGTGCGCCATCACAATGGAATCCTTTCCTCCGGAAAACAACAACGCGGGGTTCTCAAACTGCGCGGCGGTCTCCCGCAGGATGAAGATGGCCTCCGCCTCAATCTGGTCCAAATGGCTGAGTTGATAGTCGGGCATGGGAAGAGTGTTAAGGGGGGAAGTGTTAAGTGTTAAGCGGGGAGCGGGAACGAAGAAACTCCATGAGCCGCGCCGCGCTCTCCTCCACACTGCGCGCCTCGGTGTCCAGCACAACTTCGGCCTTCTCCGGTTCCTCGAACCCGCTGTCCTTGCCCGTAAACTGCGTCACCTCACCCCGCTGCGCCTTCGCATACAGTCCCTTGGGGTCCCGCCGGGCGCAGGTCTCGAAGCTCGCCTTCACATGGACCTCCACGAAATCCTCCCCCACCACCTCCCGCGCCAGATCCCGCAGGGCCCGCCGCGGCGTGATCACCGAGACCAGCGTGATGACCCCCTGCCGGGCAAACAACTTCGCCACCTCCGCATTGCGCCGCACGTTCTCCCTGCGGTCCTCATCGGAAAATCCCAGATTGCCGTTCAGGCCCGAACGCAGGTTGTCCCCGTCCAAAATCACCGTGAACCGCCCCTCTTCAAACAAGCGCCGCTCCACCGCATTCGCAATGGTGCTCTTCCCCGACCCCGACAACCCATACATCCACAACACCACTCCCCGCTGCCCCAGTAACTGCTCCTTGTCCTCCCGCTTTAGGAAACGGTGGAACTCCGGATGAATGTTCTCAGCTGTCATTTGACTCGGTTCTGGAAGGCTTGTCCGGGGAGGCGAGGTCGCGCTACTCTGAATTTCCAATCCACAAGCTCCAAATAAATTTCAAATCCATCTTCCAAGACTCAAAACCAGAAGCCCGCACGGGAGGTTGAGAGGCACCCACACTGGGCTTGTCCCTGATGTTGCGGGTGAGACAGGCAGTAGC
>JAQCFL010000118.1 GCA_027619375.1 Verrucomicrobiota bacterium | reverse complement strand
GGGTGGGTGCTGGCGGGGTTTGTGGTGCCGTCGCTGCATGATCGGGCGGGGGCGGTGGGATCGTTGGAGGGGTTGAGCGAGCCGATGCGGAGGGCCTTCACGGAAGGCTGGGATTTCGAGGCAAAGAAGACACTGGCGCCGGGGGATTGGTTGGCGTCGCATGAGGAAGCGGGGCAGAGCTTCGGGCAGTATCTGGAGTCGGGGGCGAACAAGCCGAAGGGGCTGCGGACGAAGCTTTATGTGCTGCCGTTGGGCGGTTTCGAAGAGGGGGCAGGGCCGAGCCTGAAATTGCTGCGGGACTACATGCGGGCCTATTACCATCCGCTGGAGGTGGAGATGTTGCCGGCGGTGCCGACGGCGGAAGTGCCGGCGACCTCACGCATCAATCAGTTTTCCCGGAAGACGCAGTGGAAGAGCGCGGACGTCCTCCGTTGGCTGCCCCGCAAGCTGCCGGGGGATGCCTATGCGATGATCGCGGTGACCATGAAGGATCTCTATCCGGAGGAGAGTTGGAATTTCGTGTTCGGGCAGGCCTCTATCCGGGATCGGGTGGGGGTGTTTAGCTTTGCGCGGTATCATCCGGGCTGGGTGGGAGGGGAGGCGGGGCCGGAGACGGAGGTGCTGGTGTTGCGGCGGGCGGCGAAGGTGCTGACGCATGAAATGGGGCACATGTTCGGGATTCGGCATTGCACCTTCTATGAGTGCAACATGAACGGGGCGAATCATCTTGCGGAGAGTGATGCCACGCCGATGCACTTGTGTCCGGTGTGCCTGCGGAAGATGCAGCATGCGGTGGGGTTTGATCCGCGGACGCGATATGCGAAATTGGAGGGATTTTACCGGGGCAACGGGATGGAGAAGGAGGCGGGGTGGGTGAATGATCGCCGAAAGTGGATAGCGGATGGGGAGTGATGGAGAGAGCGGGTTTGCAACCCGCTGGCACGAGGAAGGTGTTTGCAAATGAGAGGGGGGTAAAAAGTTCCTTTCCCAAAATGGAAGCGGGTTGCAAACCCGCTCTCCCCATTGTCGCTACTTTCTGGCGACGGCGAGGAGGGTTTGGAAGTGGGGGGGGGATTCTTCGCGGTCGACGATGGCGGTTTCGATGCGGGTGAATTTTTCCTGTTCCAACATGCGGGCCAATTCGGCTTCGGGGAAGCCGAGCCAGGTGTCGGCATAGAGTTCGCGGGCCTTGTCGAAGCTGTGTTGGTGGAGGTCGAGGATGACGAGGGTGCCGCCGGGTTTGAGGATGCGGTGGGCTTCGCGGAGGGCGCGGGGGGGATGTTCGGCGTGGTGGAGGGCCTGGGAGAAGAAGGCGAGATCGACGAAGGCGTCGTCGATGGGGATTTCCTCGATGTCGCCGAGGCGGTATTCGAGGTTGGGGAGTTTGTGTTCCTTGGCGAGCTTGGTGCCGAACTCGACCATCTTGGGGGAGTGGTCCACGGCGATGACCTTGGTGGCGCGTTGGGCGAGGAGTTGGGCGAGGGTGCCTTCGCCGGCGCCGAGGTCGGCGACGGTCTCGTAGTTGAGGATCTTGAGGAGGGCTTCGGCGAGGCCCTTCCAGGAGCGACCGGGGACGTATTGTCGGCCGAATTTACCGGCCAGTTCGTCGAAGTAGGCGCGGGCCTTGTCCTTTCGCTTGCGGAGGATGTGGGCGAGGGAGCTGGTGTCCTTGGTGCGTTCGGGGAGTTCCTCGGCGGCCCGGGTGGCGATGTCGAGGAGGTCGGGGGGGGCCAGGCAGGAGTAAATGTTGTTCTTTCCGGAGCGGAGGTCGGCGACGAGGCCTTCCTTTTTCAGCTGGGCAAGCTGGGTGGAGATGCGGGACTGGCCCATGCCCATGATTTCCTGCAGTTCCGCCACGGAGAGGGCTTCCTCGGCGAGGAGCAGGAGCAAGCGGAGCCGGGTGGGGTCGGCGATCAGTTTCAGGGAATTCAGGATTGACGGCATGGGATACTGGGTTTACTTCGCATCAACGAATCACGATTTGTAGATACTTTAAAGAACAAGACCATGCCAAAATCATTCATTTTCTCCTCTGAGTCAGTCACGGAAGGCCATCCAGACAAGGTTTGTGACACCGTTTCCGATGCGGTGCTCGATGCCTGCTTGACTCAAGATATCGACAGCCGGGTGGCCTGCGAGACCTTCGTGAAGGACAATGTGGTGGGTTTGGCCGGGGAGATTTCGACGCGGGCGGTGTTCGACTACGGCTGCCTGGTGAAGGAAACGCTGAAGGAAATCGGCTACGATGCGGATTACGCGAAGGGGACGGACTACAGCTATACCTGCAAGTTTGAGAAGGGTGCCTTCCTGATGAACATGCTTGGCCAGCAGAGTCCGGACATCGCGCAGGGGGTGGATGCGAAGGAGGCGGAACACAAGGAGACCGCGGAACAGGGGGCGGGGGACCAGGGAATCATGTTCGGCTATGCGACCAACGACACGCCGGAGCTGATGCCCGCGCCGGTTCTCTACTCCCATCGGTTGGGCGCGGCCCTGACGAAACTGCGCAAGGACCGGGTGCACACCTGGTTGCGTCCGGATTCGAAGACGCAGGTGAGCATCGAGTATGTCGACAACAAGCCGAGCCGGATCACCGCGGTGGTGGTGTCCACGATGCACGCCCGTGAGATTTCGACTGAAGAGATCCGGGAGTTGTTGCAGCGGGACTTGATCGAGAAGGTCCTGCCGCAGCATTTGCTGACGGCAGACACCAAGTTGCACATCAACCCGACGGGATTGTTCGTGGTGGGTGGCCCCGAGGGCGATGCCGGACTGACCGGGCGCAAGATCATTGTGGATACCTACGGTGGCATGGGTCGCCATGGCGGGGGCGCCTTCTCCGGGAAGGACCCGTCGAAGGTGGATCGCTCCGCTGCCTACATGAGCCGCTGGGTGGCCAAGAACATTGTCGCGGCGGGCCTGGCCAATGAGTGCGAACTGCAGTTGGCCTACGCGATCGGCTATCCCGAGCCGGTCAGCCTCAATGTGAACACCTTTGGGACCGCGGTGGTCGATGAGGAGAAGATCGAGAAAGCCGTGAAAGAGATCTTTTCCTTCAAGCCGGCGGAGATCGTGAAGCAGCTCGACCTGCTCCGCCCGATTTATTCGAAGTCCACCAACTACGGTCACTTTGGCCGGGAAGATGCGGGATTGCCGTGGGAGGAGAAGAACAAGGTGGAGGAACTCAAGGCCGCCCTTTCCTGAACAATCAACGAACGAACCAAACGAAACGATGAGCGCAGCAGCAGAAGTGAAGACGGAGCCCTACAAAGTGGCTGATATCAGCCTGGCCGATTGGGGTCGCAAGGAACTCGACATGGCCGAGCATGAAATGCCGGGCTTGGTGGCGAGTCGGGAGAAGTATGGATCGCAGAAGCCACTCAAAGGAGTGCGCTTGATGGGTTCACTCCACATGACCATTCAAACGGCTGCGTTGATCGAGACGCTCAAGGAGATTGGTGCCGACGTGCGCTGGTGTTCCTGCAACATTTTCTCGACGCAGGACCACGCGGCGGCGGCGATCGCGGTGACGGGGACGCCGGTCTTTGCCTGGAAGGGCGAGACGCTGGAGGAGTATTGGTGGTGCACCTGGCAGGCCCTGCAGTTTCCGGACGGCAAGGGACCGCAGCTCATCGTGGACGATGGTGGCGACGCGACGTTGCTGATCCACAAGGGATACGAGTTGGAGAACGGCAGCGACTGGGTGAACACGCCGAGTGGCAACCATGAGGAGCAGGTCATCAAGGACCTCCTCAAGCAGATTCACGCGGAGCGCCCCGGGGTGTTCCACGAGTGGGTGCCCGAGTTGAAGGGCGTTTCCGAGGAGACCACGACCGGAGTGCATCGTCTTTATCAGATGCAGCGGGACGGCAAGCTGCTCTTTCCGGCGATCAACGTGAATGATTCCGTCACCAAGTCGAAGTTCGACAACCTCTACGGTTGCCGGGAGTCACTGATCGACGGGATCAAGCGGGCCACGGACGTGATGATTTCCGGCAAGGTCGGGGTTGTTTGCGGCTACGGTGACGTGGGCAAGGGCTGTGCGCAGGCGCTTCGGGCGCAGGGTGCGCAGGTGGTGGTGACCGAGGTCGATCCGATTTGTGCGCTGCAGGCGGCGATGGAGGGCTTCCGGGTCCTGACGGTGGAAGACACGCTGGGTTGGGGTGACATTTACGTCACCACCACCGGCAACTTCAACATCATCCGCGCCGAGCACATGGAGAAGATGAAGGACCAGGCCATCGTTTGTAACATCGGTCACTTCGACAACGAGATCCAGATCGACAAGCTTGAGAAGTTGGAGGGCATTCAGAAGCTGAACATCAAGCCGCAGGTGGACCGATACACCTTCCCGGGCGGCAACAGCATTTACATGTTGGCGGAAGGGCGTCTTGTGAACCTCGGCTGTGCGACGGGCCACCCGAGCTTTGTGATGAGCAACAGCTTTACCAACCAGACGCTGGCGCAGATTGCGCTTTGGGAGACCAGAGACAGCCGGAAGATCGGGGTGGAAGTGCTGCCCAAGGCGCTTGATGAGGAAGTGGCGCGGCTGCACCTCGACAAGATCGGCTGCAAGTTGACGAAGTTGACTCCGGAGCAGGCGGCCTACATCGATGTGCCGGTGGAAGGGCCCTACAAGCCGGAGCACTATCGCTATTAAGTTTTAGGCCGGGCAATGTTTTGGAAGCGGCGGTCTGCGGACCGCCGCTTTTTTTTGGGCGCGGCCCGGACTCCGGATCTGACAATCGATCAGCAACATTCCACGACGAGACATTATATTGCCAGGCTGGCGATGACCCGGGTCTTGATCTCTGGCCATGATTGTTTCTGGAGGAAGAGGGGGTCGGGTTCCTGTTCGGCGTCCTCGAACCAGGTCAGACTTTTCATGAGCATGAAGACTTCGGAGTTGGGGAATTTTTGCTGGTACCAGGAGAGCATTGTTTCGAGATCGATTTGCTGGAGAACGGCGGCGATGTCGGTGAAGTCCTTCTTGGAGCCTCGTCCGGCCAGTGCGGAGAGCTTCATGCTGACATTGTCGGGCAGGGAGGCCAGGGTAATGCCGCCCTGCGTTTCCAAAGGGCTCAAGAGCGGGTAGGGGTAATGGAGGAGTTCGATTTTGGTCTCCTCGATCATCAAGGCGATCGATCCGGTGGATTGTTGCAGGATTCGTGGTGGCTGATCCAGGAAGTTCTCCAGAGCGTCCGCCATCGAGGGAGGATTGAATTTCTGAGCGGAGAAGAAGTCGAGGTCGATGGAGAGGCGATGTCCGAGTCGCAGGGCCAGGGCGGTGCCTCCGGCCAGATAGAATCCGTGGCGGGCGAGTTCGGGGCTGAGTCGTTTCAGTAGTCCCAGGGTGTGTGGGGCGACTGCCTGTTCTTGGAGCATCGGAGTTCAGTCTGCGGTAAATCCAAGACGGCACAAGCAAAGCTGGCGGCCTTTTTTTCCAGGCTGCGCAGTTGTTTCACGGCATCACGGATTGCTTCGCGTTGGTAGAGTTGGAGGAGGAGGTTCCAATCTGTTCGGGTGCCCTTTTCGAGGACGCGTCTCACGAGCCACGGGCGGTGTTTTTCCAGATCGACCGAATCGACCGCCACGTCCCAAAAGAGGAAGGAGGAAAAGTCGGAGGCCTGGATGGCATCGGGCATCGAGGGGAGTTTGCGGGAAAGCAGGAGAGGATTCAATCACGGTCTCATGAGGAGAGTGGGGGGGGCGGCGATTGCGCGCTCCGCGGGGTGAGAGCGGTGGGCGTTGGCCCTTTGGCCACCAACGGTGGCGGCGATCGCTCCGGGATCTGCTTGGGCACCTCAGGGCTGGTGCTGGGGGTGGAAGTGGTGCAGGTTTTGGGGCATGGCGTGGCGCATTGATGAGGAAGTGATCCGGGGCGAGTTGGACTGCCGGGTGCGGGGACGGGTGACGGGGCGGATTTGGATCTTGGGGCGGGAGGAGCCGTTGGAGTTGATGTTGGAGGGGCATCCCGGGCGGGATCTGGCGGGGCATGTGCTGCGCTTTGCGAATCCGGCTCCGGTGGAAGGGAAGGGGCGCGAGTTGATGGCGCGGCAGTTGGGGGTGGTGGGGGATATGACGGCTTCGCGGAAGGTGAAGGTGTTGGAGTGTTCGGCGGAGGAGTTTGAGGACTACTATCGGGCGCGGAAGCCGTTTCCGTGGCATTGGGGGAACGGGATGTATCTGGAGTGGTTCAGCAAGTGCAACGGGCGGGTGGTGATTGAATCGGCGGGGTATGCACTGGAGTTGGAGGCGAGCGCGACGTGGGAGTTGACGAAGGCGGAGGAGGAGGCGCAGCGAGTGGCGAATGCGAAAGCCTTGACGGAATTTTTGGAGCCAGAGGAGAGCGAGGATGAGGACGATCCGCGGAGTGAGGCGGAGGCGGAGGCCGACGAGGAGGCGGCGCGGATGGATTTGTTGATGGATCGGGTCACGGCACGGATGGATCGGGAGGGCTGTGATGGGGATTCGTTTGAGCGGATTTTGGAGGAGGAGCGGCAGCGGTTGAAGCAGGAACGGGGCGAGAAGGAATTGACCCCGGAGCAGTTGGCGGAGCGGGAGGAGTGGTTGGCTGAGTTTCACGCCGGGGAGGAAGAGATGATGGCTGAGATGGAGGCGGAGAAGTGGAAAGGGGAGGAGGAAGGTCCCGCGCTTGAGCATCCCCTGGTGGAACGATCCCGGGAGCTGTCCATGCGGGTGTATGCCGAGGTGGAGCAGAAGGGTTGGGTGTCGGAGGAGACGCATCAGGAGCATCCCCTGGTGGAGATCGTGACACGGACGATGTCGGCGAGTGCGAAGCTGGCGGGGGCGCTGGGGGATGACGAGGAATGGCCGCCCGAGGCGCTCTTTGCGGGGAGTGTGCTGGTGCGGCTAAAGAAGGCGCGGGGCTATTTGCGGGATGTGATCGGCGCGTTGGACAGTGCGGATGAGGAGGGGTTGGCCACGCCGGGTTGGCGGCTGGAGGTGCGGAGGGAGATCGGGGAGATCCTGGGGGAGGTGCAGACTTTGATTGAGGAAGTGCGGGAGGTGTTGGCGGAGGAGGAGTAGGGTGGGGAAAACTTCAATTTGGGGATTGGAGCTTGTTTGAAGATTGGATCGTGGAGACTCGGCAGCACAGCTCGATGCCCCGGGGCAGAATTTCCAACCCCCAAGTTTCAAATAAATTTCAAATCCAAATTCCAAGAATCAAACTCAGGTTCTTCCGCAGAATCTGTGGGTAGCTGAGTGTGGCCGACGAGCGGAATGGTTGCCGCTGCGGGACCGATGGAAGGAGGTCGGTGAAGGGTATCCGAGTAAGGGTGGCGCTCAAGAAAGCGAGCAAGTGGGCGACCAAGAGTGTCAAAAATCGCTTGGTTCCCGCCAACAAACACTTCAACGGACACTTAACCTCAACCCTTACTCGGATACCCTTAACCGACCAACTTAAACGCTGGTGGGTCAACTGATACCGATCCACGCGGCCTAGAACGGGCAGTCCGGTCGGGGTTGCGGAGAATTGGGTTCGCCCTCGCTGTCTGATTCCGGATTGGGATCCGGGGGGTCGAGGAGAGGGCGGATGGACTGCAGATCGGGTTCGGTTTGGAGGCGCTGGCGATCGCTTTCGTCGAGGTCGATGGCGTGCTGCATGCAGTCGACGGCTGAATCGGTTTCCGCGATGAGGGCGAAGGAACGGGCGAGTTGGTAATGGTATTCGGGGAAGCCGCAGAGAGTGAGGGGGCCGCCGAGAAGGATGTCGAGGGCGTTTTCAGGGGCTCCGAGGGTGCGTTGGATCTCGGCGGCGAGGAGGAAGTGGTCGGGGACATCACGTTCCAGGTCGCAGAGGTTGGCGGCATGGGTGGCGGCTTCCTGCCAACGCCCCTCGTAGGTGAGGAGACCGATGCGGCAGAGGGTGACCGGAGCGGCGGACTCCGGCACGTCCCGCAGGGCGTCCAGTTCGGCGTGCGCTTCCTCCATCATGTCGAGTTGGACGTAGCCGTGGGAGGCGAGAAAGTGGGCCTCGATATCGAGTGTTTGCATGAGTTCGGTCTCCTTGGTTTATTGTGAAGCGACGAGTCGAAGAACGGTGGCGGGACGGCCTGTTGATCGATGCGTCGGCCTGGGAGGTGTTCAAGAGAACATTTTTCTTTATCGATGACAAGACTTCTTGGCAGGGTGTGGCGGGGGGGCGGCGGATTCCAGTCTTCGCCCGGGCTACGACCGGCCTGCGGGGATCCGTCGGCCATTCGCAGGCTGGAAGCCCGCGCTACGTTGTGCAGGCTGGAAGCCTACCCGCCTATCGCAAGCTGGAAGGATGCGCCACGCTGGCAGGAGGCATGCCTTTGCTGGCTGGAAGGATGTCCTGCGTTAGCGGTTCTTCTCTTCTTCGGGGGTGTCGTCGGAGTGGGGGTCGTCGTCGTCGGACTGTTCGGACTCGTCGGACGCTTCGGAGTCCTTGGGCCAGGGGTCGCTGATGTCCTCGCCCTCGCCTTCCTCGGTTTGGCCGGGGTCGGCTTCCTCGTGGAAGTCCAGTTCGGGGGCTAGGGGGCCGTCGTCTTTGGCGCGGTCCCGATGGGGGTCCTCGTCGGCATGACCGTCGTGATCGTGGTGGTGAGGATCGTGCTCGTCGTGATCATGGTCGTCGGGGTGATCGTCGTGGTATTGATCGTGATCGTAGTGATCGTGATCGTCCGGGTGCTCGTCGAGGTGGTTCTCGTCGTCGTCGGAGACCGCCTCGGTGCCGGAGGCGGGTTTGGGGGAGACGGCGAGGAGACGTTCGAGGCGGGCCTTTTCCTCGGCTTCCTCGAGGGCGCGTTCCTTCTTGCCGCTGAAGTAGGCGAGCCAGATGCAGATCTCGTAGAGAATGATCATGGGCACGGCGAGGAGGCAGAGGGTGAAGGCGTCGGGGGTGGGGGTGATGATGGCGGCGATGACGAAGATGGCGAGGATCGCGTAAGAGCGGGTCTTCTTCATCATTTCGTAGTTCATGATGCCGAGTTTCACGAGGGTCATGACGACGACGGGGAGTTCGAAGGCGAGGCCGAAGATGAGGGTGAACTGGGTGGCGAAGGAGATGTAGTAGCCGATGCGCCATTCGTTGCGGATGCCCATTTCCTGGGAGTAGTTGTGGAAGAACTCGAGGACGCGGGGGAGGACGCCGTAGTAGGCGAAGAAGACGCCGGCGAGGAAGAGGCCGAAGCCGACGACCATGGCGGGGTAGAGGGCACGACGTTCCTTTTCGTGGAGGCCGGGGAGGGTGAACTGGAGGAGGAAGAAGAGGAGGAAGGGGAAGGAGATGACGATGCCGGCGAAGAAGGCGAGTTTGATGGAGAGCATGAAGCCCTCGGTGGGATTGAGGGCCTGCATGAGGACGAGGCGGCCCCTGGCATCGACATCGGCCGAGGGCATGCCCTTGAGGAGTCCGTGGACTTGTTTGCGCATCTTCTCGTCGAGGTCGGGGAGGGCATCGACGAAGGCGTCGCGGCGTTCCACCATTGGGATGGCGAGGGCGGCGCGGAAGTAGATGATGGAGCGGACGTGGAACTGGAGGTCCTGGCCCTCTTTTGCGACGGACTGGTAGAAGGCCTCGCGTTCGCCGGGAGTGAGGAGGCTGGCGTCCCGAGCGGCCTGCACGGCGATGTCCCAGGTGGCGGTGTCGAGGGTGACGCCGAGGTCCTTGAGGGAGTTGTGCTGGCGACTTTCGTAGAGATCGGTGACCGGCTTCTTGATGATGTCCATCAAGTGGTTCCGGCCCATGAAGCAGGCGATGGAGGCCACAAGCAGGACGAGGGCCATGCGGGTGATGGTGATCCGGAGGTCCTCGAGGTGTTCGAGGAAGGGTTTTTCGTGGTCCGGATTGGCCTTGTCGCGGAGCTGAAAGACTTTCGTGAGGAGGAACATGCGGTGGGCGGGAGGTGTTTAGTCGGGGATGGCGCGGTGGTCGAGGGCGATTCGGGAGGAAATGGGGGGAGGTAGAGGTGGAAATACGGAGAAATTGACCACTGATTGCACTGATTGCTCTGATTGGGGGCAAGTATCGGAGGTGGGGTG
>JAQCFL010000117.1 GCA_027619375.1 Verrucomicrobiota bacterium | reverse complement strand
CGTGATCGGAAGGCTGCCAAATTGAAGCTTTCACTCCTCATCCACCCACTGATTCGGCGGAAGAGGCATACTTAGATACCAACGAGTGGGCGGAACCACATATTTGTTCGACGCGATTGCCCGGGCAAAAGCCGTTCGAGAAAATTTTCCACCAATTAAACGCATATAGCAATGGATCTAACGGTTGGGTCAAGAGGAATCTCCAAAAAGGAAATGGTGCCACATTTGAGCCTCGAAATGAAACCCGTGGCGAGTTGGCCCTCAATAATCAGCAAGGGTTCACAATCAGTGGCGATTTAGACTGCTCCACTCCGGCTGCAAGAAGGTAAGCGGACTAAAATCGTCCCCCTATCTGGGCCGCGGCTCGGCATGGGCGGGCTGGCGGGCTGGCAATGGGAACGAGGCCCCGGAGAGGCAAGGTCGGGTGCGTCTTGGGCGTGCGCTTCGGGAAGGGCCTTTATTGCTTCTCAAGTCGTCATGGGAACCGAATTGGCCATGACGACTGGCCCAATATCTGGGCCCAGTTCGGCAATCTCGGACGGTATCAATTCGGCGTGCAACAGTTTTTTGGGAAGTGGCTGGGTTAGGAATGGGGGGGTCGAGGATCGAAGGGGGCGGGGTTTGGCGAGGGCTGCCTGCGCCCCGTTGGGACTGGGGATCGTTGGTGGTGGCGATACCCCGGGGTGAACCTGCGGGGCTAAGTGCCTGCGCCCCGTTGGGGCTGGGAGAGGGGACCTCGACGAGGAGATGGAAGTGCACCCGCAGGGCTAAGGGGCTGGGGATTGTTGGTGGTGGCGATACCCCGGGGTGAACCCGCGGGGCTAAGGGACTGGGCCCTGTTGGGGCTGGGAGAGGGGCCTTTGACGGGGAGGTGGAAGTGGTTGGACATCACGCAGAAGTTGAGGATGCGCGTGAGCGATCGTTCTCTGCCTGAGGGGGGGGCGAGAAGCTGGACTCACCACGGGGAGCGGCCGCCGTTGACGTGGAGGGATTGGCCGGTGATGAAGGAGGCTTCCTGGGAGGCGAAGAAGGCGACGGCGTTGCCGACATCTTCGGGGGTGCCCCAGCGAGCGATGGGGATGGTGGCGAGGTAGCCGTCCTTGGCTTCCTGGGGGTCGTCGGCGTGGCGTTCGACGGGGATCCAGCCGGGGGCGACCATGTTGACGGTGATGCCGTGCGGGGCGAGTTCGGTGGCCATGCCGCGGGACCAGCCGATTTGTCCGCCTTTGGCGGCGACGTAGGCGGAGAAGTCGGGGTGGGAGACGGCGAAGACTTCGGAGGTGATGTTGACGATGCGGCCCCACTTGCGTGCCTTCATGGAAGGGAGGACGGCCTGGGCGAGGAGGAAGGGGCTGATGACGAAGAAGTCGAGCATCTGGCGGTAGAAGGCCTCATCGTAGTCCTCGATGGGCATCTGGGGTTGGGGAGGGGTGGCGTTGGGGACGAGGATGTCGATGGGTGCGCCGAGTGTGGCTTCCGATTCGGCGACGAGGCGTCGGATGTCGGAGGCATTGGAAACGTCGGCCCCGATGGCGATGGCGGTGCCGCCGCCGGCGGTGATTTCATCGGCGATGGTCTGGGCCTGGGCGACGTTGTTGAAGGCGTTGACGACGATCGTTGCGCCGGAGGCGGCGAGGGTGCGGGCGATGCCGGCACCGAGGCCTTTGCTGCTGCCGGTGATGAGGGCGACGCGGCCTTGGAGGGAAAATTTTGCCATGCGGGAGGCTAGCAGCCTGTTGAAAAACCCGTAAACGAAAAATGAGGGGATATGGGGCCTGATCGAAATGCGGCTTCGCCGGAGGGGGACCGCAGAAAACCCTTCGGGCTGCGGCCCTTTTGGGATCTGGCGGCGTTGTTCGTCGGTCGCTGGTCCCGACCAACTCCCTCCCCACGCCTTGCCAGATCCCAAAATGACTCGCAATTTTTCATACCCGTCTTTCTCAACAGGCTGCTAGCGGAGGGACGCGGAGCGGGGCCAGCATGGAATTTCCGATGATCGGAGGCCCCGATGCTTTCTCAGTAACCCAGAGAAACCAGGTTCACCTTGAAGTCGCTGGGGGAGAGGACTTCGGTGTGGCCGTCGACGAAGAGGACGTGGGCTTTGCCGTTGTTCCGGAAGTCGATCCAGCGGGAGGGGGTTTTGCCGTCGAGGGGGGGGTCGAGATTGAGGGGCGTTTCGCCGAGGTCGGGGTTGTCGATGAGGACCGAGCCGTTCTGCGCCCAGGGTTTGACGCAGACCTCGCAGCCGTTGGCCTTCGTGCCGTCGGTGGGGACGCCGTCGGCGAGGAGCATGACATTGGCGGGGCGTTGGATGCGGTTGGTTGAGAAGGGGGGCTCCCCGAGTTCGCCGAAGGAATCTCGTTGGTCATTCTGCCAGAAGAGGGCGGGGTGGCCGATGAAGTTGGTGGGTTGGGTGTGGCCGGTGAAGTTGTTTACGTTGGAGTCGAGCACGGGGCTCAGGAAGAAGTCGTTGAAGGACGGGCGGTCCATGTAGGCATTGATGATGTCGGGGTAGGTGTCGCGGGTCTCCTGCCACTCGAGGGCGTCGGGGCCCTGCCCGTCTTCGGTGTACTGGGGATCGTAGCCGGGAGGATAGTGGCCGTATTCCACGCTGTAGCTTTTCAGGACCGTGGAGAGTTCGCGCAGCGTACCGAGGTTGCTGGCGGAGCGGGCGGCGTTGATTGCCTTCAAGGCCCCGACCACGGCGAGGGCGGCGAGGACGGCGATGATGGCGATCACCACGAGAAGTTCGACGAGGGTGAAGGCACGGTGGAGTTTGGGGGAGGGGATGGTCATGGCGATAATTGGTGATGGTGGTCCGGGCATCCGGTCAATGGGTTCGGGCACCTGAACTAAGGATGGATCGAGAATTCCGTGCTGCACGTCAAATTTTGAGGAAGTGGAGGCAAGGTGGTGGTGGCGCATGTCGCGGCGGGGGGCGTGACACGTTTCCTATCAGGCGATTATTTGAAATCGAGGCTGAAAGCCCCGGGGGGGAGAGGGGAGGAAGAATCTTTATTCGAAGCCGAATTCCTTGAGTTTGGGGGCGATGGCTTCGGCCCAGATCTCGTAGCCTTTTTCCTTGGGGTGGAGGAAGTCGGGCATGATTTCCTTGGTGAGGGTGCCGTCCGCGGAGAGGAACTTGTCGCCGATGTCGAGGTAGTGGACGCGGTCGCCGTCGTCGAGTTTGGCGATGCGCTCGTTGATGGCGTCGTTGATCTGGCGCAGCTTGCCGTCGGGCTTGTTTTCGCGGGGGAAGATGCCGAGGAGGAGGACCTTGGCCTTGGGGCAACGGGCGCGGAGGACGGAGAGGATGCGCTCGATGCCGTCCGCGGTTTCACCGGGGTCCTGTTGGTTGCGGCCGGTGTTGTTGGTGCCGATCATCATGACGATGGCCTTGGCGTCCTGCTGTTTTCGCAGTTCGCCGTGGTCGAGGCGCCAGAGGACGTGCTCGGTGCGGTCGCCGGAGAAGCCCAGGTTGAGGGCGTTGTGCTTGGCGTAGTAATTGTCCCAGGTGGCCTTGCCGGCGTTCTCCCAGGAATGTGTGATGGAGTCGCCGATGAAGATCAGAGGGTGGGGGCCGGAGTTGGCTTCGTTGGATTTCTGCGCGTGGCGCTTCTTCCACCAATCGGCGCCGAGACGGTGGGCGGGGAGGATGGCGGTGTGGGCGCGGTATTGGTCCTTGAGGTCGGCGTACTCACGCTGCAGGTCGGAGAGCTGGGTGGCGTAGGCGGGGTCGGCGTGGACGCTTTTCATTTGCTCGGGATCCTTCTTCAGGTCGAAGAGCTGCCATTCATTGGTCTTCGGCACGTAGAAGGCGGTGAAGTCCTGGGTGCGCACCCCGTCGTGGGCGGCGACGTGGTGGGTGTTTTCGCCGTAGTAAGCGTAGTAGAGCGACTTGCGCCAATCGGCAGGGGTTTCGCCGCTGGCCTTGAGGAGGGGGACGAGGCTGCGGCCCTGCATGTCGGCGGGGATCTCCGCGCCGCAAATGTCGAGGAAGGTCTCCGCGTAGTCGATATTTTGGATGAGGGCGGTGGACTGCGAGCCGGGTTTGATGGTGCCGGGCCAGCGGATGATGAAGGGCATCTTGAAGGACTCCTCGAACATCCAGCGCTTGTCATACCAGCCGTGCTCGCCGAGGTAGAAGCCCTGGTCGGAGGAGTAGATGACGATGGTGTTTTCGGCGAGGCCATTGGCGTCGAGGTAGTCGAGGATCTGGCCGATGCCCTCGTCCATGCTGCGGATGGAGCCGAGGTAGTCCTTGATGTAGCGTTGGTATTTCCACTGCAGGATCTCCTTGTCGGTGAGTTTGCCGGCCTTCATGTCGGCGATGAACTGTTGGTTCTCGGGTTCGTAGTGAGCGTCCCAGGCCTTTTTCTGGGCCTCATTCATGCGCGTGTATTCGCCGTTGTTGATGCCGGTGGCGAAATGCTTCGGGAAGAGGTTCTCGCCGTGGAACTTCATGTCGTGGCCCCAGTACATGTTGTGTTCCACGGACATTTCCTGCTCGGCGAGGACGGAGGAGCGGTTGGCATAGTCGTCGAAGAGGGTGGACGGCTCGGGCATGGTGACGCCTTTGAAGAGGTCGAGGTGGCGTTCGGCGGGGGCCCAGTTGCGGTGGGGGGCCTTGAACTGGGTCATCAGCACGAAGGGCTTGTCCTTGTCGCGGGTCTTGTCGAGCCAATCCAGGGCGAACTCGGTGACCTTGTCGTTGCAATAGCCCTCGTAGCGTTTCTTGGTGCCGTCCATCTCGAGGAAGTCCGGGTTGTAGTAGGAGCCCTGGCCGGGGAGGATGCGCCAGAAGTCGAAGCCGATGGGATCGGAGTGGAGGTGCCACTTGCCGATCATGGCGGAGGTGTAGCCGGTCTTGCCGAGGAGTTGCGGGAAGGTTTGCTGGTGGCCGTCGAAGTAGGAGGCTTCGTTGTCGATGAAGCCGTTCATGTGGCTGTGCTTGCCGGTGAGAATGGCGGCGCGGGAGGGGCCGCAGATGCCGTTGCTGCAGAAGCTGTTGGTGAAGAGCAGTCCGTCCTTGGCGATGCGATCGATGGAGGGAGTGGGGGCGACTTCGTCGAGAATGCCGCCCGGATAGCAGGAAATGGCGTTGGGGGCGTGGTCGTCGGAGAAGAGGAAGAGGATGTTGGGGCGCTCCGCGGCGGAAAGGGGCAGGAGGAGGAGGGCGAAGAGGGTGAGGAGTGGTTTCATGATTGGTGTTTAAAGACGCCTAGCGCGGATGGTGCCCGGATGGCGAGTACTTCCGTCCGCGGGATGCCAGAGTTTGGGGGCCGGGAGGGGGCCGGAGGCCGCAGCCCGGAATGGGGGGAGGGGGGCTGCGGTTGGGAAGGAGATGGACGGTGGAGATGGGCGATGGTCGCCGCCACCCTGTCAGGGTGGGGAACCGTGTAGGGCGAGGAACCCCATGGTTGAAACCATGGGCTTTGTGCCCTGTCCCCTTCAGGGACCCGGAGACCCGAGCGCGGAGCCATTCCGCTTCCCCGGTTCAGGGGAAAGGATATTTGAATGGGAGGCCGATGAAAACGTCAGATGCAGGCGCTCACCGTGATTTCTGGACCTAGCCGAGAAACCGGATATACTGTGGTAGTCCGCATACGCACTAGCCACGAGGGGGTCGACCTGGCCAAGCTGTCTGTAGTAACGGTCCGAGATTTCGGTGGCAGGCCGATGATGGCACTTGCCGGAGAAATGAAGGGGGTTGCGGAATCCCTAAAACGCCAATTTGCTGATGTTCCCCACTTGCCGCCAACGCGGGATGTTGATCTCACGAAGATTGAGGGATGGGAATTCCTCCCCGCAGAACATCAACAGGTCATCAAGGAATACTTGGCATGTCGGCGTGCATTGGATCCTGCTTGGATCGCTCTGGAGGGTGCGGTGGGCAATTTGAAGGAGGCCCAGGAATATGCCGCTGCCATCGAAACGTTTGCCGATGCTGTCAAGCAGTGGCTGCCCAGGTATAATCGGGCGCTCGCGGCTCTGCAGAACACAGGCGGCCATGGAGTTTCGACATTCTACATCGACAGAGCATTGCTTGCGCTTGAGCCTGATACCCGCGCAATAGTTAGGAAGGTGGGGAGTGCAGCTCAACGATTCCCCGATGACGCGGACACTCGTGAAGCGTTGTTAGAGTTTGGTGTCTCGGTGGTTCAGCTCCCAGGGTTCTCGCGTTGACGCGGGAACGAGACAAATGTGAGGCGAGGGAAAACACCTAAGGTAGAACAAAGGCGTGGGAAGATGCCGGGTAGCGTCTCCTGTTGTCCGTCAGGGCTTCGGGTTTTCACTGGGTTTCAGGCGGCAACGACTCCATCCTGACGAATGAAAACCATGAAGACCATTGTGATCACCGTCGGCATCCTGCTGGTGCCTTTGCTCTCACTGGCTTCTGACGAAGCCATACTTGTGAACGTCTCGGTCTGGGCCGGGCCGGAGCAAGAGATTCGCGAAGCGTTTGATAATGTGCCACCAACGAAAGAGCCGGTCGTGGGCGCCATCGGTGAGCGCATTCGGGTTGATCCATTCGTTGCCGGGCTCCGGAGACGGGCTAGTTGAGGTCAATCGGGTGGCTTGGTGCGTTGCGGCGGTTTAGCCGCCGGACGGCGCGGAGCGACCGTCCCCTACCTGACGGTTTGTCGCCGGGTTTGACCAAGTGCCATTGGCGTCAGGCCGCGCGTTGCCACTCCACCTGCAGTGTTCCCAAAATGCTCGGGGCCTGCTAGCTTGCCAGGAATGACCGCCATCGACGAAATTGCCCCTGATCTGTTCCGGCTCTCGATCTACGTTCCGGACTTCGACATGCAGTTCAATCATTTCCTGGTGCGGGACGAGGAGCCGCTGCTTTTTCACGCGGGGTTCAAGGGGATGTTTCCGGCCTTGCGAGAGGCGGTGGCCACGCTGATTGATCCGGCGACGCTCAGGCACATTGCCTGGAGTCATTTTGAATCGGATGAGTGCGGGGCACTCAACGAGTGGCTGGAGATCGCTCCGCAGGCCCAACCGGTTTGTACGCTGGTGGGCAAGCTGGTGAGTGTGGATGACTTTTCGAATCGTCCGGCGCTGGGGATGACGGCTGAGGATGTTTTGGAGACCGGGAAGTACCGTTACCGGTTTTATCGTTCGCCTCATTTGCCGCATGGGTGGGATGCGGGGTTGCTGTTCGAGGAAACGCGCAAGACGCTGTTTTGTTCGGATCTCTTCCATCAGTTTGGCGACGTGGCGGCGGTGACGTCATCGGATTTGGTTGGGCCCTCACGTGATGCCATGCAGAAGATGCAGGAGGGGCCGATGGCGGGATACATGCCTTACACACGACAGACGGAGGCGGTTCTGCACTCGCTGGCCGCGCTGAATCCGGAATCGCTGGCGGTGATGCACGGATCCTCTTACACGGGCCAGGGGAATCAGTTGCTCACGGATCTTGCGGGGGTGATCAAGGAGAACTTTGATCAGGGATGAGGGGCGGGGCGGAGGTTTGTCGCGCCCCGGCAGGGCACCTATCGAATCGGGTGCGATGATCCAGGGCTGCTCTCGTGCCTAGTTTGCCCTTCGCTTTGTTGTCGCGACCCTTCAGGCCGGGGGAGGAGGGAATGTCGCAGCGGGGGGGCTCTGGCGACGTGGGCGTGGCAGGTCTATTGAAGAGCCGGGGTTGTGAAACAGGCGGGACGCCTGTGCTCCTTTCCGCGTTGCGGCGAGATCGATGCGGCAGGAATGTCGCGGGTCCGGGGGGAGGCTCCGGGGCTAGCGCTTTTTGGTGAGCTGGTAGTAGGCGAGGTCGCCGAGGAGGGATTTGCCGTCTTTTGATTTGAGGGACTTGAGATTGAGGACGTGGAGGTGGCCCTCGCGGAGGCCGTCGGCTTTGAGGATGACGGTGCGGTTGTCGGGGGCGACGGTGGTCTTGGTGATGGAGAGGGTTTGCTCGTCGACCTTGGGGGAGCCGTAGGTGGCGTAGTAGTGGTAGCGGTGGCTGGTGAGGGCGAGGTCCTTCACGGAGGCGGGATCGAGGGGTTCGGTGAGGCGGACTTCGAAGCCGTCCTTGAGGAGATGGACGGAGTCGATGGCGAAGGGATGCTTGTCCTTGAGGGTGACTTTGACGAGGCCCTGGGCGCCGGCCCAGGAGAGGTGGGTTTTGCCGATCCAGAGGGCGCCGTCGGGGCTGAAGGTGAGGCGGTGGTTGCCGATGCCGAGGTTCTTGCTTTGCAGGAAGGGGACGAGGGTGCCCTGGGAGATGCCGTCGACGGGGTCGGGGAGGAAGCGGACGAGTGTGGGTTGGTTCATTTCGCCGATGAGGGTTTGTCCGGCGAAGGGGCCGAAGGTGTCGGCGGGGATGGCGATGGGTTGGGTGGGGGAGTTGGCGAGTTCGCCCTGCGGGAAGAGGCCGATGGCGGGGGTACGGAGGGCTTCGAGTTCGGGGACGGGGACTTCGAGGGGATCGCGGGTCCAGGCGGAGCGCCAGACGAGGGAAGCGGGGTGGCCGTAGAATTTGTTCTGCTCGACGTGGTAGAGGGGGCTGGTGCCGCGCCAGTCGCCCTGGTTGTCGGTGACGAGGATGCGGCCCTCGGCATCGATGCCGATGCCGTCGGGGGAGCGGAAGCCGTCGGCGAAGGGGGTGACCGTTTTTCCATCGGGGGAGATGCGCATGACCCAGCCGCGGTAGGCGGTGCGGGAATACATGCGGCCGGCCTTGCCCTTGAATCGGCCCCATTGGCCGTCGCTGTTGTCCATGGTTTCGCGGGGGACGCCGATGGGGGTCCATTCGCCGCGGATTTCCTTGCGGATGCCGGCGCCGTTGGAGGCGACGTTGAGGGCGACGTAGAAGTTGCCGTCCTTGTCGCGGGCGGGGCCGAAGGCGAACTCGTGGTAGTTGCCGGTCATGCCGAAGCCGTCGTAGATGGTTTCGTAGTCGTCGGCCTGGCCGTCGCCGTCGGTGTCGCGGAGGCGGGTGAGTTCGGGGCGCTGCATGACGACCATGCTGGTGGCGCTTTCCGCGAGGATGCCGAGGGGTTCGTGGAGGCCGTGGGCGAAGGGGGTCCAGGATTGGTCGGCGGGGTTGTAGATGAGGACTTCGCCGCGGTGGAAGCAGACCGCGAGGCGGCCGTCGGGGAGGGTGTCGATGCCGCCGATTTGGGGGTCGATGCCGGCCGGGATGGGGGTGGATTCGAGGGTGAAGGCGTCGGTCCAGACGTCGGCGGAGGCGGTGGCGAGGGAGGCGGCGAGCAGGAGGAGCAATTTCATGGCTGGACGAGGGTGAGGGTGAAGGCGGCGGCTTCGGCGGGGGAGAGAGTGAGGGATCCTTCGAGGGCTCCTTTGCCGGGGGTGCCCTTGTGGTAGGTCCAAGTGACCCCCTTTTCATTGGCGAGGGGGAGGAGGAGGTCCTTGGCGGGAGGGGGGTCGAGGGTGAAGTGGCGTTGGAGGGTGCCGTCGGCGGCGGTGAGGCGTTCGGTGACGGTGGTCTTGCCGAGGCGGTAGCGGAAGGTGGGGAGGCCGTCCTTGAGTTTGTAGCCGAGGAATTTTGGGGGAGCGCCGCCGGAGAGTTGAGCGAGGGGGCTGTCGGGTTCGGTGAGGATTTTCGTGCCGACGACATTGGGGAGGTCGTTGCCGTTGGCTTTCCAGACGGGGTAGCCATCGATGAAGCCGTCGCGCCAGAGGTAGCGGAGGCGGCAGGTGCCGGCGTCCCAGCAGTAGGAGTAGGTGTGGTCGACGGCGACGGCGATGGCGGCGGGTCCGGCATCGGGCATGAAGATGCGGAGGAGGTTGGGTCGCTGGGCGATGGTGGCGGAGAGGCTGAAGGGGTCGCCAGTGGATTGTTTGGCCTGCTTGAGGCCTTTGGAGATCTCCAGGATGTGGGCATGGATGAGCTTGAGTTGCTCATCGGGAAGGTGGGCCATGGAGGGCATCTCGATGGCACCCTTGCGTTTTTGGACGGGGTTTTTGGCCCAAGCGAGGAAGCCGTCGATGTTTTTTTCGTAGAGGCCGCGGATCTCGACGAGGGAGGGGCCGACGATTTGCTGGTCGGGAAGGTGGCAGGCCGAGCAGTTGATGGTGAAGAGGAATTCTCCGGTGGGGGCGGGTTCCTCGGCGAGGAGGGGGGAGATGAGGAGGAGGGTGAG
>JAQCFL010000116.1 GCA_027619375.1 Verrucomicrobiota bacterium | reverse complement strand
CTCCTCCCCCACCCTCGCCCAGTCCCTCGCCAACAAACCCAAGGGAACCATCAAAATCGTTCCGTTGGAAAACCCCAAGGAAGGCTGAACACTACAGATTCAAGATCATGGGATGGCTTAGCCACATATTGCTCGGTGACCTCGGCCAAAGCGTCGATATAGTTGGGACCAGTGAGGCCCTCAAGGCTCAATCAAAAGTGCAGGATCGCCAACGCCGCAGGACCTCGGCACGGGACCTCGAAGTGGCCCGCCTCCGGGCCCGAACCGAACGACTGAATCTCGCCATTACCTCGCTCACCCGATTCTTGCTCGAGAAGCAAATCGTAAACCGGGAAGAACTCCAACAGTTCATCGACGCAATCGACGAGGAAGACGGAGAACTCGATGGACGCCTGCAAATCCAGGATCCCCCAATCTCCCCAAAACTGCGATTCCCCGGGAAAGAGGGCCAATAGGCTGGCCAACCCCACACCCAGTATTCAAATTCTGTTAATTCTGTTAATTCTGTCCCCCTTCCCCACTCTCATCCCATGAACGAAGACATCCCCCTGACCCGCGAGGTCGACGCCATCCAGATCCCCTCCGGCGACACCATCACCCTCCCCGCCGGCACCCCCGTCGTGGTCACCCAAACCCTCGGCGGCACCTACACCGTGGCCACCTCCTCCGGCCTCGTCCGCATTTCCTCCCAGGACACCGACGCCCTCGGCATCGACCTCGAGGAAAAGAAGGAAAAGACCGAGGAAGCCAACCGCCTCAAGGACGCCCCCGTCGAGCAACAGGTCTGGCACCAACTCAAGCAGGTCTTCGACCCCGAAATCCCCGTCGACATCGTCAACCTCGGCCTCGTCTACGATTGCGCCGTCTCCGAAGAGGACGGCCAAACCATCGTCAACGTCAAGATGACCCTCACCGCCCCCGGTTGCGGCATGGGCCCCGTCATCGCCGCCGACGCCCAGGCCCGCGTCATGACCCTCGACGGCATCGACGACGCCAAGGTCGAACTCGTCTGGGATCCACCCTGGAACCAGGACATGATCTCCGAAGAAGGCAAAATGAAGCTCGGAATGATCTAGTTCGCATCAAATCGAAATCACCCGCTCCACCCTGCTCAGCCCCGGCAGCTTCGCACAAACGATCCGGAACACCATCAAGAGCGGCAACCCGATCAACATCCCCGGAATCCCCCACATCGCCCCCCAACAAAGCACCCACACGAACACGATGATCGGATTGATCGTGAACCGCTTCCCGATGATCCACGGAGTCACCAGATTTCCCTCGATCGCGGTGAGCGCAAAGTAAACCAGCGGCACCGGCACGATCTCTCCGGTCTGCTCAAAGGTGATCACCGCCACCACCAGCACGATCCCCGTCCCCGCAACGGCCCCGATGTAGGGAATGAAGTTCAGCAACGCCCCCATCACCCCCCACAGCACCGGGTTGGGCATGCCCAGCAGCCACATCGCCACCCCGATGGCGATGCCCAGACCGGCATTGATCAGCGTGATCGTGAACAGATAGAACGAGATATCCCGGGTCAGGTCGTCAATCAGGTCGGCCGCCGCATCGACCTCCGCCAAACGCCTCACAATCGTGTCGCCGAAAGCCAGAAAGAAGTAAACCAGGGCCAGGGTGACGATGATGTGCGAACTGAAGCTCTGCGCAAAGGCGTAGAACTTGTCCGCCGGGTTGTCCCGGATCTGCACCTTCACCGCCGACGGCTCGGGCGGCGGCTTCACTTCCGCCTCCACCGGCTCCTCTTCGATCACCGGTGCCGGGGCCGGCGGCGGAGGTGGCGTGAACTCCTCCTCCAGCGTCTCCGCCTCCTTCTCCTCCTCGGGTTCCACCCCGTTCTCCGACACCGGCTCCTCCTTCTTTTCCGGCTCCGTCATCTTCTCCACCTCCTCCGCCACCTCCGCGATGTCGCCCTGGATCTTGGTGAGCGGCTGGAACACCGAACGAAACCGTTCCTTCACCACTTCCCCCCGCAACTCCTGCGTGTACCGGATGACCGGAGTGGTGAGCGACACCATCGCCACCACCGTGCCCGTCGTGACCACGACGATCACCAACAGCGCCGAGAGCGGAGCAGGCAACCGCAGGTATTTCCCGAGCAGCCGATGCACCGGCTTCAACACCAGGGTGATCAACAAGGCAAAGATAAGCGGCAAGAGAACCGGCCGCACCAGATAGATGGTGTAGGCCGAGGCCAGCACGAACAGCCCCACCTGGGACACGCTCATCACATTGATCCGCTCACGAAACCCCCGCCGCGCCACCTCCTCCGAGGGCGTCACGTCAGTCCTGCCACCAGTGGATTCTTCCTTCACGAAAACAAAGGCTGCAACGTCCCCAAGTGCCCGACAACACTCTTGTCGCGATCAAGGCGATCAAAACTACTTCGCCGCGTCCTCCACGGCTTCGCCCACCGCTTCAATGGCCTCGCCCACTTCCTCCTGGGCCTTCTCCGCCTTGGTTTTCCGTTCGCATCCCGCGATCAGCAGGGTCAATCCCAGCCCGGCCAACGGCACGAGCAGGGAGAGAAGGAGATTCTTGGTTGGTTGTCTGTGGGGGGGCATGGTCGTTTGTTGATCTGGCCCTTAAGCTAAAGCTTGTTGCTCAAAACACAAGTTCCCCACCAATTATTTCACGACCCGCCCGCCAGCTCCCTCAACTCCTCCGCCCGCCCCTCGATCGCCTCCCGGTCCACCTCGGTCTTGGCCCGCTCCCCGGCCACCGAGGCTACCAACTCGCCAGGAAAAAGGGGTCAGGAAAGAATTTTGGCAATCCGACCTCGTCCGCAATTCCTTCAAGAAACAGGGTCCAGCCAAGCGTTCGACGCATTGCAACAGATCTTGATCATTCATTCTGTCAGCGCTCTTTCCCGCTCCTAACGCGGAAACTTTCCGAGAATGTTGGGTGAGGGGTTTCCTCCCACCCCGGGGGCTGTCGCCGGGGCGGGCGCTCACTCACTTCCCACTGATTGGAGTGGGCCACTTGAGGCCTTCGACCGATGGTGCGAGAATGATTGTCGGCAATCCGCCACATCAAGCACAGCACCACCTACAGCTTCACCGGCTTCTGCTCCGAAATGAACAACATGGTCCGACTCCAAGGGCGCGCGCACTCCGACAACATCCTGTGCATGAAGCGCTTCGTCGATGCGCCCGGTCCTCCCGAGCCCTTCGGGGAGGCGGATGCGCTCGCCGACCCCAAAGCCGTTCTGGTCATGAGCGTGGGTCGCCCGTAGGCTCCCACACAGCCCCGACCCTCCTCGTGAACATCCCCGCCCTTCTCCTCCTCGCCACAAGCCTGGCCCTCGCCGATCCACCACAGCCCTTCGAGGCCCTCACCTTCCACGTCGCGCCGAAACCGCTTTCGCCGACCGCCGTGACTGAGGACTGGCCCCGCTTTCTGGGACCGCGGCACGACCTGCACTCGAAGGAAACCAAGCTCCTCAAATCCTGGCCGGCCGAAGGCCCGAAGATGGTCTGGGAGGTCAAACGCGGCAAGGGCCACGCTCCCGCCGTCGTTTCAGGCGACCACCTCGTGATGATCCACACCTCCAGGGACCGCGAAGTGATCGAATGCCTGCAACCCGAAACCGGACGGCGCTATTGGAAATTTGATTACCCGGTGACCTTCGGATCGAACTACGGGATGGAGGACGCCCCCCGCTCCGGACCGGTCATCGACGGCGACCTCGTCTTCACGGTTGGCGTGGGCAGCGATCTGCATTGCCTCGACCTGAAGACCGGAGCCCTGGTCTGGAAGGTGAATCTCAACGAGAAATACGGACCAGCCCCGCTCTTCTTCGGACGTGGCAGTTGCCCCTTGGTGGATGGCGATCAACTCATCGTGAACGTCGGCGGCCAATTTTGTGTCGGCGGCTTCAACAAGCGAACCGGCGAACTGCTCTGGAGCACCAAGCACCCGTGGCAGGCGAGTTACGCCTCCCCCGTCCCGGCCACCATTCACGGCAAGAAGAGGATCCTCGTCTTTGCGGGTGGAATGCTCCGCCCCCCGGCGGGCGGATTGCTCTGCATCGATCCGACCAACGGGACGCTGCATGGCGAGTTTCCGTGGCGGAGCACGATGTTCGCCTCGGTCAACGCGGCCTCGCCGGTGGTCCTTGGAGACGCCGCCTTCGTGACGGAGGGCTACACCGAGGGCGGAGCACTGGTGGATTTCGCACCGGACGGCACCGCCAAGCTGCGCTGGAAGGCGGAACGGTTCGGGAGCCAGTTCACGACACCCGTGGCGCACGACGGCTACCTTTACGGGATCGATGGCACCGCGGGAACCGAGTTGGTCTGCTACGAGGTCAAGTCCGGCCGCGAAATGTGGAGGGACGACCTCGTCCTGGAGAACGCGCGCCTCGGCCGGGCCAGCCTGCTGCATGTGGACGGCGCCTTCCTTTGCCTGGGCGACCAGGGAACCCTGCTCTGGCTCGACCTCGGCCCGAAAGGCCCGAAAATACTCGCCCAGGCCCAGCTCTTCCGGGCCCCGGAAACCTGGGGCGTGCCCACCGTCAGCCGCGGCCTGCTCTTCGTGAACCAGAACGCCATGGGATCACGCTTGGTCTGCTATGACTTGCGCGGGGAGTAGAGTCGTCCGGGGACCGACCGCAACCAACGGGCCTCCGCCACCACCCTACAGCTTCCGCACCTCGTAAAGATCCTTCCGCCGATCCTTCAGGTTGCGCACACTCCCGAACTGGTTCAACTCCCGCAGCAGACTCAGGTCCACGTCCGCGATGAGGATCATCTCCGTGTTCGGCGTCGCCTCCGCCTTCACCCCGTTGGTCGGAAAGGCAAAGTCACAGGGCGTGAACACCATCGACTGCGCGAACTGGATGTCCATGTTGTGCACCTTCGGCAGGTTGCCGACGCTTCCCGCGATGGCCACATAGCACTCGTTCTCGATGGCCCGCGCCTGCGCACAGTGCCGCACCCGGGAGTAGCCGTTCTGCGTGTCGGTCAGAAAGGGCACGAAGAGAATGTCCATCCCCTCCTCCGCTAGAATGCGGCTCAACTCCGGAAATTCCACGTCGTAGCAGATCAAAATGCCGATCTTCCCGCAATCGGTGTCCAGCACCTTGAGCTGCGTCCCCCCTGCCAAACCCCAGATCTTCGACTCGTCCGGCGTGACGTGCAGCTTCTCATAGCGCTCCACCGACCCGTCCCGGCGACAAAGATGCCCCACGTTGTAGAGCCGCTCCCCCACCATCTCGGGCATGCTGCCGGAAATGACGTTGATGTTGTAGGAAATCGCCAACTCCGAAAATTTCTTCACGATCGTCTCGGTGTGCTTCGCCAACTCCCGAATCGCCTCCGGCTCGCTCAGGTGATTGTTCTCCGCCATCAGCGGCGCATTGAAAAACTCCGGCAGCAACGCGAAGTCACAGCGATAGCCGGAGACCGCATCGATGAAATACTCCACCTGCTGCATCAGGTCGTCCAGACTCGTGTAGGGCCGCATCTGCCACTGGATCAAACCCAGCCGCACCACCGACTTCGTGCTGCTCGCCTTCTTCTCCTCCTTCTCGTAGTAGATGTTCTCCCACTTCAGGAGGACCGCGTAGTCGTTCGAGTCGCCGTCCCCCTCCAGATAGTTCTTGAGAATCTTCGAGGGATGAAAGTCGTTGGAGACCTGGAAGTTCAACACCGGATCATGGATCTCCTTCCGCCGCACCTTCTCGATGTATTCCTTGGGAGTCATCTCCTCCGCATACTTGTGGTAGTTGGGAATGCGTCCCCCGAAGGCCACCCCCTTCAGATTGAGTCGCTCACACAACTCCTTGCGGTAGTCATAGAGCCGCCGCCCCAGACGCAGCCCCCGGAACTCCGGTTTGATGAAGACATCGATCCCGTACAGCATGTCGCCCTCCGGATCGTGCGTGTTGAAGGTGTAGTTCCCGGTGATGTCCTTGTAGGTGTGGCGCCCCCCGAACTTGTCGTAGTCCACGATGATCGACAAGGCGCAGCCCGCGATCTGGTCATTGGCCTTGATGACCACCTGCCCCTCCGGAAAGCGATCAATGAGGCTCTTCAGCTGCTCCTCCTTCCAATAGGAATTCGGCATGCTTTCGTAGGCCTCGATCATGGCCTTCTTGAGCTCCTGATAGTCATCCAGGCTCAGAAAGCTCAGCTCAATGTTTTCGATTTCCTTCATGGGCCAAGGCCCGGAGTATCGGAGACCTCTTTCGGGATGCAAGCACAGTGGCAGGTTTCCGCATGCGGCCCCCAACATCGGATTTGACGCTTCGCCCAGGTTCCCCGACCGTGGGCCTGCATGCCACGCCCCCTCCTCCTCTTCCTCCTGACCCCCAGCCTCCTCACCGCCGGGCCACAGGAGAACTACGACAAGGACATCCAGCCCCTCCTGGAAACCTACTGCTACGACTGCCACGGAGACGGCACCGCAAAAGGAAAGTTCTCCATGGACACGTTCAAGGACCTCCCCGCCCACTTGCACGATCAGAAGCACTGGCTCGCCATCTGGCGAAACGTCCGCAGCCAGATCATGCCGCCCTCCGACAAGGACCAGCTCGCCCACAACGAAAAGAAACAGCTCCTCGCCTGGATCCAGAAGGAGATCTTCCAGCTCGACCCGGACAACCCCGACCCCGGCGCGGTCACCATCCGCCGCCTCAACCGCACCGAATACCAGAACGCCGTTTACGACCTCCTCGGCGTGGAATTCGACACCACCGAGGCCTTCCCTCCCGACGACACCGGCTACGGCTTCGACAACATCGGCGAGGTCCTTTCCCTCTCCCCCCTCCTCATGGAGAAATACATCGCCGCCGCCGACGAGGTCGTCTCCCTCGCCCTGCCCAAGGGAGCCGCCGCCCAGGTCCCCCGCGTCGATATGGAAGGCAAGACCTTCGTCGACTCCGGCAACCCCCGCCTCACCGGCCGCTGGCTCCCCCTCAAGGACAAACACACCGTGCAGGCCGAACAGGAGATCAAGTGGGCCGGCGACTATCAGGTCACCGTCGAGTACGCCATCCGCGGCGCGGCCGAAGCCACCGAGCATGAGGCGGACCTGACCGTGAAATGCGGCGGTGCCCCCCTGGGTAGCGAAGTCCTCGGCTGGGATCAGCGAAAGACCATCGCGCTCACCGGCAAGGTCCCCCTCAAAAAAGGCAGTCAACGGTTCGAAATTTCCCTCTCCCCCCGCCAGGCTGCCGCCGCCGGCGAGGAGGAACTCGCCCTCACCATCCAGCGCGTCATCATCCAGGGCCCCCTCGGCGGAAAGCAAAAGGAATACTCCAAGGGCTACCAGATGATCTTCGTCGACGGCCCCGCTCCCGAGGACGAAAAGGATAAGGCCAACTACGCCCGGAAAATCATGCGCAGCTTCGTCAGCCGCGCCTTCCGCCGCCCCATCGAAAGCGCCACCATCGAGCGCCTCCTCGATATCGTCAACAGCGTCGACAAGCGCCCCGGCAAGACCTTCGAGGACGGCATCAAGGAGGCCATCGCCACCTGCCTCTGCTCACCGCGCTTCCTCTACCGCGTCGAAATCCAACCCGAGCCGAACAACCCCGACAAGATCGTCCGCATCGACGACTACGCCCTCGCCGCCCGCCTTTCCTTCTTCCTCTGGGGCTCCGTGCCCGATGACGAACTGCTCAGCCTCGCCTTCAACAAGCGCCTCCGCCCCGAACTCCACGCCCAGATCGACCGCATGCTCGCCGATCCCCGCTCCAATCGCCTCACCGAGAATTTCGTCGGCCAGTGGCTGCAAACCCGCGACCTCGAATCCCTCCCCGTGCAGGCCCAGGATATCCTCGGCCTCCCCACCAAACGCGAGGCCTCCCTCGCCTTCGACGTCCGCCTGCGCGAGGACATGAAAAAGGAGACCAACATGCTCTTCGACTTCATCCTCCGCAAAGGCCGACCCGCCGAGGAACTCATCTCGGCCCGCTACACCTTCCTCAACGAACGCCTCGCCAAATACTACGGCATCGGCGGCGTGGCGGGCGAGGAATTCGTCCCCGTCGATCTCACCGAACACCCCGAACGCGGCGGCATCCTCACCCAGGGCTCCTACCTCATCGTCAGCTCCAACCCCCCCCGCCCCTCCCCCGTGAAGCGCGGCCTCTTCGTCCTCGACAACCTCCTCGGCTCCCCCGCCCCTCCCGCCCCCGGCGATGTCCCCCGGTTGGAGGAAGCCGCCAAAGCCACCGGCGGCACCCCCACCATGCGCGAAATGATGGTCGAGCACCGCAAGAACCCCGACTGCAAGGCCTGCCATGCCCGCATGGATCCCATCGGCCTCGGCCTCGAAAACTTCAACGCCCTCGGCCAGTTCCGGACCCGCGACCAAGGCAAGCCCATCGATGCCTCCGGCGTCCTCCTCACCGGCGAAAAGTTTGACAACGTCGCCGAGCTCAAGGAGATCCTCGGCGGCCGCCGCAAGGAGGACTTCTACCGCTGCCTCGCCGAAAAGATGCTCACCTTTGCCATCGGCCGCGGCGTGGAATACTACGACGCCCCCACCATCGACCAACTCGTCGCACGTCTGGAGGATCATGACGGCAACCTCAAGGAGCTCCTCCTCGGCATCATCGAAAGCGCCCCCTTCCAAAAACGCCGCGGCTCCGAGTAACGATTTTTTGAGTGAATCCCCCGCAAATCGTGGTAATACTCCCCCATGCAGAGCGATTTCCGATCCCTCAACCGCCGGACCTTTCTTCGCGGACTCGGCACCGCCATGGCCCTCCCCGCCCTCGAATCCTTCCGCCCCCTCCTCGCCGCCGGAGCCAAAGCCCGCGCCATCGGCACCACCGCCAGCGGTGCCCCGCTCCGCATGGCCTACCTCTACATCCCCAACGGCGTCAACACCGCCGCCTGGCGACCCGACGGCTCCACAGATTTCTCTAAACTCGGCGAAACTTTCGCCCCTCTCGAAGCCCATCGCCAGGACTTCCAGGTCTTCAGCGGCTTCGAACAAAAGAACGCCACCGCCGGCCCCGACGGCCCCGGCCACCATGCCCGCGGAAACGCCACCTTCCTCACCGGAGTGCGGGCCCGCAAAACCGCCGGCTCCGACATCCACCTCGGCATCTCCGTCGATCAAGTTGCCGCCGTGGCCGCCAGGGACGCCACCCGCCTCCCCTCCCTCGAGCTCTCCACCGCCGGCGTCCGCAAGTCCGGCCAATGCGACTCCGGCTATTCCTGCGCCTACCAGTTCAACCTCTCATGGCGTTCCGCAACACAACCGATGACCCCCGAGTCAAATCCCCGCGCCGTCTTCGAACGACTCTTCGGGGCCGGCGACGCCAAGGAACGCGCCGACAGCCTCGGCGAACGTTACGCCTCGAAACGCTCCATGCTCGACTTCATCGCGCAGGACGCCAAGGCCCTCCACAGGCACCTCGGTCGCAATGACCAGCAGAAGCTCGACGAATACCTCACCGGCGTCCGCGAAATCGAACAACAGATCGAGAAGATCGAGGCCATGGGCCTCCCCGTCGACCCCGGCGTCAGCGCCCCGAAAGGAAAGCCCGCCAACTACCAGGAACACCTCCGCCTCCTCATGGACATGATGGTCCTCGCCTTCAAGACCGACTCCACCCGCATCTCCACCTTCATGCTCGAACACGAAGGCAGCAACCGCAGCTTCAAGGAGGTCGGAGTCGCCGACGGCCACCACAACATCTCCCACCACCAGAACGACAAGAAGAAGCTCGAGAACATCGCCAAGATCGACCGCTTCTACATGACACAGTTCGCCTACTTCCTCGACCGACTCAAAAACACCGAGGACATCGACGGCAGGAGCCTCCTCCACAACTCCATGATCGTCTATGGCAGCTGCATCTCCGACGGCAACCGCCACAGCAACAGCAACCTTCCCATCGTCCTCGCCGGCAACGGTGGCGGCGCCTTCAAACCCGGCCGCCACAACGACCTCGGCGAAGACACCCCCCTCTCCAACCTCTACGTCCGCATGCTCAACGAGTTCGGTGTCGACGCCAAACGCTTCGGCGACTCCACCGGCGCCCTCCGCAAGGCCTAGCAGCCTGTTGAAAAAGACGGGAATGAAAAACTGCGAGTCATTTTGGGAGCTGGCAAGGCGTGAGGAGGGAGTTGGTCGGGACCA
>JAQCFL010000115.1 GCA_027619375.1 Verrucomicrobiota bacterium | reverse complement strand
ATCACACAGGTCCGGAACTCGTCCTGCAACACCGTCCGCTCCCCCGCACCCCCACCTGCCGCCCCGAACTCCTCCTCCTCCAGCCCGCCCACCGGTTCCGTGGCCAGCACGCGCAGCGCCACCAACTCCACCGCCCGTGAATCCGGCACCGCATACCCATACAACCGCTCGTAGCGCTCCTCGAACTTCAAACAAACCCTCCGCAGCCCCGGCCGCTCCGCATACTCCAACTCGATCCCCGCATCCTGCCCCATCAGCCGCAACTCCACAAACCAACGGGAGACAACACCCCCCACCCCCAGCGCCTCCCGCGCCTCGGCCTCCAGGGCCTCGAAGATCGCGCCAAACGAGGTCCCACACCCATCCAATTCACGCAACACCTGCCGCGTCGCCAAAGCCTCCCGCGCCGCCCGATGCAGCCCCCAGGCACTCAGCAGTCCCGCATCGCCCGGCACAAGAATTTCCCTGATCCCCAACTTCTCCGCCACCGCACAGGCATGCTGCGGCCCCGCCCCACCAAACGCCACCAACACAAACTCCGCAGGATCATAACCCTCCCGCACCGAAATTTTCCGAATCGCATCCGCCATCCGCTCCACCGCGATCTCACGCAACCCCTCCAACAACACCTCGTCCTCCGGCGGCTCCCGACCAGCATCCCGCATCGCTTCCTTCAACGCCTCAAACGACGCCGCCGCCTTGCCCCGATCCAATGGAATTCCCGCCTTGTCCGGATCCATGCAACCAAGCAGCAGATTCACATCGGTGATCGTCAACGGCCCGCCCCGCCCATAGCACGCCGGCCCGGGATCCGCCCCCGCACTCTCCGGCCCCACTTCCAAACCCCCGTTGCGCCACTGGCAGATCGATCCCCCTCCCGCCGCCACCGTTTCGATCCGCACCGCCGGAGCGAGCACCCGCACCGGACCGATCACTTGCTCATGGCGAAACCCCGGCGCTCCGTCGATCCGCGCCACATCGGTGCTCGTCCCCCCCATGTCGAAGGCCAGCACCCGCCGCCTCCCACTCGCCATCGCCGCCGCCAACGCCCCCACCACCCCCCCGGCCGGACCACTCAGCAGGCTGTCGATCGGTCGGAAGGTGTCAGCCGTCTTCAGAAACCCCGCACTCGTCATCAACTCCAATTCCGCCCCACCCAGCGCCCCGGCCACCCGTGAAACGAAGCGGTCCATCAGCGGGCCCAGATACGCGTTCGCCACCGCCGTCTCCGCCCTCGGCAACAGGCGCCCCCCTTCGCTCAACTCATGGGACAACGACACGGCACGCAGCCCCGCCTCTCCCAGCATTTCCCGCACCCGCCGCTCGTGAACCGGGTTGGCGTAGGCATTCAACAAGGCCACCGCCACCACCGGCACCCCCTCCCCCACCAACCCTGCAATCGCCTCCGCCAGATGCTCCTCATCCAACTCCTCCAACACCCTCCCGTCCGCCGCGACCCGCTCCCGCACCCCGCAACTCCGACCAAACACCGGCACCTGATTCTGCTGCCGCAAGTCAAACAGATCCGCCCTCCGCTGATCCCGCACCGCCAGCAAATCCTCAAACCCCTCCGTCACCAGCAACACCCCTTCCGCCCCCTTCCGCTCCAGCAGCGCATTGGTTCCCCGCGTCGTCGCCAGACGAAACTGCAGGCGCGGAAAGGATTCTCCAGGCGCCGTCCCGGTCAGGATCCGCGCCGCGAGCACCGGGGCCTCCTCATCGCAGCCCAACTCCACCAAATCCCCCACCGCACATCCATGCTCCTCCTCACACTCCAACAGCCGCTCCCCCGCTCCCCACCCCGTCACGGCCCCCCCGTTCCCCAGCCGAAACCCGCACAACAAGCCATCCCGCGATCCGAAATCCGACGACAACCGCAGCGTCCGCCCATCCACGCACGCCTCCACCACTCCCCTCAACACACCGGACGACAATACCTTGCAGCGATGCTCCCGCCCCTCCGGATCCCTCGCCCAGCCATCCGTGAAGGTCCCCCCCGTGTCCACCCGCACCAACCACCCCGCCGCCCGGATCCCCGTTCGCAGTGCCACTAGGCCTCCATCATTTCCTGTCTCGGACATGCTTCCCGCGCTATGCGGGTCAAGACCCGCTCCACGCCGGCACAGACTGCATCCTCCGCCCCCGGAAAGCGAGTCGTCAATCGCTCCACCATCCCCGGCGCAATCCCCAACCACCCGTCCATCCGCTCCAGATCAAATTCCGGCCACTCCCCGGCATGATGATACTGCAACACCAACGGCATCGCCTTCAGATCCCGCCCGTTCCGACCCGCGTTGAAGATCATGGCGCGAAACGCTTCCTGCGCCTCCACCAACCGCTCCGGTCGCACATCTATCATGAACACCAGCCCGTCACAACCCGACAGCAGCAACTCACTCACCGCATTGAACACCGGTCGCCCCGACAACGCGAACAAGCGCACCCGCAGCCGCCGACCATCCGCCAACATCTCCGGCCAATAGAACTCCGTCCGATACACCGCGCCGCCAGCCACCTCGCCAACCCGCACCGAATCGTGCGCATGACGCCGCGCCATATGCCGCAACACCGTCGCCTTGCCGGATCCGGAAAGCCCCATCAGGACCACCTTCGCCAACACCTCCTGCGGCCCCCTAGCCGCCTCGGACATCCCGCCCCCTTTCGCAGAATTGGCGCGACCTATCACTCCCGGTCGAGTTCCCGCGCGATGATGATCAGCGTCTCCCGAATGCCCGGGCCGTACTCACCCTCCCTCAGCACCGCCAGCGCCGTGTTCCCGTAGGAAACAAACTCGATCAGGCCGTCCGGACAGGTCAGGGCGATCGCCTCCGCAGGCGCAAATCCCAAACCGTCCATGCAGCTCTTCAAAGTTTCCAGGGCCTCAAGATTGTGACCGCTGACGTTGGCCAGATTCAGGATGCCGGGCAGACCGCGGGCCTTCTGCAACATCTCCGAACGACTCAGCTCACGATCCACTCCAAAGATGGCACGCAATTCCAGTTGTTTCATATTCACCCCACCCGAAGGCTTTGACGGGAGACGCGCCGGAGAGGCGGCCACCACCGACCTGGCCACAGGCGCTTCGACACTCGTCTGCCTCACCGGCTCTGCCGCAGGGGCACTGGCCGCAGGCTCTGCAACAGGGGCCGGCGCCGGAGTGCTGGCAAAAGGATCAACCGCCGCGCCGGCGCTGAACGGGGAGGCACTCTTCGGCGCTTCGGTCGCCCCTCCAAGAGGGGCCGCTCCCAAATTCCCCACCGGGGTGCTGTCCGCTTTCATTCCCGTCATTTCAAAACCACCCTCGCGGGACGGCGGTATCGGCGAGCGGGCAGAAGCCTCCTCCCTCGATACCGGCTTCGGCACAGTCCGGAACGGATTGCTCTCTCCAATTCTTTGCTCCCCAACACGCGGTTCCGGAATGCTCGACTTCGGTGCCACCGAGGGTGTCACGCCAAAGGGCGATTCATCCGACACGGTCTCAAATGGTGAAGGCACCGCACCACCCACGGGCCGCTCCTCGTTCACAATTTGAAAGGGATTCTGGGGATCGGGAGCACCGTTTCCACCACCGAAGGGATTGTTGAATGGATCTGACGACATAGCTTGGTTGAGTTAACAATCAGGCTGCTGGTGTTTTTTCCGGTGTAAACCTAAAAACCCAAAAAACCCTAGAAAATAGCGGGAGTTATTCACATTCCCTCCCTCCGCTCCCCTCCGGTTTCCTCCAATCCACAGCCCCAAAACGACTTACCCTTCCCGCACCAAGCGCTTCAATTTTCCCCGCACTCCCAGTTTCGCACCCGCCGAAAGCCGATCAATGAAGAGAATCCCGTTAAGGTGATCGACCTCATGCTGAATCGCCCGCGCCAGCAATCCGTCCGTCTCGATTTCCAACACCTGCCCGTCAAGCAACTCAAAGCGCCCCTTGATTTCCGTCTTCCGGTTCACGTTCGCCCGGATGTCCTCGATGCTCAAACACCCCTCCTCCATCCCCTCCTTCGGCCCAAGCAACTCAAGATCCGGGTTGAGGAACACCAAGGGCATGAGGTCAGCCAACGCCGCATCCTGACCATTCACCCGCAGATAGCTGATGCACTCCGGATCATGCGACACATCCACTACGGCCATGCGCAAATCGAGTCCCACTTGCGGCGCTGCCAACCCAACCCCGTTCGCATCGATCATCGTTTCGATCATGTCGCCGGCCAGGGCTTGCAGCTCCTCCGTCACTTCCGTCACGGCCTTGCAACGAACCCGCAGGATCGGGTTTCCATACTGGGTGATGGGTAAAATCATTCCTTGGGCTACTCTTCTCCTTGGACCGGCAACTGAATGCGGGCCGGCACGTCCTTAATCTCGATTCCTGCCGCAGTCAACGCGTCCCAGATGCCAAAAAGCTGCTTCAAGGTCACCCCCTGGTCCGCCTTCAACTCCAACTGCGCCCCGGGATGCTGGTCCTGGAACACCCCCAGCCACTCCACCAGCAACCCCGCCGGCACCTCGGTCTGATCCAGCGTGATCCGCCCGTCCTGCCCCACCGACAACACGGCCCGCTCCTCGGTGATGGTGTCCGACGGCATGTCCCGCACCGTCGGCAGGTCAATGGTCAGAATCGGCCGCGGCTTCTTGAAGTTCGTCGAAACGATGAAGTAGATCAGCAGAATCGCGAAGATGTCGATCAAGGGCATGATCGGAATCGTCAACGACTTCTTTTTCCTGCTGTAAAACTCCATGGGCCTGAATGATCAGAGGTGTCTGACACGCTCCGGATCCGCGGTGGGTCCGTGCGTCGCCGAAATAACGTGGCTGAGCAACACCTCCAGGCGCGCCGCCATCGTCTCGATCTTCCGGCTGAAATGACTGTGCGCAATCACCGACGGCACCGCCACCGCCAACCCCACGATGGTCGTGCTCAGCGCCATGAAAATCCCCTTGGCGATCTCCGCATGGTTCGCCGCCGCTCCCAGATCGCGAAACACCAGGGCCAGTCCACTCGCCGTTCCCAGCAGGCCCAGCAGCGGCGCGATGTTGATGATCACCTCCAGCACCGGCAGCCCCGAGTGCATTTTCACCACCTCTTCCCGCGCACTGGATTGCACCACCAGCTGCACCTCGCCGCGCGGCAGACCCGACTTGCGCAGGGCGATCGCACACAGCCGCGCCAGGGAGGTCTGCCCCCCGCTGAATTCATCCTCCAACTGCCCCAGCGAACCGGCCCCGAGGAACTCCTCCATCCGCTCCACCTCCCCTGCCAACCGGGCCGGCACGACCCGCTCCTGGGTCAGCGTCCGCAGTTTGAAAACGATCACCGCAAAAGCCACCAGCGAACAGGCCACGATGGCCACCATGAACGGCCCTCCCGTCGCAAAAAACGACCAAACGCTTTCCATCGCCGTGGCCAGAACGAGCGGAGGAGCGCCGGCGGACGCAAATATTGAGCTGAGATTCGGTAACATGGAGACTTGGGGATGCGGTGGGCGGATGGCCCGGAAAGCCCCGAAGAACTCCTCCCTCCGCCCGCCGCCATCTGTGGCAGACTCCGACACTCCACGCAAGATCGCGATTTCAACCGAATTCCGGTCCAAAGGCGAAAATCATGCTCCCCGCTGGGGTCAAATTTTCACTGAATGGCAACCGCGCCCCAAGACCACCATGAAATCCAGCCCGCCCCTCAACGCCCTCCTCTACCTCAGCACCCTCCTCCTCGCCCCGCTCCTCCCCGCCGCACCACCAAATGTCGTCTTCATCATGGCCGATGATCTCGGCTGGGCCGATGTCGGCTTCCATGACGCGGAGTTCTACGAAACCCCGAACATCGACAAACTTCGCGCCGCCGGCATGGAATTCAGCTCGGCCTATCCCGGAGCCTCGAACTGCATGCCCTCCCGCTCCTGCCTCGTCTCCGGCATGTATGTCCCCCGCACCGACATGTGGACGCCCGGAACGAAGGCCAAGGGCAGCAAGGCCGCCATGAAGTTCCTCGTCCCCCGCAACAACGACAAGAGCGGCGACGCGGTCTTTCCCTCCAAGGATGCCCTCGAACCGTCCATCACCTCCATCGCCGAGGTCCTGAAGACGGCCGGCTACCATACCGCCCACTTCGGCAAGTGGCATCTCGGACCCGACGGCCAGGGCTTTGACCTCAACGACACCAGCGGAAACGGCACCGGCACGAAAGGCGGCTACTACAGCGACATCGATGTCGCCGAGCGCCTCACCGACGCGGCCTGCAAATACATTACCGACAACAAGGAACAGCCCTTCTTCATCTACCTCTGCCACTGGGATGTCCACACCCCCATCACGGCCCGCAAGGAGGTCGTCTCCAAATACCGGGACAAGCTCGACAAGGGCCGCGACTGGAAGCGCAAATGGAACCCCACCTACACCGCCATGATCGAGGCGGTCGACACCAGCGTGGGCCGCATCCGCAAACAGCTCCAGGACGAGGGCCTCGAGGAAAACACCCTCCTCATCTTCACCTCCGACAACGGCGGATACTCCGGCGTCACCTGGTGCGATCCCCTCAAGGGCGCCAAGGGATCCTTCTTCGAGGGCGGCATCCGCGTCCCCACCTGCATGAGTTGGCCCGGCACCATCAAACCCGGCGGCACCACCGACATCCCCATCACCGGCGTCGATCTCCTCCCCACCCTCGCCGACCTTGCCGGCGCGAAACTCCCCGGCAACCAACCGGTCGATGGTAAATCCTGGAAGCCTCTCCTCACCGGCACCGACGCGCCCCAACTCACTGACCGCGCCATTTTCTGGCACTACCCCCTCTACCTCGCCGGCGCGGAATACAACAAGGTCCTCCCCGTCCACGGCACCGACCTCCCCTACTGGCGGGCCACCCCCTGCAGCGTCATCCGCAAGGGCGACTGGAAACTCCTCCAGTTCTTCGAGGACGATTCCATCCAACTCTACAACCTGAAAAACGACCTCGGCGAAACCACCGATCTCGCCAAAACCAACAAGGAAAAAGCCGCCGCCCTCCTCGCCGAACTCAAACAGTGGCAGAAAGACACCAAGGCGGTCATCCCCCACACCCCCAATCCCGACTTCAACCCAAAGTCCTTGTCCAAAAACGGCCGCTAGCCCCCTCCAATAACCGCCCCGCCTCCCACCCCGTGGCGTGACCAGCCTGCCCTCCGTAGCGTTCCGCGAAGGACGGGTCCTAGTCGCCTGCCCTCCTCGCCCGCGTAGCGGCGCCTCTGCGAGGCGTCGGCTGTTCCACCTCCGCCCAGCCAACACCCCTCCCAAATCCTCGCCCACCCTCTCGCCAAACGTGGCATTATCACTCCGGTCATCCGCCCTCCGAGCCCCCCAACAACAAAAACATCCCTTGAAACGATCTGATACTACTGACCCCTTTTTTGTGATCTACCCTCGGGGGCTCTCGTAGCAAGAAGCTCGCTCGATCTTGGCATCCTCGTCGGTTGGCAGGCCCAATGCGGTTGGCTGTCGCTATTCCAATGCCATTGGTTGCCGCCTGGGCTCATTTTCTCTAAAGTTCCAGCGGAAACCTGAACACACCCTCCGCATAGACCTCTCGCCGAGCAATGCGGACAGTTCCTTTTTGACCCTCCCGCCATGAAATGAACAGTTCAACGACGGAACCTCCTCGAGTGAGCACTCTTCCTATTACCTCGGTCTCCCCGGGATGGGCATCCCGCGAGACAATGACGCTTTTGCAAGCCTCACTTAAAAGCTTTTTTGTTGACCTACCTTCGACCACCCATTGCTCCAATTGATCCGAGAACCGAATCAAGAATTTGTCGTCAGCAATCACAGCGTTATAACCGAACTGCGAGATCACTAAATCCTTAAAGAAGTCTATAGATCCAACCTTCGACTGCAGATCATGGCTCGCCCGAAGCTTCTCCACAAAAATACTGGATCCGCCGTTCTCAAAATCCTTGGAATTGAGCAGAACAGAACCACCTCCATCAGCGAAGTAGACGACTAAATAATCCGTCACTCCCGGCTTGGAGAGCTGGTAAACTTTTCCTCCAATGTCAGCTTTGAAGCGCGGACTCAGGTCGTTAAAAAGCACTGGGTGCTCGGGCTCAGAATAAAGCTTTAGCTGATCGCTCTGAGGCCATTCTGGATCTTCAAATGGGCATGAGATTCCCTTATCCACCCCAACCAAAACTAGTAAAAAATGACCTGATGTTTCATTATTGCGTGAATTGAATTGGAAATAGGGGTTAAGGACGGATTGTTGCTCCATCCTTTGAGAATTCAATCACACAAACGCGAACATTATTGATTGTGGCGATCTGATTGGACGACAACACAACCCGTTTACCGCTCTCAACTTTTACAACGATGCCTCTGATGTAACCATACCTGCGACTTGAGGGATTAACGATCATTCCCCGAGAATGAGCCAAGACCGGAATAGCCAGAGACGCGCCATTCTGGTAGCTAACCTCCCACTCAGTGCGTTCCAGATGATTGCTTTCCGCCACCACCTCGACCGGGCCCTCAGTAGCGTAGTCAAGGGTACTTCCGTAGGGCATAACCGCAGTTCCCAACGGTAGGACGCATCCGTTAAAAAAGCCAAGATTCCAATCAGGATGAGGATGAAAGAGCCTATGAATTTCATTTCCGGTTGAGAAACTGTTTATACTTAGAAAGACTCGGCAGGACAATAGTTACAGTCGGGTGGAAAATAGGGGTCAGGAAAATCCAAATCCCGCCGCGATCGTCCACCGCCCCCCCTAAAAATAAAAGTTATAAATCAACTCCAGCGGATCCCCGTTCAACTCATCCAAAATATCCTTCGGCATCGGCGGAATGTCCGCCTTCTGAATCGACTTCAGCGTGAACCCCTGCTGGATCTCCCCACCCTCCATCATCTGCAAAAACCGCACTCCCGACACCTTCCCCTTCGCATCGATCAAAAAGCGGATCGTCAAGGCCCCCGGCGTGATGTGATCCCGATACTGCACGCAGTTCATCTGCCACTCCCGCTCCACCGCCTTGCTCAGCTTCGCCTGATACCGCCCGATCGCCGAATCCTCCACATCCAACGCGGTGGTCCCCTTCCGCCCGATCGATCCACGCAGCTTGGTCTTCTTGATCTCACTCTGAAATCCCGCATCCTTCGGCGGCGGGGTCTCTTCGGCTGGCTTGGAATCCGGTGCCCCTCCCGCCGTGTTCTTGCTCTGCGCATCCGCCTTCGACTCCGATTCCTTCGGCAACAGCTCCTCCTCCTGATCATCCTCCTCCGCATCCTCCTTCTTCGGCACCGGGATCTGTGTCTCCGTCTTCATCAACTCCTCCGCCGCCGCACCCGATGGCGGCGGAGGCAGCTCCTCCTCGGCCTCGCCCGGATCCACCACCGGCAGTGACGGATCGGCCGGCTTCAACAAAGGATCCCCCGCCGGCGGCGCCCCGGGACTCTCCGGCTTCAACGAAACCTCGCCGTCCTGCCCATCCGTGAAAGTCGAATCAAAGGTGTTCGACTCATCCCCGCGCCGCGGCTCCACCCCATCCTGCGACGGCATCTTCGGCCCGTTCGGATCCGGCGGCAACTCACTCGCCGCCTCCGTGTTCCGCTCCCCGATGAACGCCGCGTTCTCCGGAGCCTTCTCCGATGCCTGGCTCGGATTCGTCTTCGCAAACCGCTGCTCGATCTCCTCCTCCACCACCGGCTCCGGCTTCGGCTTGGGCCGCTCAAACATCTCCGGCCGAATCTCCACTGTGGCCATCGGCGTGGGCGTCGGGGCCATTTCCCCCGGACCCGGCTTCTTCAACAGATTCAGCGCAATCAGCACCACAAAGAACAGGAACAGCGCCACATGCAGGACCACCGCCGCCATCACGGCGACGAGCAGGTCCGAGGGTCTGGCATGGGTGGCGGTCACGAGGCGGGCAATTCTCGCCCCACTTCCCCCACCTTGCAACTACCGAACAGGCCGCCAGAGCCGCCAGCACTCCAAAAATCCGGGCGCAAACTCCTCCGGCCGCCGCGCCGTCCAGGCATCGATCTCCTCCGGCGCCAGCCAGAACCCCGTCTCCACCTCGCTGCACGGAAACCGCATCGCCCCCTTCTTCCGGGCCGTGAACAGCTCCACAAACTCCCACCCCGTCCCCTCCTTGGGAGTCCCATTGGCTTGGACGAAAGTCACCTGCGTGAGATATTTGTCGATCCCTCCCAAGTTCGT
>JAQCFL010000114.1 GCA_027619375.1 Verrucomicrobiota bacterium | reverse complement strand
CACGCTCCCATGCTGCTGCCCTGATCCCGAAACAGCCTCAACCCTGCTTAAATCACAACCCGCTCCCCTCAGACGCTCTAACAACAAATCCAAGGCTTCCAACCACATCAAGGGGTCCGCATGCACCTCCCCACCCTCCCCCCCCGGGATGAATCCATTGGGCTGGCCAAAGGCCGGAAGATCCCCCCCAAAACTCACTACCTCCTCGCACTCAATGACTCCCGTGGTGGTATTCAAAACCACTGCGGATATACTTTGGGTCGATGAATCAAGACCGAGGACGATTGGCATAAGGGATGCTGTTGGTTTAGTGCCGTGTTAACAAGCCGGCGCGGGAGGCTGAGGGCTTTTCAGGGTTTTTTGTCCGACCGTCTCCCGTGCCGGACATTTCCTGATCAAAACTTTTTTTGGGTTTCGTAAGAAAAAAACTAACAAAACGGCCCCTTGGTGACTCTATACAGATAACTAGTGGGCTATGTTGCTAGCGTTGGCGCGGGGGAGTTTCGGATTTAATGGGTTTTTTCCGAGATTCTCCCGCGCCTCATCCTTTTTCAGGGAGAGAGATTGAACGCCTCCCAACCCCTCAAAGGTAGTCGTTGAGCAGGTTTTCCAGCCGCTCCTGGCGGCCACTCGCCAAGGTCGGCGGCGTGATTCGCAGCGCATAGGCATCCAACTTCTCCAAATCGGTCGCCCCGCTCTCGATCTCCGCCCCCACCCCGCTGTCGAACGACGCGTATCGCGCGGTGACAAATTCGTCAAATCGCCCGTCCTCCTGGATCCGCACCGCGATCTTCAACCCCCGCGCAAAGGCATCCATCCCGCCGATGTGCGCGTGGAACAAATCCTCCGGCTCATGGGACTCGCGCCGACGCTTCGCGTCAAAGTTCAAGCCCCCCGTCGTGAACCCACCCATCTTCAGGATGCGCAGCATGATGTTGGTGGTGTCGTAGATGTTCGTGGGAAACTGGTCGGTATCCCAGCCGATCAGCTTGTCCCCGCGGTTCGCATCCACCGAACCCAGCGCTCCGGCCGTGATCGCCACTTCCAACTCGTGCTCCATGGTGTGCCCCGCCAACTCCGCGTGGTTGGTCTCGATGTTCAGCTTGAAATGATCCAGCAGGTCATATTCCCGCAGGAAGTTCAAACACGCCGCCGCATCCGAATCATACTGGTGCGTGGATGGTTCCCGCGGCTTCGGCTCGATGTAGAACTGCCCGGTGAAGCCGATCTTCTTTTTGTAGTCCACCGCTAGGTGCAGCAGCGCCGCCAAGTGATCCAACTCGCGCTTCATGTCGGTGTTCAGGAGGGACGCGTAGCCTTCCCGACCTCCCCAAAACGTGTAGCCCTCGCCACCAAGCTTGTGGGTGGCATCCATGGCGTGCTTCACCTGACTCGCCGCGTAGGCAAAGACATCCGCATTTGGCGAGGTCCCCGCACCATGGGCATAGCGCGGATGCGCAAAGAGGCAGGCCGTGCCCCAGAGCAGCTTCTTGCCGGAAGCCTTCTGCTCCCCTTCCAACTCTTCCACCACCCGCGCCAGATTCGAATGCGTCTCCGCCCAACTCGCCCCCTCGGGGGAAATGTCCCGGTCGTGGAAACAATAGTAGTCAATCGCGCACTTGTCCAAAAACTCGAAAAACACCGGCACCCGCTTCAAGGCATTGTCGAGCGACTCCGTCCCGTCATCCCACGGCATCAACGCCGTCCCCGCACCAAAGGGATCCCCCAATCCGTTGCGCATGACGTGCCAGTAGGCCGCCCCGAATCGAAAGTGATCGCTCATCGTTTTCCCCGCCACCACTTCATCCGCATTGTAGTGCTTGAAGGCTAAAGGGTTGTCAGAATCCGGCCCCTCATAGGTGACCTTCGGAACGGTTGGGAAATAGTCTGCCATGACAAATTTGTTTTTTATACCCCCTGAAATACAGCCTCCGGGGTGCCGAACGCTAGCAACGACCCTCGGAGCAGGCCAGTACAATTTGCCCCGGACTTTTGTGCTATTTCATCAAAAAGAGTTGCTGGAGGTCCACCTGATCCTAGACTGGCTTTTTAACGAAAATCCGCAACATGCCGCTCGTTTCCAATTCCTCGTCGTGTCTGAAGAATGAGCTTCGAGACTTCTCGGAATTTGTCCATTCCCTGCGCCCGGGCCAGATCGCCCTCGCCCTCTTCGAGGCCATTCCTGATGTCCTGTTCTGGATCAAGGACCGCCAGAGTCACTTCATCTACGTCAATCTCGCCTTCAGCGAACTCGTCGACCTGCCCCACAAGGAAATTGTTGGCAAAACCGACGCCGACATCTTCCCCGCCGAAATCGCCCGGGTCTTCCTCGGGGATGACATCCGCCTCCGCGAAAAAGGCGAACCCCTCATGAACAAAATGGAGCTCATCACCCGCCGGGCCGGCGGCATCGAGTGGCGCATGACCTCCAAAATCCCCCTCCGGGACAACGAGGACAACATCGTCGGCTCCGCCGGCATCTCCCGCCGCCTCGACCAACGCGAGGGCCACCCCCTCCCCGCCCCCTACCGCTCCCTCGCCAATCTCGTCGACTTCGTCCATAGCCACGTCAACGAAACCCTCAGCGTCGACAAACTGGCCCACGAAGCCGGCATGTCCATCAGCACCCTCGAACGCCGCTTCCGCACCCACCTGGGCACCTCCCCCAAACGCTTCATTCTCCACGCCAAAATCGCCTCCGCCTGCGACCGCCTCCTCAAAACGGCCCTTTCCGTCGGCGAAATCGCCGAAAGCCTCGGCTACCACGAACACGCTTCCTTCACCCGGGCCTTCACCAGCGTCATGCACATGTCGCCCACCGCCTACCGCAAGTACTACCAGCTCTAGCACCTGGGCCCCTCCCCCCCCCTTGGAAATTGGACATTCCTTGTTCGACATTGGGTGTTCCTCTCTGCTCCGCCTCCCCCCGCATAGCGGCGCCTCTGCAAGGCGTCGGCGGCTAATCCCACGTCCCTCCAGCAGCCCACCTCCCCTCCCGGTCTCCCGCCTTCTCTCCTCTGACCTCCGCCCTCCGGGTCCCTGAAGGGGACAGGGCACAAAGCCCATGGTTTCAACCATGGGACCCCCGCCCCACACCGCTCCCCACCCTGAAGGGCTGGCGGCAACCATCGCCCATCTCCACCGCCCCCTCACCACCCAACCGCAACCCTCCCTTCACCCCCCATTCCAACTCCCGCCGCCCGGCCTCTAAACACTAATTCCCCTTCATCATCACTTTTCCCTTGCTATTTCTAACTAGTCTAACTAGTTTATCTTTTCATGAAGCAGGTGGGTATCTTCGAAGCAAAAACCAGACTTTCCTCACTGGTCGCGGAGATCATGTCGGAAGGCGAAGTCTTCCACATCACCAAGCACGGCCGCACCGTCGCCGAGCTGCGCCCACCCCAAGCCCAGGCCGCCCGGCCGCAACGCGGTTCAGCCCGCGGCCCCGGCTTTTGGATCGCTGACGACTTTGACGACCCCCTTTGATTGCTGAGACCCTGCTGACCCTGACCCTGACATAGCCGCTGATTGCAAGGCCCCGGGATTCGCTCCCGGGGCCTTCTCTCGCCCCCACCTCCCATGAACCTCCTCCTCGATACCACCTCCCTGCTGTGGTTCCTCGACGGCTCCGCCGAGCTGCCGGACTCCGCCGCCGCCCTCATCGAAGCCGAAGATTCCCGCCCCCTCGTCAGCTCGGTCACCGCCTGGGAAATCGCCGTGAAGGTCGGCCTGGGCAAACTCCGTCTCCCCTACGCCATCGGTGAGGAGTTCGAGGAAACCCTCCTCAACAACGGCTTTGAATTGCTCCCCATAAGCAACGCCGGCCTCGAACGCACCAGCCGCCTGCCCGATCACCATCGCGACCCCTTCGACCGCCTTCTCGCCGGCGAAGCCCTCGAACACAACGCCACCATCGTCAGCCCCAACCCCATTTTCGACGAATACGGCGTCCGCCGCCGCTGGTGAGGGCCTCGGCCTTCAGGGATCGACTTCTCGCGCCGCCCATTCCCGAAAGGCCGTGCGCAGTTGCATGGTCAACTCCCCGGGCCCTTCCCCCAGCGGCACCCCATCCACCGACCCGATCGGTTGCACCTCCCGCGTCGTGCTGGTCAAAAAACCCTCCTCCGCTCCGGCCAGGGCCGTCAACGGCACCGGCTTGCGATCCACCGGGATGCCCTCCCGCGCACACAACTCCAGCACCAAGGCCCTCGTCACCCCCGCCAGACAACCACTGCTCAAGGGCGGTGTCACCAGGTGATCGTCGAGCACGAGAAACACATTCGACCCGCTCCCCTCACACAACTGATGCTGGGTGTTCCCAAAAATCGCCTCCCCCGCCCCCTCTTTCTTCGCCAAGGCCAGGGCGATGACATTTTCCGCATACGAGGTGCTCTTCACCCCCACCAAAGCCCCCGTCTCGTTCCGCGTGAACGGCATGATCGCCACATCCACCGTCTCCCCGTAAACCGGCGGCACCATCGACGCCACTATCAAGGTCTCGCCCTTCCCTCCCCGATCACTACTCAGCGGTGCCTCCCCTCCCGTCAGCGTGATCCGCACCCGCGCCGCCGTCCCCGCCCAATCATTTGCTTCCAAGACCGCTCCGATCGCCCCCCGCAGCACCTCCAGAGTCGGCGGAGCCAAGCCCATCACCTCCGCCGAGTGACACAGTCGCTTGTAATGCCGCGTCAACGCGTAGGCCGTCCCCGCTCTCGCGATCAAGGTCTCAAACACCCCGTTGCCCACCGTCAGTCCGTGGTCAAAGGGAGAGATCCCGGCCTGCTCCGGTATGCACAGGCGGCCGTTGATCCAGATCGATGTCTCCCTCTCCATGTCAACCCGCACCCGACTCCCCCCGGGCCCCCAATGCAAGCAAGAACCTCCCCATTCCTCCAGTCCTCCAGTCCTCCATTTCCCCATTCCTTCCCTTCGCCATTCCCGCTAACACGGTCCCCTTGAACTACCTCGCCCACGTCTTCCTCGCCCACCCCACCGATGCCTCCCGCATCGGAAACCTTCTCGGCGATTTCGTGCGCGGCACCCCCGACAGCCTCTGCGGGCCCTATCCCGACGCGGTGGTCGATGGCATCGTCATGCACCGCGCCCTCGACCGATTCACCGACACGCATCCCGCCTTCCTCGAGGCCCGCGCCCTCCTCGCTCCCGAACGCCGCCGCTTCGCCGGCATCATCGTCGACATCTTCTTCGACCACTTCCTCACCCAGCACTGGTCCACCTTCTCCGACCAAGCCCTCCCCAACTTCGTCTCAAACTTCCACGACGCCCTCGAGCGCCACCCCGACTGGCTCAGCGACGACCTCCGCCGCATCCAACCCCGCATGCGCAAGGAAAGCTGGCTCGAATCCTACGGCACCATCCCCGGCATCGACCTCACCCTCCGCCGCGTCTCCACCCGCTCCCCCCGCCTCACCCCCATCGCCGACGGTGTCCGCGACCTCACCGATCACTACCACTCCCTGGACCGCGCCTTCCACGCCTTCTTCCCCGACGCCCAAACCCACGCCGCCACCCTCTGACCCCCCAAAACGTGGCCGCGGTTTCCAACCAACAGTGTTCGGCATGGATCGTGCTTTAAGAATCTGACGGGTTGGTCCGGATAGGGGGGTGAATTTCCACTGGCCAATTTCCAAATAAATTCCAAACATCAGGTTCCAAGTCGGAAATCGAATTGAAGCAGAGGCATCAACTCGGACTCTCGTGCTCGTCATTCGCGATTCCGGATGTGGAACCGAGCTTCAGCAGTTGAGATTTGGTCTTGGATTTGAAATTTATTTGGAAATTGTCGGTTGGAAATTCTTAGAAGGTGGCCTCGGCGAGAAATGGCTTCACTTTCATTGAGGGCTATTACCAGTTCAGCATTCGCCATGCCGAACACTGTTGGTTTCCAACCGCCACGCCGACTCCCCATCCCATTTCCCAACCGGCCTCCGGGTCCCTGAAGGGGTCGGGGCACGAAGCCCATGGTTTCAACCGTGATCTTTAGACACATCCCGGAGGGATACCGAGCCATTAGCCGGTGGTTGAGGAGCAACGCGACGACACCACCGGTCAACCGGCCCACGTGCTCCCGCACCCTGGCAAGGGTCGCAGCCACCGCGAAAGGTTGAGGGCGCAACGTCCGCTGCTGGCACCCCTGCCCGGGGTGCTCCCTTCCGTCGAATCGCCTGTTCCCGGGGTGTTCGTCGCTCCGCTCCTCGACCCCGCGCTCATCGCTCCGGATCCCTCCTTGATCGTGCATCGAAGTCCACGCGCTCTCCCGCCAAATCATCATTGGTGCAATGCCGATAAGGATCAGGACATCAACCGTGGGATCCCCGCCCCACATCGCTCGCCACCCTGACGGAATGGCGGCCCCCATTCCCACTTCCCCATTCCGCACTCCGCATTCCCCTAAACCCCCTTCAAAATCCCCGTCGAATCCCCCACCCTCGCCTCCGGCATCCCCATCTCCTCCAACATCCGCAAATAAAGATTCGTCATCGGCACATCCTCGCCCACATCAAGGTGCCGCCCCGTGGTGAATTTTCCTCCCGCATTCCCCGCCACGATCACCGGCAGGTCGTTGTGATTGTGCTTGTTCCCGTCCCCGATGCCGCTCCCCCACACAATCATCGAATTGTGCAGCAGCGACTGCCCGTCAATATCCTGCTCCCCCTTCATCCGGTCCAGGAAATAGGTCAGCTGCTGCAGGTAAAACCGATCGATCTTCGCGATCTTTTCCAGCTTCGCCTGACTCCCCGCATGGTGCGAAAGCTCATGGTGCCCCCCCGCCACCCCGATCTCATTGAAGCTCCGGTTGCTCCCCTCGTGGGCCAGCAGGTAAGTCGCCACGCGCGTCGAGTCGGTCTTGAAGGCCAGCACCAGCATGTCGAACATCAGTCGGATGTGCTCCTGATAATTTCCGGGGATCCCCTCCGGCGGGGCCGCCACTCCGGGGTCGGGCACCGGCCCGACCTTCTCCGCCATCTCGATGCGTCGCTCGACATCCCGCACACCCGTCAAATACTCGTCCAGCTTCTGCTGATCATTCCGCCCCAACTCCTTCTGCATCGCCTTCGCATCCTCCAGCACAAAGTCCAGGACCGAACGCTGCTCCTCGCGACGCCGCGCCAGGCTCTCCTTCCGCTCCTGCTCCCCTCCCGACCCGAAGAACCGCTCGAAGACCAGTCGCGGATTCGACTCCGGTGCCACCGGCTGCGTCTCGGACTTCCAGGAAATGTTGAACTGGTAAGCGCAGGAATACCCCGAATCACACGACCCCGACTTGCGCACTCCGTCACAGGACAACTCCAGCGAGGGAAACCGCGTCTCGTGTTGCAGATACCGCGCCGCCATCTGGTCCACCGACATTCCCAGCTTGATGTCCGCCCCCGCCGTCTTGCGCGCTCGGACTCCGGTCAGAAAGGTCGCACTGCTTCGCGCGTGATCCCCCGCGCCATCCGGACCGGCGGCAGCATTCAACTGCGCCAGCCCCTTCACCACCTGCAGGTCACCGCGATACGGCTCCAGCACCGAGGTCGACTCTCCAAACTTGAACTCCGTCCCCGTCCCCTCCGGACGCCACTTCTCCACATTCACCCCGTTGGGCAAATAAAGATACGCCATCCGCAGGGGCGCTCCACTCGCCGTCACCGCCCGGCCCGCCACGACGGGCGCCGCCGAGAGCGGCCTCAGCGACTCCATCGCCGGAATCGCCACCGCAGCCCCCAGGCCCCGGAGAAATCCTCGACGATTCAATCGAATGTGCGTGGCGTCCATGATGCCCCTATACGTCCCAAATCCCCCATTCTCAGCGAAAACTTCAGCTTTCCAAAAATTATTCCCCGCCCAGCGCGCTCCCATCGCCCCGTCGCCGTTGAAACGGAACACTCTCCACAATCCCGTAGATCAAATCCCGCAGCCCACCCCCCGCCTTGTCCGCATCCGCCACAATGCCATCGATCACCGGCGCATCGTAATACTCCATCCCCCGCCCGATCGCATAGGTCATCAGCTTCTCGGTCAGACAACGGTTGAAATCGGTCTTCCGCGAGGTCGCCAGAATCTTCTTCAACTCCGACACATTGCTGAACTCCTCCCCGGTCAGCAGCACCCCCGCCGTATCAATCGGCTTCCCGCCCTCCTCGTCCCGCCATTGCCCCAGCGCGTTGAAATTCTCCAAGGCCAACCCGATCGGATCCATCCGCGCGTGGCACGACTTGCAAAGCGCCTCCTTCCGATGCCGCTCCATCAACTCCCGCATCGTCAGGTTGCCCTCTCCCGGCACCTTCGCGGCCTCCAACAGCGGCACATCCGGCGGGGCCGGCGGGGCCGGGGTCCCCAGAATGTTGTCCAACACAAACAAGCCCCGCTTCACCGGAGAGGTCCGCGTCGGATTCGAGGTCACCACCAAAAAGGTCCCCTGCGTGAGAATCCCTCCCCGATGCGACTTCCCATCCAGCTCCACCTTCCGGAAATCCTCCCCCTTCACCCCGTCCACATTGTAAAACTTCGCCAACCGCTCGTTCAAAAAGGTGTAGCCCGCGCTGACCAACTCTCCCGTCGGCCGGTTCTCGCGCAGCACGTGCATGAACAGCCGCTCCGTCTCCTCCCGCATCGCTTTCCGCGTCCCCATGTTGAACACCTGCTCCGCGTCTCGTCGCGGCATCCCAAGAATCTCCTTCGCATTGATGTGCACCCCCTGCATGTCCCGCGCCTGCAGCCACTGCCCGGTGAAATCCGCCCCAAAGCGCCGCGCCTTCCGGTCCGCCAACATCCGATCCACCTGCCCACGCAGATTTCCCCGCAGCTTCCCCTCTCCCGCCAGGCGAAACAACTCCTCGTCCGGCAGCGAACTCCACAGAAAATACGACAGCCGCGAAGCCAGCGCATACTCGTCCAGCGGCACCACCTTTTCCGGATTGTCCGGCTCCGCCTGCACCTCCGCCCGGAACAAAAACCGCGGCGAGGCCAGCAGCGCACCCAGCGCATAACGAATCCCATCCTCGAACAACATCCCCTCCCGCCCATCCTCCTCCATGGCCATGTCCACCAATCGCCGCACCGTCCCCTCCCCCGCCGGACGACGAAAGGCCCTGCTCGCCAAACGCTGGAAAATCCGCTTCGCATACTCCCGCCGCGAAGCCTCATCGTCCTTCGCCGGCCCCTCAAAAAGGATGTTCTTGTAGCTCTCCGGATAGCGCCGCCATCCACCATCCAGCGGCCCGCGCACCGTCAGGCTCCGCACCTCCAAGGCCAGACGCTCCTCCCCCTTCAACGGCGGATCCCCCGGCATCAAATGCACCCCGAAACTCCGCCGTCCCTTCCCCAGATCCAGCTCCGCCTCCAGCTTGATCGACTTCCGATAATCCCAGCCCACCTTCTGCCGCTTCAGTTCCCTGCCATCCGCCAACAACACCGCCGTCGCCGTGTTCCCCGTCGCCTCCATCGATCCCCCCACCTGAAACTCCAGGATCACCCGATACCTGCCCCCGTGCTCCAACTCCCGCACCGCCTCCACGGTGTGGTCCCGTTCGAACTCCATCTGCCGCCCCGTCTCGCTCTCCTTGCCCTTCTGCCGCAGATCCCCCGCCTCGATCCGGTGCTCCGGCGTCTCCGCCCCGTCTTTCGGGAGCGCTTGGTGGGCAATGACTTGTCCAGCCTCCAGATACTTCTCCATTAACAGGGGCGATATCGACAGCACCTCGCCCACCGTGTCGAATCCATACCCCGTGTCGTCCGGCGGAAAGCTGTCCTCCACTTCAAAGTCCACCCCCAGCAAATCCCGGATCGTGTTTTTGTATTCCATGCGGTTCATCCGCCGGATCGTCACCCGTCCCGGATCCGGATTGTCGGGATCCAGCTCGAAGATCCGCCGCTCGATCCACCGCAACAACTGCCGCCGCTCCTCATCCCCCGGTTGCGGCTTCTTGGAAGGCGGCATCACCTGCGACCGCACGTTCTTCCAAGTCGCCAACCACAACTCGTGATCCTTCAAATGCTCCTCGACGCTCGAAAACTCGTCCAGCGAGAGGTCTCCCTTTCTCGTCCCATCTCCATGGCAGTCATAGCAATACTCCTCCAGCAGCGGCACGATTTCCCTCTCAAACTCCTCCCCCGCCGTCGCCGCGACCACCCCTCCCGGCAGCAGCAGCGCTGCCAGCAGCGCCCCATATTTCGTTCGGAAGCCCAAAGCGCCCTCC
>JAQCFL010000113.1 GCA_027619375.1 Verrucomicrobiota bacterium | reverse complement strand
TCCCCCCCACAGATGCAAGCCCCCCCCTCCAACCCTCCCAGCCAACGGTAGGGGACGGTCGCTCCGCGCCGTCCGGCCGTTCGACCTCCGCTCCCCCCACTACCCCGCCACACCCCCCATTCCCCATAAAAAGCCTCCCGTCCGCAATGGAACGGGAAGCCCAAATTTTCGGAATGATCCCCGCCTTACTTCTTGAGTAAGTCGCGGATCTCCTCCAGGAGCACTTCCTGCTTCGGCGGTGCCGCCGGGGCGACCTCCTCCTTCTTTTGCATCGCCCCGATCACCTTCTTGATGACGATGAAGACGACGAGCGCCAGAATGACGAAGGACACAAAGTCCTGAATGAACTGGCCATAGTTGATCGCCACTTCCGCAACTGCGGGCGTGACCACCTCCCCGGCCTCGTTCTTCACTTCCGCCACGCCATCCTGCATGACGATCTTGAGCTTCGAAAAATCGACCCCCGCCATCATCTTGCCCAAGGGCGGCATGAAGACATTGTCCACGAGCGATTTCACCACTGTTCCAAAGGCAACACCAATGATGATGCCGACTGCCATGTCTATGAGATTGCCCTTGAAGGCAAATTCCTTGAATTCCTTTAACATAATGGGTTCCGGTTGCTAACCCCGAAGTCTATAGCAGCCTCCGCGTCAGAGAAAGCAGAATCTCAACCGGAAGATTGCCAACCCGAAATCAGGGGCCTAGGCTCGGCCGCTATGACCAACCTGACCACTCTCCTCGGCACCCTCCTCCTCGCCGGGCACGCCGGGGCGCAAATGCAGCACTTCCCCGACATCAAGTGGAAGGAACGGGACACCGACCACTTCATGCTCCGGACCCACGACACCGGAACCGACCCCGCCAAACAGAACGGTGAGGATGTCTGGGAAAAATCGCAGGAGATCCTCACCGGCCTGGAGGAAGACTTCACCAAAAACGAATTCCGCACCCCCTCCGGCGCCAAAGGCTCCGACACGGAACCCTTCCGCTTCACGGTCTATCTCGTCGGCTCCGGTCACGCCTACGACCAACTCCTCGAAGTCGATCAAAAGCGCTATGGCTGGAGCGATACCAACCTCCGCTCCTGCCGCATCACGCGCAACTACAGCGACCCGCTCAACCGCTACATCGACTTCCAGGAATACTACAAGAACGCCGACAAGGCCGAAATCATCAAGGGCGGCGTCCTCGGCCCCGAAGATCCCTGGCCCGCCATCCTGCGCAAGATGTGCAAGAAGGATGAGCGCGCCTCACTCAACACCGTCACCACCGCCGAGATCATCACCCTCTCCCCCAAGACCTCCGGCTACATCTTCGCCCTCACCTACTTCCTTGTCAGCACCGACGAACGCCAGGCCAACTACCGCAAACTCGTCGGTGCCGCCCGGGACGGCAAGAAAATCACCAAGGAACTCCTCCTCATCACCTACGGCTACGAGGACGACGAGGGTTTCGAAAAAGACTGGTACGACTTCATCGAAAGCTCCAAGTTCAAATAGAGTCAGGGGAGCGTGGGCGTCCCGCCCGCTTCACAACCCCCGTCACTGCCGACCCTAACCCGGATTTCTCACGGGACGTGGAGAAAGGCACCCTAAAACGGAATATCGTCATCCGCATCCGGCTGATCATCAAAGTAGGCGTCATTCGATCCCGCCGGCGGCCCATCTGAAACGGGAGGCGCCCCACCGCCAGATGACCCACCTGATGACCCACCTGATGACCCGCCCGAGGACGTTCCGTCCAGCTTCGTGATCTTCCACGCGTTCAGGTTCACATAGAAGCGCTCATTATACTCGCTTCCCCGGATGTCGAAATTCACCTTCACCGCATCCCCCACCGCCACATTCTCCAGCATGTTGGCCTTCTCCTTCAGCGCCTCGAACTTGATCATCTGCGGAAACTTCCCGTCCTCCACCTCCACCACGAATTCCCGCTTCGAAAACCCGCTGGCAAAGGTCTGCGTGTCCAAGATCACCTTCACCTTCCCTTCCATTTCAAACGCTGTCGCCATGCCCCGAGTTCAACGGGATTCCCCCCCTTTGGCAACCATGGACTGCCTCCACCTCAAAGTGGTGTGGGCTTCCAGCCCGCAATTGGCCCCCGGGAGTCCATCCCGCCATCCCTGTCCCGGCACAGCCTTCTTCTCCAGGGCCGGCAACGGTGTCGGATCAGGGAGCGAGGATGACGCGCAGGCGCAGGAACTGATTCGGCCTGGAGGCGACCGCTTGGAGAGAACGGACCGTGAGGGTGACCGTGCCGTCGCCGTTGTCCTCGGGCACACCAACCTGGACGGTGTGGGCCCCGCCGCTTTGCCAGAGCATGAGGTCCTCGGATACCTCCACGAAGTAGACGATTTCGCTGGCGTCCTGCCGGACGCGATAGCGAAGCGCGGGATAGACGGTGCCGCCATCATCCACCAGCGCAACCGAGGGCAGGGCGGCCCCGGGGACCACGGCGAGATCGGCCCCCACCGCGTAAGCGAGCAGGTGCGACAGTGACGAGGTGCCAAAGGGCGCGTCGGGATCGGTGGCGCCACGGGCGCTCATCCACGCCGCGAAGGGGCTGGTCCCCATGCCAGGCAGGGCGACCCGCAGGCGCAGGAACTGATTCGGCCTGGAGGCGACCGGTTGGAGGGAACGGACCGTGAGGGTGACCGTGCCATCGCCGTTGTCCTCGGGGGCACCAACCTGCGTGGTGTGCGCCCCGCCGCTCTTCCAGGACACAAGGTCCTCCGATACCTCCACGAAGTAGGCGATCTCACTGCCGTCCTGCCGGACGCGATAGCGAAGCGCGGGATAGACGATGCCGCCATCCTCCACCCGCGCAACCGAGGGCAGGGCGGCCCCGGGGACCACGGCGAGATCGGCCCCCACCGCGTAAGCGAGCAGGTGCGACAGCGACGAGGTGCCAAAAGGCGCGTCAGGATCGGTGGCGTTGCGGGCGGCCATCCACTCGGCGAACGGGCCGGTGGGATCATCGACCCCGGGGGTGCCTTGCGGGAAGGAACTGGCCTGCCAGTTTGTGGCCAGTGCGTGGTCCGGCACCGAAAACGGATCACTCAGGGTGAGGGAAGCTCCCGTCCCGTCGGGCTCCGTGGGCCATGGGGCCACGTCGTCGTAAACAAAGTCGCGGATCGCGTCGCCCGCCCCGAAGGAGAGCTTGAGTTGCTCGCCGCCGTTGTCGAGCTTGTCGGTGCTCTCCCACTCGCCGGCGATCGGGAGCCCGAGGCCATAGCGCATTTCGATTGCAGCACGGTTCGATACGACAAGGACGAACTCCCCGGGAGCAAGACTCGTGACAGCCGACCCGAGAAAATCGAAGTCGATTCCCCTGGTGAGGCGCAGGTCGGCGAGATCCAGCGCAACCGGCCCGACGTTGCGCAATTCGATATACTCGAAATCATCGTCGTCCGTGAAGCCGGCCGCGAACTCGGCGGCGGTGGGATCGGAGGGATGATACATGACCTCCGTGATCACCAAGCCTCCAAGGTAGGTGGAAAGATCCGGCAGGGTGGCGGTGAACTCAAGCGGCTCCGACCAGTGGCTCGCCCGCCCGGTGGCGTCGAAGTGCCGAACCCGCACCCGGTAGGTGTGTCCCGTGCGCAGCACGCCGACCGGCAGCGTGATCTCCTCCGCGAAGGTCGTAATCTGGCCGCTGTCCCAACTCCCTTCCGCCTCATAGACCCAAGGCTCGCCGGCCACGAAGCCGGAGGTGGCCGGGTTGGAGATCTCGCCGGCACGCCACTGCATCGATGCGAATGTCCCCGCGCCCCCGGGATCGGAGAACGCGCTGCTGGTGAAGCGCAGCCCGTCAAGCGGGAAGCCCGCCATGCCGCTGTAGGAGATCGTCGGCTGGTCGGGGATGGCGCTGTCCGCGGCTTCCATCGAGAGATAGCCGAATCCGTAACCGCGCTCGTCACCGTCGCCCACCGCGAATGCACCACCGCGCGGGGTGTCGTACATGTAGTCGATCATGTTCTGCTGGAATCCCTCATGGTCGGGTGTCGGCAGGGTGCGCTCCCAGGTCCCGCCACGCTGCCCCTGGCTCTTCGGCGTGACATACCACTGCCCGAGGTGGTCGCCCGCGGTGCGCGGATTGTGGTTCCACATGAACTGATCAACGTCGACCATCGACAAGGCCACCCCCGGCGGGTTCAGGACCGAGGCGAACTCCTCGACCACCTGCGCGGCCTGCCCCCCATGGCGGCCCCTGTCGGAGAACAACAGATCAGCGAGCTCGCGGCAGCGGTTTTTGAACTCGATGTTGATGGCCCCATGGTCGAGGCAGGTGTCGGCGCGGATGACACCGCTCCAGTGCGTCTCCGGGATATACATCATGTCGAGGTCCCAGGGAATCACGTGCCAGCGCCCGCTCGGGTGATGATACATGTAGTAGTTGGTCTCGTCGCGCAGGTCGACGTTGCCGGTGGCGCGGTTGATGGCGCGGAACCCATAAAAGCTGTCGAGGTCGAATTTCGCCCGCCACCAGCGGACGCTGAGGAGGCTGGCGCTGTCATTCCAGAACGAGGTCCAGTCCGAGGAGTCGACGCTTTGGGTCGGCCCCTGGTTCTTCTTGTCGCCCACGCCGCCCTGAATCTTGTAGGTGCTTCCATCCGGAAGATCGTGCTCGGTCAGGAAGCGCCCGTCCGGATGCTCGACCGCAAGATACAATCCCCAAAGGTCGCCCGCATACTGATCCGCGGGTGCCTCGCTGCGTTCGTCGACCACGCGGAAATGCACCCAGTGCGTGTTCGAACTGACGACTCCGGCGAGTTGGTAGAGCCGCTGCGGAACAGCCTCGTCAAAGCCCGCCATGCCCCGGTTGACCGGAATCCACGGCGAGGCGCAGGCGTTGAAATTCAAGGTCTTCCAGTCGGTCTTGTAGCGCTTGCCGTGGATGTCCCGCGCCTCGAAGTCCCGCGTCCGGTTGAACTTGAAGCGCCACTTGTTCTTGCCGCTGCGGTAGGTGGAGGCCTCGCCGCGGTTGTAAAACTGGATGTGGTCGTAAACGACTCCGTCATAGACCATCGTCCCCCACATGCGCACACCGTCGTAGCCGCCGATATACTGGCTGTTGGTCACGTCGGTGGAGTTGGCGATCAAATGATAGACCGGCAGCGAGTCCGCCATCACCTCCGCGGGGACACTTTGCGGCCGAGTCGTTCCCGGGTGGTCGCTGCCGCTCCAGGCCGGCACGCCGCCATGGACAAAGTAGGCGAAGTTCGGACTCTCGTCGTCGGCGTAGGGAACCCGGACGGTGTTGTCGCCCGCGTCCCGCACGGTGATCCGGTAACGCACCAGGCGGCGGTGCACCTGCAGCGCCGCCGGTATTGTCACGGTGTAGATGTCGTCCGCGGCGAACGCGTCGCCACCGGTCCCGGCGTCGAGCATCGGGAGCTCGGTCCAGGTCGCGCCGTAGGTGGCGTCGCTCTTGCGGATGTAGCTCCCCGCACTGACAAGCTGATAGCTCAAGGTGACCGCCGCGACACCGTCGGGATCAGTGACCTTCGCGGTGATCGTGACTTCCTGCCCGACCCCCGGCTGCACCGGCAAATGGCTGACTTGCCGGATCGCGGGCGGAGCCGCACTTGCGGTGATCGCAAGAACGCTGTTGGCCGCCCCGGGAGTCGGAGGACCCGCCGAACTGCGCCACGCCCCGCCAAGATCGTTGTCCAGCGCCGGGTGCAGCAGTTCCATCGACGCGCCCGCGCCACGTGCGGCGGTCGGCCATGGAAAACCGGACTTGTAGTCGAGACGATCGATCTCGGTCCCCGCTCCGTCGAGCAGGCGCAACAGTTCCGCATCGCTATCCAGACCGCCGGCATACTGGTGCGTGGTGGTGACGCCGAACTTTGACTGCATCGTTGCAATGTCTTCGGCGACCACCAGAAACTGGCCGGAACCCAGACTTGTGCCGGCCGGGAAGGTGTGGCTTCCCACCCCTTTGAGCTGCCAGCCGGAGAGATCGACGCTCGTCGCGCCCGCGTTGAACAGTTCGACGAACTCCGCCCGCTCGGTCTTCGGATCGGAGTCGTGATGCACCTCGTTGATCACTACGCCGGGGACACCCCCTGAGGCGACCGCGAGGGCAAGACCACTCAGCGCCGCGACAACAAGGAGCAAGGTGGTGCCGGCTCGGTTTCCTGACTTCATGGGGGAGATGCGGATCCTCATTCCGTGTGTTTCGGGTCTGGTCGGCTGGCCCGACACGCCCTCCGCTCGCGGAGCAGGCAGAATGCGTCCGTTCTGCTTGAGCTTGCAAGAATTCCCTGGTCGCGAGGACTTCCGGTTCCAGACCCGCGTGAGCATCGAACCGTAGAGAACGACACCGGGAATGCAGCAGAAAAGGTCGCGAACGGTCGATGAGCCAGAAAGGAGGCTCCCCGGATGAGCGAACTATCCGGAATCATGGGGATGATGGTTCGCGACGTGCCTCTTTCCCTGGAAGGTGAACCCGGGCATGGCAGGGCGGAGAGCCCTGATAAATCGAGGATTCCCCGCCAAAAACTGTTCTCCTGAGCAATACGGAGTGGGCTGACAATCACGCCGCCATGACCGGGGACCAGATCCCAGCGCGCCCTCCTACCCCTTCGGATGAAAATCCTGCAGCGGCGTCACCGTCAGCTCCCGCTGCTGCAACGATCGAATCGCCCTCACCGTCGCCTCCGCGGCGGATAGGTTCGTGCAGTGGCTGATCTTGCAGGCCACCGCACCACTCCGGATGGTCACCTCGTCGGCCCGCGACTCATGGCCGCTGGGCGTGTTGATGATGAAATCGATCTCCCCGTTCTTCATCATGTCCAACACGTTCGGCCGCTTCTGCTCCGCAAGCTTGTAGAGCCGCTGGCAGGGCACCCCGGCGTCCTTGAATTTCCGGAAGGTCCCCCCGGTGGCATAAATCTGGAAACCCAGTCCCACCAAATCCTGCGCAATCTCCACCGCTTCCTCCTTGTCCCGATCATTCACCGACACGAAGACGTTGCCCGCCGTGGGCAGGGGGTTGAAGGCGCTGATCTGGCTCTTCGCATAGGCCATCCCCAGGTCCTCATCGATCCCCATCACCTCACCCGTCGATTTCATCTCCGGCCCCAGCACGATGTCGATGCCCGGGAAACGCGGCCAGGGGAAGACGGCTTCCTTCACGCAGAAGTAAGGGGGGATGATCCGCTCCGTGAAGCCCATGTCGACCAGCTTCTCGCCCACCATGATCTTCGCCGCCAGCTTCGCCAGTGGCACTCCGATCGCCTTGGAAACAAACGGCACCGTCCGCGAGGCCCGCGGATTTACCTCGATCACGTAAAGCTCCCCGTCCTTCACCGCGAACTGAATGTTCATCAGGCCGATCACCTTCAACTCCTTCGCCAACGCCTTCGCGGCCAGCTCGATCTGATCCTGCATCGACTGCTCAAGGCTGTAGGGCGGGATCACACACGCCGAGTCACCGGAGTGAATCCCGGCCTGCTCGATGTGCTGCATGATGGCACCCACCACCGTCGTTTCGCCGTCCGAAATACAATCCACATCCACCTCCGTGGCCGCCTCAAGGAAGCGATCCACCAAGACCGGACGATTCGGCGAAACGTCCACCGCCTCGCGCATGTAGCGCCGCAGTTCGTCATCCGAATAGACGATCATCATGGCCCGCCCGCCCAGCACGAAGGATGGCCGCACCAACACCGGGTAGCCGATCCGATCCGCCACCGCCACCGCCTCATCCGCTGAAATCGCGGTCCCCGCCTCGGCTTGCTTCAACCCCAGACGATCCAGCAGCACGGAAAAATGCTTCCGGTCCTCAGCCAGCTCGATGGACTCCGGCGAGGTCCCCACGATCGGCACCCCGTGCCGCTTCAGATCCGCCGCCAGATTCAGCGGCGTCTGCCCGCCAAACTGCACGATCACTCCATCCGGCTTCTCCTGATCGCAGATGTTCAACACATCCTCCAGAGTCAGCGGCTCGAAGTAGAGCTTGTCGCTCGTGTCGTAATCGGTCGAGACGGTCTCCGGATTGGAGTTCACCATGATCGTCTCATACCCCAGCTCCTTCAAGGCAAAGGAGGCGTGCACACAACAGTAGTCGAACTCGATGCCCTGCCCGATGCGGTTCGGCCCGCCACCAAGAATGACGATCTTCTTCTTGTCCGACTCCCGCGCCTCGTTTTCGTCACCGTAGGTCGAGTAAAAGTAGGGCGTGAAGGCCTCAAACTCCGCCGCACAGGTGTCCACCAACCGATACGTCGGCACCAATCCGATTCCCTTGCGCATCTCCCGCACCCTGTCTTCCGACTCGCCCCGCGCCAGGGCGATCTGCCGGTCGGAAAACCCGAGCCGCTTCGCCTTCCGCAGGTCCAGCTCCGCCAGATTCTCACCCTCCGAAACAATCTCACTGATGTGCTCCAGGAACCAGCGGTCGATCTGCGTGGCCTCGAAGACATCCTCCACCGACCAGCCGTGCTCAAAGGCCACCTTCAGCCAGAAAATCCGCTCCGCATTCGGCACGTGCAGCTTCCGCTCGATCTCCTCGCGCGTCGGCGCCTTCGGATCCTTCCCGTCAAACCCCAGTCCAAAGCGTCCCGTCTCCAGCGAGCGCAAGGCCTTCTGCAAACTCTCCTTGAAGGTCCGGCCAATGCTCATCGCCTCGCCCACCGACTTCATCTGCGTCGTCAATACCGGATCCGCCGTCGGAAACTTCTCAAAGGTGAAGCGCGGCACCTTCGTCACCACATAGTCGATGGTCGGCTCAAAGCTGGCCGGCGTTTCGCGCGTGATGTCGTTGCGCAGCTCGTCCAGCGTGAAGCCCACCGCCAACTTCGCGGCGATCTTGGCGATCGGAAATCCCGTCGCCTTCGAGGCCAGCGCCGAGGAACGCGAAACCCGCGGGTTCATCTCGATCACGATCATCCGTCCCGTCTCCGGATCGACCGCAAACTGAATGTTCGAACCGCCCGTCTCCACCCCGATCTCCCGGATGCAGGCAAACGACTGGTCCCGCATGATCTGATACTCCCGATCCGTCAGCGTCTGCGCCGGTGCCACGGTGATGGAATCCCCCGTGTGCACCCCCATCGGATCGAGGTTCTCGATGGAACAAATCACCACGCAGTTGTCCGCGCAGTCCCGCATCACCTCCATCTCGTATTCCTTCCACCCGAGCAGGCTCTCCTCGACAAGCACTTCCGAGACCGGCGAAAGGTCCAGACCCCGCGCCACGATCGTTTCAAACTCCTCCTTGTTGTAGGCGATCCCCCCACCGCTCCCGCCGAGCGTGAAGGCCGGACGGATGATCAGCGGAAGCGTGCCGATCTCCTCCGCAATGACCCGCGCCTCTTGCATGGTGTGCGCCACTCCGGACTGCGGCAGGTCGAGACCGATCTTCAGCATCGCCTCCTTGAACAACAAGCGGTCCTCCCCCTTGTCGATGGCCTCCGCATTCGCCCCGATCATCCGCACCCCGTACTTCGCCAGCACCCCGGACTTGAAGAGATCCATCGCCGCGTTCAACGCGGTCTGACCACCCAGCGTCGGCAGGAGGGCGTCCGGCCTCTCCTTGATGATGATCTTCTCGATCACCTCCGGCGTGATCGGTTCGATGTAGGTCCGATCCGCGAACTCCGGATCGGTCATGATTGTGGCCGGATTCGAGTTCACCAGGACCACTTCGTATCCCTCCTCCGCCAGAGCCTTGCAGGCCTGGGTGCCCGAGTAGTCGAACTCGCAACCCTGCCCGATGACGATCGGTCCCGCCCCGATCAGGAGAATTTTATGGATACTTTCGTCTTTCGGCATGCAGTTTGGCTAAATTTCAGTGGTACTGCCAACCCCCCGACCCTTTGTAAAGGGCCACCTCGCCTCAGGGTGAAATAAGGCCTTCCCGCGCCCCGACAGACATCAAGTTCAGCACCGGGCCCGGGCACTTATTCACAGCCCGGCCCCACCCTGCCGCCTTCGGAACCTTCCTCCAATACGGCACCTCAACCCCGGTGCATACCGTCTCCCGCCGTTCGTCTTGGGGAGGACCAACCACAATACACACATGAAAACACACTCCAATCGCTCCACCTCCAAGCTTCTGCGTTCCGTCGGCCTCGCCGGTGCCGGGAGCCTCGCCCTCCTCCTCGCCAACTGCGCCCCGGCCGTCGGCTATGCTCCCCACCATCCCGGACCAGTCGTGGTCACCCCGCGGCCCCTCCCACGTCCCATCCCTGGTGGCCCGGTCATCGTCACCCCCCGTCCCCTCCCCCGCCCCGGACC